>JBBSQD010000253.1:0-9648 GCA_038258185.1 Aggregatilineales bacterium | reverse complement strand
TATCGGGCTACCTCAACGCTGCCGACCCGCAGCCACTTACCGCCGACCTGTTAGCGTCCTATCTGGAAATCACCCTGGAATTATTTGGCTCGTCACGCATGATGTATGGGAGTGATTGGCCGGTATGCCTGCGCGGTGGCAGTTATGACGACACGGTAAACCTGCTGAAAACGGTGACGCACAACCTCAGCCCGCATGAGCAGGCTGACCTATGGAACGGGACAGCCACCCGAACCTATCAATTATAAGACATCCTTAAGGAGAACTTTCAATGGCTGCACCAATTGCAATACAACTTTATACAGTCCGTGCGGAAGCGGAAAAAGGTTATGAAGCCGTCATCCGCAAGATTGCTGACATGGGTTATGTCGGTGTCGAAACGGCAGGTTTCCCCGGCACAACCGCCGAAGCCGCCGGAAAATTATTTCAGGAACTCGGCCTGCAGGTTCCCAGCGCACACATCAAACTGCCGCTGGGGGATGATAAAAACGAAGTGCTGGATACGCTGGGGGCGATCGGCGCCAAGCGTATGGTCTGCCCTTTCCGTCCACCAGAAGATTTTAGTTCGCTCGATGCGATTAAAGCGACCTGCGATACGCTGAATCAGGCCGCCGCAGTCGCCAGCGAAAATGGTCTGCAATTTGCTTACCACAATCACTGGTGGGAATATCAGCAGCTTGATGGCCGCAACGTCAATGAAATCATGCTGGAAAATCTCGACTCTTCCGTGCTGCTGGAGCTCGATACGTATTGGGTGAAAGTCGGCGGACAGGACCCGGTCAGCGTGGTCAAAGCGCTTGGCAGTCGCGCACCACTGCTGCACATTAAAGATGGCCCTGCTGACGATTCCAAGTCGGATATGGTCGCTGTGGGTCAGGGTGTCATGGATTGGCACAGTCTGATCCCCGCCGCTGCCGCTACCACCGACTGGGTCATCGTTGAGCTGGATCGCTGTGCAACCGATATGCTGACCGCTGTGTCAGAAAGTTACGCTTATCTGACCGGGGAGGGACTGGCTCGTGGCAACAAGTAAAGTCGGAATCATTGGCTGCGGAAACATCAGCAATGCTTATTTCAAAGGCTGCGACGCATTTGAAATTCTGGAAGTCGTGGCCTGTGCGGATATTGATCTGGATCGCGCCAAAGCCAAAGGTGAAGAACATGGCGTCAAGGCGATGTCCGTGGATGAATTGCTGGCTGACCCCGACATTGATATTGTCATCAACCTGACTATTCCGGCAGCCCATGCGGATGTCAGTCTGCTGGCGCTGGAAGCTGGCAAAAATGTCCATGCGGAAAAGCCGTTTGCGCTTACCCGTAAGGACGGCCTGAAAGTGCTGGCAAAGGCCAAAGAAAAAGATCTGCTGGTTGGCTGTGCGCCGGACACCTTCCTCGGTGGTGGCCTGCAAACCTGCCGCAAGCTGATCGACGACGGCTGGATCGGTGAACCCGTCGCGGCCACGGCGTTTATGCTCAGTCATGGGCCAGAAGCATGGCATCCCAACCCCGACTTTTTCTATAAAGTGGGTGGTGGCCCGATGTTCGATATGGGCCCGTATTACCTGACAGCCCTCGTCCATCTGCTTGGCCCGGTCAAGCGGGTGACGGGTTCGGCGCGTATCTCCTTCCCTGAGCGTGTCGCCACTAGTGAAGCCTTGTTCGGTCACAAAATTGAGGTCGAAATCCCGACGCACGTCACCGGCATCATGGACTTTGCCAGCGGTGCGATCGGCACCCTCATCACCAGTTTTGATGTCTGGAGCCATAACCTGCCCCGTATCGAAATTTACGGTTCGGAAGGTTCGCTCAGCGTGCCCGACCCCAATACTTTTGGCGGTCCGGTCATGGTGCGCCGTGCGGGTGAAAAAGACTGGAGTGAAATCCCGCTGACCCACAGTGATAAAGTCGCGCGTGGCATTGGCGTGGCGGACATGGCTTACGCGCTGCAAAGTGGCCGCCCGCATCGTGCCAGCGGTCAACTGGCTTATCATGTCCTCGACCTGATGCATGCGTTCCATGATTCATCGAGCACAGGCCGTCACGTCAAGCTGAAAAGCACGGTCAAACGTCCGGCGCCGCTGCCCATGGGCTTGCTCGCTGGTCAGTTAGATAGCTAAATTTCCAGATTTAACCATCAGGGGTGGCGCACCGCCATCCCTATGACAGGAATAATAGAGAGCCATGTTTATTCAAAATAATCAAACCATCTTATTTCAGGGCGACAGCATCACGGATGCCGGTCGCAACCGTGATAACCCTGCTGATCTGGGTTGGGGGTATGCTGCCCAGACAGCCGCGTGGTTCTCCGCGCTGTATCCAGAGAAAAACGTCAGCTTTCTCAATCGTGGCATCGGTGGCAACCGCGTGAAGGATCTGCGGCAGCGTTGGATTGCTGATTGCCTGGAACTGAAACCCGATTGGGTATCGATTCTCATTGGCATCAATGACACCTGGCGGCGCTATGACAGCGACGACCTCACCAGCGCAGGTGCCTACGAAACGGATTATCGCTTTATTCTGGAAACGTTAAGCCGCGAACTGCCTAATACCTGTCTGATTATCTGCGAGCCATTTGTGCTGCCCGTGCCGCAGGATCGCCGCGAGTGGCGCGTTGATTTAGACCCTAAAATCGCGGTTGCCCGCCAGATGGCCATGGAATTTGGCGCGGTTTATATCCCGCTGGATGGCCTGTTCGCCGCCGCCGCTACCCAACGCGAACCCGCCTTCTGGGCCGGTGATGGTGTGCATCCATCCCAGGCCGGGCACGCACTCATCGCGCAGTCATGGTTACGGGCGGTGAAAGCCCTTTAAGATCAACACAGTTTTGCATTTAATCCACTGCCTTACTCATCCACCTAAAGGAAGCTGAATAATGGAAAAAGTAAAAGTCGGTATCGTTGGCTGTGGCAACATCAGCCCGGCTTATTTCCGCGGTTGCGCCGTTTTTGACATTCTCGACGTGGTCGCCTGTGCGGATATTGATGTCGCGCGTGCCAAAGCCCGTGCTGAGGAATTCAATATCCCCAAAGCCTGTTCAGTTGAAGAACTGCTGGCTGACCCGGAAATCGAGATTGTTATCAACCTCACCATTCCCGCGGCCCATGCCGAGGTCAGCCTGCAGGCGATTGCCGCAGGTAAAAATGTCCACGAGGAAAAACCGCTGGCGCTAAACCGCGACGACGGCAAAAAGATTCTCGATGCTGCGGAGGCCAAAGGCTTACTGGTCGGCTGTGCGCCGGACACTTTCCTGGGCGGAGGCTTACAGACCAGCCGCAAGCTGATCGACGATGGCTGGATCGGCCAACCGATCGCCGCAACCGCATTTATGGCGGTACACGGCCATGAATCCTGGCACCCCAACCCGGAATTTTATTACAAAGCTGGCGGCGGCCCACTGTTCGATATGGGGCCGTATTATCTCACCGCGCTGGTGCATCTGCTGGGGCCGATCAAGCGTGTGGGCGCATCCAGCCGCACAAGTTTCGCCCAGCGTACCATCACCAGTCAGCCGCTGAATGGCACCAAAATTGATGTCGATGTCACCACGCATTTAGCCGGCGTGGTCGATTTTGCCAGCGGTGCGATTGGCACTATTATCATGAGCTTCGATGTCTGGAGTCACAACCTGCCCCTACTGGAAATTTACGGCTCTGAGGGGTCGATGCGCGTGCCCGATCCCAATGGATTCGGTGGGCCGGTAATGGTACGCCGCGCAGGTGAAAGTGACTGGAAAGAAATACCACTTTCGCACAGTGATCAGGTGGGACGCGGTATCGGTGTGGCGGATATGGCTTATGCGCTGCGCTCTGGTCGTCCACATCGCGTCAGCGGTCAACTGGCGTATCACATTCTGGATGTCATGCAGGCCTTTGATGAGTCATCCACATCCGGGCGGCATATCAAAATCAAAAGCAGCGTCAAGCGTCCAGCGCCCCTCCCGATGGGTTTGCTCAAAGGCGAGTTAGATCAGTAGCAAATTTTATGGGCAGGCGAGCAGCCTGCCTTTAGGTTTAATGTTAAGGAAGACACCATGTCAGAACAACGTTTTTTGATTACCGGTGCGCTCGGCTGCCTGGGTGCCTGGGTAGTGCGCAATCTCGTCCGCGAAGGGATTTCCACCACCATCTTTGATTTGGGTGGCAACCCGCACCGCCTGAAACTGATTATGTCCGATGATGAAATCGCCCAGGTGAATTTTCTCACCGGGGATGTGACCGACCTGGCGGCTGTCGAAGCAACCATGCGTGAAGCCAATGCGACTCATGTCATTCATCTGGCGGCGCTTCAGGTGCCCTTTTGCAAAGCTGATCCGCCGTTGGGCGCACGGGTGAATGTAGTCGGCACGGTCAATATTTTTGAGGCGGCCAAACGCGTCCAGCTCAGCCGTGTGATTTACGCCAGCAGCATCGCGGTCTATGGCGCACCAGACGACTATCCCGCTGGATTAGTGCAGCATGATGCCCCCCACAACCCGCTTAATCATTATGGCGTTTACAAACACGCCAATGAAGGCACCGCCAAAATTTACTGGCGCGATGATGGCATCAGCAGCATTGGACTGCGCCCCTACACCATCTACGGGCCAGCCCGTGACCAGGGCTTGACCTCCACACCGACCAAAGCCATGCTGGCCGCCGCTGCGGGGCAACCCTATCGCATCACCTACGGCGGGTATAATGGTTTCCAGTATACGGATGATGTCGCCAAAATCTTTATTCAGGCCGCTCGTGCCGACTTTAAGGGTGCCGGCGTATTCAACCTGAAAGGCAGCATCGCCCATGTCAGCGATGTGGTCGCTGCCATTGAAGCAGCAGAACCCGCCGCCAAAGGCACGATCACTTATGAACCCCAGCCGCTGGCCCTGCCAGAAGGCTTTGATGACAGCGAACTGGTCAAAGCGATTGGCCCGGTGCCAGAAACGTCATTAACGGATGGTGTCGCGGCGACCATCACGCAATTCAAGCAGGCATTGAAAGATGGTAAATTAAGTATCGAAAATATTTAAGTAAAACAGGAGATTAAACTATGCGGCAACTGATTCTATTCGGTCTGGGACTGGTGCTCAGTGTGAGCAGCATCTTTGTCTATGCTCAATCAGACGCGGAGCCCCTGACGCTGCGTGAACTCGCTGACGAAAACGGTATTTTTATCGGCGCGGCGGTGCAGTCGGGGCTGTTAGAAAATGAACCAGACTATGCAAACACAGTCAGCCGTGAGTTTAATCTCATCACGACAGAGTGGGAAACGAAAATGTGCGTGACCCAGCCCACACCAGATACCTTTGATTTTGAAGGCACGGATGCCATGCTGGAATTTGCCGAAGCCAACGACATGGCACTGCGCGGTCACACCCTGTTATGGCATCAGTGCTTCCCTGAATGGCTGGAAAACGGCGATTATTCGCGTGAAGAAGCCATTGAAATTCTCAAAAATTATATTGACACGGTAGTCGGGCGCTATAAAGGGCGCATCGCTATCTGGGATGTAGTCAATGAAGGCGTGGACGATTCTGGTCGCATGCGGCAGACCCAATGGAAAAGCCTGATCGGTGATGATTACATCGAACTGGCTTTCCGTTTTGCCCACGAAGCCGACCCGGACGCGATGCTGTTCTACAACGACTACAGTACTGAAACCATGAACAGAAAGTCGGACAGCGTTTACGAGCTGGTGAGCGCTTTGCTGGAAAATGACGTGCCAATTGACGGTGTAGGTCTGCAAATGCACATTATGGTGGGCGATGCCCGCCCGAACAGGTCAATTGATCCGGACGAGCTGCGCGAAAATATCGAGCGATTGGGTGAACTGGGCTTACAGGTCCAGATCACCGAAATGGACGTGCGCCATTCCGGCCTGCCCACCGCGTCGATTCTCGAACGACAGGCAGAGGATTATCGTCAGGTGGTCGAGGTTTGTCTGCAAACCGAAGCCTGCAACGCCATTATTTTCTGGGGCTTTACCGATCTGCATAGCTGGATTCCGGAATTTTTCGGCAATGCTGACGCAGCCCCCTTGCTGTTTGACCGTAACTACCAGCCCAAGCCGGCCTATGAGGAGGTGCAGCAAGCCCTGCAAAATGCGCTAACGGCAGAATCATAAAGTCTGGTCAAAGTGGTACTAGCGCCATACAGGGCGATAGGTTCGAATCCAGCGTGTTAATCAAGCACGAGAGGATGCTATTTTGAAAGACCTGTTTCTGTTAAATCCGGATGTTATCTTCTTCAATCACGGCTCGTTTGGCGCGTGTCCCCGCCCGGTGTTCGAGGCTTATCACCGCTGGCAGCGTGAGCTGGAGTGGGAACCCATTGATTTTCTGGGTCGCCGTCAGGAATCATTAATTGCCGCTGCCCGTGAACGGCTGGCGGAATATTTACATACCACTGAGAGCAATCTGCTGTTTGTCACCAACGCCACCACCGGCATGAACACCGTCGCCCGGTCTTTTATGCAGGACTTCCAACCGGGCGATGAGTTGCTGACCACCAACCACGAATACGGCGCGGTGGACAAAATGTGGGATTATATCAGCAGCAAAACAGGTCTGAAAATTGTGCGGCATGAGATTCCGCTGCCTGTCACCACCCGCGAAGAACTGATCGAAGCCTTCTGGGCGGATGTCACACCGAACACCAGAATGATCAGTATCAGCCATGTCACGTCAGCTACCGCACTGGCCTTCCCCATTAAAGAGATTTGCGCCCGTGCGCGTGCGGTTGGCATCCCGACAGTGATCGATGGTGCCCATGCCCCCGGCCAGATGCTGGTTGATCTGGATGACATTGGCGCGGATTTTTATACTGGCAATTGTCACAAATGGATGTGTGCGCCTAAAGGGTCGGGCTTTTTATACGTCCGTCCGGAATGGCACGATAAGATTGATCCGCTGGTCATCAGTCACGGCTGGATCCCTGGTTCAACGCTGATTGACCGCTGCCAGTGGCAGGGTACGCGTGACACCTCGGCCTATCTGACGGTGCCCAACGCCATTGATTTTATGCAGGAACATAATTGGGAGGCTGTCCGTCAGCGGGGTCATGACATGGCCGTGGATTTTAGCCAGCGCATGACTGCCATCACCGAAATTGATCCCTTCAGCCCCTATAGCACGGAATGGTTTTCACAGTTGATTGCTGTCCCGCTGCCGGATTGCGATCTGCCCGAACTGGCGCGGCGCATGTATGAGGATCACCACATTGTAGTGCCAATTTTCCCCTGGAACGGCCACAATCAGATTCGTGTTTCTTTCCAGGTGTATAACACGCCGGAAGAAGTCGATACGCTGGTTAACACCCTGGCAGAACTGCTGTCGGTAATGGCTGTCTGAAAACATGGGAGCGGCTGACAGCCGCTCCCTATTTCAATCCTTATGCCCAAACGCCGCCTCTAGGCGCGTTTCCAGAATCTGATCATCCACAAAATCATCCAGTTGCAGATACCAGCGCGCCGCATCAATCAACGCCTGCTGCGGAATCAGCCCCACCAGCTCACAGCGCTGGATGCTTACCCCATAACGCACGGCTTCCCGGCGAATCATCTCGACCACCCGCGCCACTGAGGTGCGCCGGTAATCCACCAGGTTCATCGACACCTGCGCCTGACCTTTGACCAGCATGCCCAACGCTTTGACTCCAGCCAGTCCCCCGCTGGAGTAACGCACCACTTCCGCGATTTTCCGCGCAATCTCAACATCATCGGTGGTGAGAAACACGTTATAGGCGATCAGCGGTTCACGCGCACCGATCACCGTCGCACCCGCCGAGCTTAATCGCGCTGGGCCAAAATCCGGCTTGCGCTCCGCAAGAGTGAGGATATCGGCTTTCAGACCTTCATAGTCACCGCGTCTTATCTCCGCCAGATTCCGTCGCTCAGGTCGGCGCGCCGCTGCTTCATATAAATAAACCGGAATGCCCACTTCATCCCCTACCCGCTGACCCAACTGCTCCGCCAACGCGACACACTCGGCCATGCTGATGCCCGAAATCGGCACGAAAGGCACCACGTCGGTTGCGCCAATACGCGGATGGGTGCCGCGCTGTTCATCAAGGTTGATATGTTCAGCGGCTGTGCGGATCGCCTGGAAAGCCGCCTCGACCACAGCGGCAGGCGCACCCGCAAACGTAATCACCGAGCGATTATGGTCGGCATCACTATGCACATCCAGAACGGCCACTTCCGGCACCGCTGCAATCGCGTCACGGATTTGGGCGATCACTTGGGGATGCTGGCCTTCAGAGAAATTCGGAATACATTCGACAATTGGTTTCAATTTAACTATCACCTAGTTGCTGCATAATCCGCTTATACGCTTCATTGATCTGCTGCATCTGCTCTTTGGCTTCTGGTGAGTCATTAAGGTCGGGGTGAAACTGTCGCGCCAGGTCACGATATGCCCGCCGGATAGTTTCACGGTCAGCATCCCGCGCTACGGTCAAACGTGCATAATAGGCTTCCATCGTGTTGCGGTCAGGGCGTAATGCCGTCCGCTGACCCGTTCCGTTTTGCGGCTGATCGCGGTCTTCAAAATCCGCCACCTGCCAGAATCCACTGATAAAGCGATTATCGGTGCGCACCGTTTCCGCATGTAAATGTGCAGCCGTGATCGCGTCACCATAGCGGATGAATCGATTAAAGCCCCCACCCTGATCTTCAAAATACACCGGAAAGACCGAGGTGAACGGCCCATACGAATCATAGCCATAGATTTTGCCACCATACAGGCTGTAGAGGGTTTCCATCCAGTCATCCGGCAGATACACCGAGCCTTCTTCCGGCAGCAGCATATCCCCCCACAGCACAAACAGCGTATACAGCCCTTTTTGGGTGTTCTCGGTCATCGTCTCGATAATTTCAGCAACCGGCATCACCCGTTCAATCAGATAAATAATGATCGCTTCGCCGCTGCGAAGATCGGCCAGAATCAGATCCGTGCCATCGTCACGCACATCCGCAACGGTCTGGGTGGCCGCCAGCAATTCATTGACCAGATACGCCCGCACCTTATGGATATCAAACCGCATACCAGTTGACTCTTTTCCAATTTACGCCAGAATGATAATCGATTTTAGCAGCAAAGGGACAGTCATGGCTACCGGCGCAATAGGGCAATATCACCCAGATCGGTTGAAACAGTTCACACGTTCGCAGTCGGGGATGGCGCGTGGGTTGTTCATAATTCGGATACTGTCTGTCGTTTTTCTGACAACATTGAGAAATTTATTGAAGAGTATAAGATGACAAATAAAGCATTTAGGGAACAAGGACTTCAACAATATGTTAATGAATTATCTTATGGTGTTGAGCCAAGTTTCATAAGGCGATATCCAAACAAACCGATGATAACTCTGAGCCAATTCGACGCATTTCAGAATAAGGTCGGATATTTGTCTGGATTGTTACATAATCAAACTGGGCATTTGGATAATACGGTACGTGGGTATATCAGCGCCATTATGAATAATGATCCAGGAACCGCCACTAAGATTATTGGACTATCTAATCAAATTGAACTAGGTAGATATAGATTTCTGAATCATCCTAACAACAGCCTCTTAGTCTATGCAAAGGAAATGGAGCTTGAAGCACTCTCACATCCGGCTATTCCAAATGATGTCAGAAATGACTTACTTTTGCGCTTGCAAAATACATTGT
>JBBSQD010000252.1:0-9663 GCA_038258185.1 Aggregatilineales bacterium | reverse complement strand
GATTGGTGCCGACAGCTAAACGCTCGATAAAAACATCAATGGTCGGCACTTCAGGCGCTGCATGAATAACCCGAATAAAAGCCTGCTGTGACGGGTCAGTTGCGCGGGTCAGTTCCTGGATGCTGGGTAGGGGCGTAGACGTTGCTGGTGGTGTTGGGCTGGGTGTTTCGGTGGGCAGGGGGGTATTGGTCGGAATGAGGGTCGGCAGGGGTGGCGATTCGGCACAGGCTGTGACCAGCAAAATCATCACAAAAAAAACAGTTCCTAAATACCGCATGTTCCCTCACACTTGTATTAACTATTGCTCAATGTTTGTATCCCCATTGTACCCGTAAGCTGGAAATGTGCTACTAAAGAAAAAGTCCTGTGCCGCAGTTGCGACACAGGACTTTAATGTTGTGAAATGGATCAGATCAGCCGTTGGTTGCTACCGTCGGGGTAACAGTTGGTTGCACGGTTGCTGGTGCGGTTGTGGCTGAAGGGGTCACGTCTAGCTGACCTTCCGCCAGCGGGACATCTTCCAGCGCGAAGGTTGCACCATTCAACGTCAGCAGCACAAAGGTGGATGTACCCGCAGAAGTCTGCAAGCGGGCGGCAATCCAGCCGTCGAATGTGCCTTGTGGCGATTCATACGTGACCTCTAACCAGTTGGCATCGCTGGAGCGCCCGTTGACGATCACCTGTGTACCGCTGGGAACCTGTACCAGCACAGTGGAAATCTCAGCCGGGTCACGGCGCAGATTCAGATTTGCACCCGGATCAAGCGCGACAGTAGCTACGATGGCATCTTTGATGGGGGTCGGTTCTGCAGCAGAAACGGGAGCACCGGTGCAAACTGGATCAGGGACCTGTTGGACGCCTTCCAGAACGGTGAACAGACCTCTGTCCAGCAGTTCCGCAACTTCGACTGGCGCATCGTTAAAACGGTAGGTCAGGAATTCGGCACTGGCCCAACCCTCTACGGTACAGCCCTGAGTGTTAGCGAAGCTGACATAAATCCAATCCTGATTGGGATTGATACCTACGAAATCTGCGACTTCACCGGTCAGCATGGTTCCCAGAACATCACCGTCCGCATTAGGGATGCGACGAATATTCAGATTAGCATCGGGGTTCAGATTAGTGGCTTCAACCGTGACCTCGCTCCGTGGAGCGTCGGGTTGATCAAACGTAGTGTTCGATGCCGTGCCAGGGACATTACCTGCTGTGGTTTCAATCTCTTTCAGGTCAATCCGCTGACCTTCAGGATCGCGCACGTCGATAAAGTCTGCACGTGCCCAGCCGGTGATCGTGCCACCATCGGGTGTGAGATACATGACGCGCAGCCAGGTTTCATCTCTGGGGAGATCTTCGTCTTCTTCCAGCAGCGATGCCGGGTCAACATATTCATAATCTGGCGGGATAGGTGTGGCTGGCTGATTTGGTGCCAGTTCACCTTCGCGGCCCACAATCGCGACAACCGTGCCAAAAGGCATCCGCGCCAGTGATTGTGCCTGTGAGTCGGGATAGAGACGCAGTTGAAGATTCGCGTCTGGGTTCAGATTAAAGACACGACCCTGTGGCAGATCAGTGGGAAGCGAAGCAGTCTGTGAGGGTGCTTCTACAACAGGTGCTTCGGTTGGTGCCTGGGCTGGCTCAACCACCACTTCAGGTTGTTGCTCGACAACTTCTTCAGTAGCCTCGACCACGACTTCTGGCGTTACCTCTGCGGGTACTTCCGCCATCATCTCTGCACCCGGTGCGCTGCCGACACTCTGTGCGAGTGCAACCGGCTGGAGGGGATAAAGATCGCCACCAATGACCAGCAGGTCATAGAACACGCCACCGTAGAATGTCTGCGAGGGGAGGCTGAAGATATTGCTGCCACCGTCAATCGTTACACCGGCGACAATTTCCTGTGCATTAGGTGCAATGGCGACAGGTTCGCCCGCTTCACCACTGGCGAGATTGTCTGCTAGGAAGGTGCCATCGGCCAGTGAAGCTGAAACAGTTGCACCTGCTTCGCTGCCATTGATCACGCGAATCCATGCTTCAGTGGGTGTGGCTACTGAGAGATCGGCATTAAACACAACCGGTGTGATGCCATCCTCTGAAGCCAGGGCAACCGCAGTCAGGTAATCACCTTCGCTGACTTCAACCGTTGCTGTGGCCAGATCCTGCTGGGTACCAGCGGCACGGAAAGCGACTTCATAACTTCCAGCAGGAACGCTGATGAAATCGGTATCGTGGCGGCCAGCTTCGGACGCGTTCAGGATAAACGCCAGCGTATCATTGATATAAATATCCACAGCAGGGCCATCTGCGACCCCGTGAACAAAGCGGACAAATCCACCAATTTCCTGGGCATTTGTCGGCGCTGTGAGAATCTTGAACTGTGGTTCTTCCAGTGTGCCGTAAACCAGCAGCATGCTGGATGTGCCACTGCTCAACGGGAGAATGCCTGTTTCGACCACCGCATCGGTCACAGTGCCACCCGCCGGGACGATCAGCATACTGTATGGCAAAATCTGAATATCGAGTGTGCCGGTTGTAGCAGGCTGGGCATATGCGATACCCTGTAAAACAGGGTTGCCGTCTTCCAGAAGCACATCAATTGCGGGTGCATCTGGAATGGCATGAATGACCGTAAAGCGGGTTTTACCCAGCGGTACCGGTGTGAAATCATCTTCGTAAACTGCAAACGACAGGTCACTTTCCTGGGTGGTTGCCGTCAGTGTATAAGCAGTTCGAACAGTGGCCTCGACAGTCTGCTCCCATAATGCAATCGATGCACCATTAGGAGTGACCTTGATGTCCAGTGCTCCGGCTTCTGTATTGATATATTCGGTAGCTTCACCAAATGCCAGATTGGAAACCGTCAGCACACCACCCACATAGACATCAATAGGTGACGCACCGGGGATGGTGTGGACAAAGCGAAGCGCCGCGCCACTGGGTGGCTGACCTAAAACTGACATACTGGGTAGTGTGAAAAACACCAGCAGCATTATGCCTGTCAATATTCGTCTGAATAGTAGCATCTTTCCTCCTTGATTGGTTTTCTGCTACGCGCCTTCGAATGGTCGTTCAGGCTGCGTGACAGCCTATCAGGTACCTTCTTCCCACTGAGCCAGGTAATGTTCCTGCTGTTCAGTGAGTTTATCGATATTGATCCCCATTGCTTCCAGCTTCAGCCGGGCAATTTCCTTATCAATATCTGCTGGTACGACATAAATGCCGGGTTGCATGCTGGCGGCATTGCGCACCATGAATTCTGCACCAAGCGCCTGATTGGCAAAGCTCATATCCATCACGCTGGCGGGGTGACCCTCAGCAGCGGCCAGATTAATCAGGCGGCCTTCACCGAGGACATAAATCGATTTGCCGCTGACCTTGTATTCTTCCACAAAGGGACGAACCAGATTAGGATCGGCAGAGCTGATTTCGCGCAGTCCCTTGAGATTCAATTCGACATTGAAGTGACCTGAGTTGCAGACAATTGCGCCGGACTTCATTTCCTGGAAATGATGGGTGTCGATCACATTAATGTCACCGGTCGCGCTGATGAAAATGTCACCAATTTTGGCGGCTTCCATCATCGGCATGACACGGTAGCCATCCATGACGGCTTCCAGTGCCTTTAAGGGGTCAATCTCGGTCACGATGACATTCGCGCCCATGCCTTCAGCACGGCTGGCGATGCCACGGCTGCACCAGCCATAACCCGCGACCACGATATTACGACCAGCCAGCAGGATGTTGGTGGCGCGAATGATACCATCAAGCGTGCTCTGGCCTGTGCCATAACGATTATCGAACATGTGCTTGGTATCGCTGTCATTAACGGCGATCACCGGGAAGGCCAGTGCGCCATCATTCGCCATCGCGCGCAGACGGATGACACCGGTTGTGGTTTCTTCGGTACCACCGATGATTTCATCCAGCAGTTCACGGCGCGTTTTGTGGATCATGCCGACCAGATCAGCACCGTCATCCATAGTCACATGGGGCTTGTGATCGAGCGCAGCTTTCATATGCTCATAATAAGTTTCGTTATCTTCGCCCTTAATGGCGTAAACCGGGATTTCATAATGGGACACCAGTGAAGCAGCGACATCATCCTGAGTGGAGAGCGGGTTGGATGCGCATAAGACGACATCCGCGCCACCGATCTGTAAGGTGTGCATCAGGTTGGCGGTTTCAGTGGTGACATGCAAACAGGCGGAAACACGAATACCTTCAAGCGGCTTTTCTTTTGCGAAACGCTCACGAATCGCGCGGAGGACAGGCATTTCTTTTTCTGCCCACTCAATGCGATAACGACCCCCGGTTGCCATTTCCAGGTTTTTTACGTCATGTTCTACGGTCATGCGTTCTCCTAATAGATTAATAGTGGGCTGTATCCGCCCAGGAATGCGAAAAATTGTAGCACAGGATAGGCGAGTTGTCGCCATGCGGTATCGGCAAGATCATCCCCATAAAAAGTGGCATATGGGGATGATCTGCCCGGATTTTAGACCTAACTGCCGTATTGAGCAGGGATCAGCAGCGAGTCCAACTTGCCAGCATCATCATAATGAGTGCGGAAACGTTCAATGAATTCTGGCAGTGTGAAGTGATGCTTCTGCGTCCCGATTTGCTCCAGAACGTAGGTGGCACATAATGAACCGGTCTGCGCGCAAAGCTCCAGCGGCCAGCCAGATGCAATACCACGCAGGAATCCGCCTCTGAAGGCATCACCGGCTCCGGTGGGGTCTTTAATTTCGTCCACAGGGAAAGCTGAAATCTTGATGGTGTCGCCATTCAGGTAAATGGTGGAACCATGTTTACCCTGGGTGATCACCAATATCTCGACCGCTTTGCGCAGGTCATCCATCGTTTGACCAGTCTTGTTGCAGATGATTTCGGCTTCGTAAGCGTTGACGATCATGGCATAAGCGCCTTGCAGCCCTTCAGAAAGTTCCTCGCCGGTTAAGCGCGGCACCTGCTGGCTGGGGTCGTAAATAAAGCGAATATCGCGCTCACGACATTCCTTCCCCAGATTTTTCATTGCATCAGGGTCGTTGGGGGAAATCATGACAAAATCAGGCTTATTGGCATGCGCATCAGCCAGCGTGTAATCCCGTGCGTAGGCCATCGCACCAGAGTAAAAAGAGGAGATCTGGTTATTTTCCAGATCGGTATTGCAAAAAAAAGAAGCGGTGAACACTTCATCAATTTGCCTTACGGTGCTGGTATCGACCCCGGCACTATTTAACCATTGCCGATAATCGGTAAAATCCCGACCTACAGTCCCCATAAGTTTGGGATTTAGACCGAGCAGGGCTGTCGTGTAAGCGATATTCGCCGCGACACCGCCCCAGTGTTTGGTCATGTCCTCAACGAGGAAGCTGAGGCTAACCTGATGCAATTGTTCTGCGATTAAGTGATCGGTAAAACGACCAGGAAAACGCATCAGGTAGTCATACGCAATAGAGCCTGTTATGATGATATTCATTGAGCTAGAGATTCCCTGAGATTAGAAGATTGAGTGGACTTTACAAAGCAGCGCATGAGTATACCACAATCTATAATGCGTTGTAGCTTAAATTAAGTTTACGAGGATTTCGTTAAGATGTCACATTTCGATCATAAACGTCTTTCTAATCAGGCTATAAAGCTGGATACAGAGCGTTTGCGGCGCGGGTTTTACAGTGATAAATACTTTGAGAATGTCGTTCATGTGTTGGAGCGAGCGCATCAGGCAGGGTATCAGTTTGACGGCGAATCCCCACGTCCAATTCCAGACGATTTTAATCAGATTGATATTGGGGATATCGTCGTTGAGGCGCAGTATTTTACCCGTCATGAGCCGTTCGCTCTGGCCGCGGGGATTGATGCCGCTTTAGCGATGGTACGCTTTTGCTCAGGTTATTATCAGGATGGGCAGTTTGTCGAAACCTGGGATCAACTGGATGTGGAAGCGATTGAGGATGGTGTAAAAACCCCTTACGACGGTGACCCGATGCACGTGAGTCCGGTGATCAAAATTCGCGGACGTTATCGCGATTTCGCACTGCTGGAAACCGGCATACTCGGCGTAATGTCACGGGCTACACGGGTGGCTACGAATGTTTATAATGTTCTGGAAGTGAGTAATGGCAAACCGGTACTCTTCTTCCCGGCACGCTTTGATATCCCTGAAGTTCAGATGATTGATGGTTATGCTTACTGGATTGCTGTGCAGCGCTACAATCAGGAATATGGTCAGCAGACACAGGCACTCGCCAGTACTGATGCTCAAAGCGCGTGGTGGGGTGGTCACGGTGGCGGGACGGTGCCCCATGCGTTGATCGCCTGTTTCGCTGGTGATACGGCTGAAGCGATGATGGCATATGCGCGTTATTTGCCGATTAACATTCCACGTATTGCACTGGTGGATTTTAACAATGATACGCTCGGCGCTTCTCTATCCACAGCGCGGGCTTTCTGGCCCCATTATCGAGAAGCGGCAGAAGCCAATGATGAAGAAGGTCAACGCCGCTGGACACTGGATGGCATACGACTGGACACCGGTAAAAATGTACGTGATGTCAGCATGGAACCCGACGGGCCCTATGGCATCAGCCCAGAACTGGTGCGGACGGTACGGGAAGCGCTCGATCATGCCTGGGAAAGCTGGGACGTGCCTGAAAATCTGATTGAAACGGCTCAGGGATTTTGCCGGAAGATTAAAATTGTAGTCTCCGGTGGCTTTAACCGTGAGAAAATTGAAGCGTACGAACGTGATGGCGTGCCGGTTGATATTTACGGTGTAGGCTCAAGTTTGTTCCAGAATGATGGTGATACCAACACCGATTATTCGATGGACATTGTGCGCATCAAAGTGGACGATGAATGGGTTGATATGGCAAAAATTGGCCGCCAGGCAGCATCTAATCCCCAGCTTGCACCTGTTGACTTGAGTACGTTGGAGTAAACACGATGACAGATCAGGAACGTGATCAGCCAGACGAATGGGCGAATTTGCGACGCGACGCCGATAAAGGCCGCGAACCGGACTTTGTCTCGGCTCAACTGGGGCAGCGTCTGGTATCTGTACAGGCATTACTGGAACGCATCGAAAAGGCTTTCGTCGACGAATATGCCAACACACCTGCATTGGCCGAGGCCGATACCTCCACCAAACGGGTTAAACTGCTTTTAGGCACGATCAATTATCTGCTGTCGGTTGAGTCCATACAGATGTCTAATCAGGAAAAAGCCAATTTAATCGGCAAAGCCTATAGCAATATTTTTGGCTATGGGCCGCTGGATGCTTTATTTGCAGACGAGAATATCACGACTATTTCATTGGATGGCAGTGATAAAGCCGCTGTGCGTTACGGGCATGGAGATTTGCAGAATGTCGGCCCGTTGTTTCAGGATGAGGCGCATTTGCGGATAATCCTGCGCCGCTTGCTGGCAGATGCCGGAGCCGATCTGTTTGATGACCAGCCGTTTATCGAAACTGGACTGATGGTGGGGGAACGACCTGTGGGTATCAGTATCACCGCGCCGCCTGTCGCGTTTCATTTTATCGCGGATATTCGGGTGCATCCACAAGAGAGCCCCACTTTGCAATCGCTGGTTGAATCAGGTTTTTTGACCGAAAAAGCTTCTCTGTTATTGCAGGCGCTGGCCGAGTCATCGCATGGTCTGGTGATTGTAGGCGATACAGAATCTGGCAAAACCACGTTGATGGGGGCTTTATCGCAGTTTTTGCCAAACGCGGAAAATACAATCGCGGTTGAACGGGCTGGCGAAATACGCCTGAAAGCAGGTATCAAGCGCTTGATGGTACGCTGGTCAACAGGCATTGAACCGGGAATGTCTTTTGGGGAACAAATCGGCGCTGCACTGGCTCAGAAACCTGCGTATATCCTGTTAGACGAAGTCCGTTCGGATGAGCCGGAATCGATTGCGCCTTTGCTGAGTGATGAACAGGCTCCCCGGCAGATCTGGTCTTTCCGGGGGCCGTTTGATACGAAACGTTTGCGCAATGCCTTAAGTATGCTGGCACGTCGGGCGAATATGAGCCAGGGCGAAATCATGATCAGCGCGATGTACCAGCGCTTACCGTTCGTGGTGACATTATGGCGAGCACGCGGCCAAATCCGACTCTACAGCATCGGTGAATGGCAGTTCAATAACAGCGATTATCCTGAATATGTGCTGCTGATGGATACCGATGATGGCGAGTTACGCTTAACCGGTAAGCAGCCCATGCACGTACTGGATTTGCCTGAGACGTTCTGGCAGACTTAATGCCTGCATTTTAATCGTAATGCAAATGTTCTTGCGCCCAGCTTAACCAGGCGCGCATCAGGGCGAGTGGCTCGGTTTCGCCACTCCCCTGATATTGCTCTGACGCTACCCATGCCTTATAAAGACCATTTTCGAGTTGCGCCTGATACGGTTTTTTGTCGATTAGCCACACCGCATCCTCAAGGTCTTCATCCCAGCGGGGGGTGTCCTCATCTTCCATAGCGGACAGCCAGGTTTCATCGACCGTTTGCCCCTCGTTCTCCAAATCTTCAGCCGTGATTTCGCGATGAAATGCCAGCCGATCATCATTGTCATAGATAAAGAAATCGTACTCTACACCTTTGGAGCTGACAGGGATTTTTCGCATGTGCCAGCCAGCACTTTGCGCGATTTTTCGCCTTAATTCAGCACCGGAAGGGAATTGTTGCCACTCTGTCATAACTGTTCACCTGCAACTGCGCGTGATAATGTTTGGGTAAATGGGGGTCGAGCAATACCATTTTCGGTCACAATGCCACTGATATAGCGGTGTGGAGTGACATCGAAAGCGGGATTGCGTGCATGGAAATGATCGGGGGTGATCGCGTTGCCATAAGGTGCCAAAACCTCACTTTTATCCCGTTCTTCGATTGGGATTTCTGCGCCACTGGCCAATGCCAGGTCAACTGTCGAGGTGGGGGCAACCACGTAAAACGGAATATTATTTTCTTTAGCCAGTACCGCGATCTGATAGGTGCCGATTTTGTTGGCGGTGTCCCCATTGGCGGCGATGCGATCCGCGCCCACCAGAACCAGCTTGATTTCGCCTTTCTGCATGTAAAAACCAGCAGCGGTGTCCGGCAGGATATCATAACTGACACCGAGCTGTTCGAGTTCCCAGGCGCTGAGGCGCGACCCCTGTAAGCGTGGACGGGTTTCATCCAGCAACACATGAATCTGTTTGTGCTGCTCATGGGCAGCCCGGATGACGCCGAGTGCCGTGCCATAATCCACAGTCGCCAGTGCACCGGTATTGCAGTGATGCAGAATGGTGTCTCCATTCTGGATTAAAGCTGCGCCATTGGCACCCATCCGCCGATTAATGGCGACATCATCATCGGCAATCCGTTGGGCTTCCTGCAAGAGTGCGGCACGCAGATCATCCGGGTTTGAGAATTCGCCGCTGACTGCCATGTCCATGAGTTTTTCCACCGCCCACGCGAGATTAACGGCTGTTGGACGGGCTTCTTTAAGCACAGTTGCAGCAGTTTGCAGTTCTTCGAGCAGACCGGTGACTGTGTGGGATGTATTATTTTTCGCGGCCAGCGCCATACCAAATGCGGCTGATGCGCCGATAGCCGGTGCGCCGCGCACGGTCATATCAGTAATGGCCGCGGCTACGGCCTGATAGGTTGGCAG
>JBBSQD010000251.1:0-9671 GCA_038258185.1 Aggregatilineales bacterium | reverse complement strand
CACAGGCGCCTGATTTTAACGGGGTAAAGTTATTACAATCGTGAGAACATCGCCCAGACGTTGGTTTTGATCTGCTGGGAATATGCTATACTCGAATCACTATCCTTGTATGCGGCTGTTAGTTTACATCTATGCTGAATGAACAACCTGCCAGTCTGGCAAAAATCCGATGGTCTGACCCGAAGTCCGGCGCAACCCGCGAGTATGTCTTAACCGAGGGGGCGACGGCTACTATTGGGCGCCAGGAAACCAATGATATCTGGATACCGGAGCAGCATGTCTCACGCCAGCATGCGGTGATTAATTATCGCAATGGCATTTTCATGATTACCGACCTGGGCAGCGCCAATGGCACCTTTGTGAATGATCAACGCCTGGAGGATGCCTTCCCGCTGGCATCGGGCGATGAGATTCGCCTGTATGTGCCGGTGCTGAATTTCTCCGCTGTAGTGACCGATGAGGATACGCTCCATGCTCAGGAAAGCGGCACCTACATTTCCGCGACGACCAACACAGGCCGCGGCAAGCTGGTCATCACCACCGGTTTACAGGAAGGAACCGTGATTCCGCTGCTGCTCAAAAAAGTCCGCGTGGGTCGGGTGACCAGTAAAGCCGACTGGGAAATCTCCATTCAGGACCCCTCGATTTCGCGCCCGCATGCGCAGTTGGAACTCATCGAGAACAGCTGGGTGCTGACCGATCTGGGCAGCGCGAACGGCACGATTGTCAACGGAAATCCCATTACAGACAAACCATGTCCCCTCAACGATGGCGATCTCATCGCTTTCGGTGCGACCCTCGTCCTGTTCCGCGGGGGGTAATACGGGCCAAACAGAAGGCAAGCTCATTTTTTCTGCTGAGGACGATGTTTACACGATACGCGAGTTTACATCTGCCCCAGATATTGATGAATGTACTGGATAGCAATTCCGCCTTCGCCTACTGAAGCGGCCACTCGCTTGACCGAACGATGGCGAACGTCTCCCGCAGCGAAGACCCCTGGCATACTCGTCTCCATCTGTAATGAGGAACGGGCAAGTTGCCCATTATCCGGTAATAATCCATCGAGGTCTGCACCTGTCAGGATAAATCCCTGTTTATCACGTAAAATCGAGGATGGCAGCCAACTCGTATGCGGTTGTGCGCCGATGTAGACGAACAACGCCGCTGCCGGAACGGTCTCAAGCTCGTCAGAAGCGGTTTGCAGCACCAGATGTTCCAGCCGCTGCGTTCCATTACCGCCAACAATTTTCGTATTCAGACGCACCTCAACGTTGCCAGTCGTTTCGATTTGCTTGATGAGGTAATCCGACATGCTGGCAGCGAGCGAAGTTCCACGCACCAGGAGGGTCACCCGCTCAGCATACTTTGCCAGGTAGAGTGCCGCCTGCCCCGCCGAATTCCCGGCCCCGGCCAGAAACACTTTTTGCCCGCGTATCGCCTGCGCTGCGGTGACGGTTCCGCCATAAAAAACGCCCGCACCCGCCAGCGCTTCGAGATCGGGTATACCAAGCCGTCGGTAAGTCACGCCCATTGTCAGCATCACTGAACGGGCTGCAATCTCGACACCATTGGACATTTTGAGAATACGCTGATCGCCATCGGCAGCGAGTTCGGTGGCGTCACGACCCAGATAGAATTCAGCCCCAAACAACTGCGCCTGCCCATAAGCCCGTCTTGCCAGGTCTATCCCACTGATACCCGACGGGAAACCGAGATAATTGCGAATGCGCGAGGTCGTGCCCGCCTGTCCTCCGGGTGCCACACGCTCGATGACGATGGTCCGCAAGCCCTCGGACGCGCCGTAAACTGCCGCCGAAAGCCCTGCCGGTCCTGCACCGATGATCGCCAGATCATACAATCCCCCTTGAATACTCTCAGTGGTATCGTAGGCGCGGGCAATGTCTTCGTCGGATGGATTTGCGAGAACCTGACCATTATTCAGAATCCCCACCGGGAAGGGGCCATCAGATCGTCCCACCTTTTCTAAAAGGGCTTTCCCCTCCGCCGAATCCAAATCGTAGAATTTATAAGAGGCGTCGTAACGATCCATCATGTCCCTAAGCTCATGAGAGCGCGCTGACCAGCGTTCCCCGATCATCTGAAGTTGCTCAGGACGCGGCAAATTGGAATGGCTCCATACTTCAAGCAAAGCGGCAACCTGGCTGTGAAATCGTTCGTCGAAAGCGCCGGCTGGCTTCTCCACAAAGCTGTCAATCCAGCCAAAAGTCAACGCCTGAATAACGGTTTCAGCGACGGCACGTTCCTCAATCTCACGAAGCAAAATACGCTGCGCATAGGGATGCAACTCATGCGCTCTCTGCAAAAACGTAATGCCCGTCATTTCCGGCGGTAACTGATCGGTGAAAAGAAGCGCGACCTGTTGGTCCTGGTTCCTGAGCGCTTCCAGCTGCTGTAGCGCTACCACGGCGGAAGGCTGGCAGTTGATTTCGTAGTCAGTTCCGTAACGTTTGCTCAATTCCTGCTGGATCACCTGCAACTTTGCAGGATCTGAGTCGATTGCAAGCATGACCGGCTTATTCATCGTGTTGTACCTCTCTATAATGTATTGGTGCAAAGATTGTTGGATTGACCAGCGCTACGAAGTAAGGAGCAGATTGTAGGATCTGGTGTGCGTGCTCTAAGAGACTTTTTGCCCCGTCTCAAGGCCATCGACGAACAAAGCGATCAACCGCCGGAAGCTCTCGTCGTGATCCAGTGCCAGGGCAAAGCCACCCGCCACTTCGAGGCTGATAAAACCGTGCATCATACTGCGCCACGCTCGAATGGTGTGCAACGCATCTTCTTCACTCTGCTTGTAATGCGCCAGCACCCTTGCTAATAAATCGACCCAGATGACGGCAATTTCGGCATGGGCGGGTTCCTCTTTCGATGGAGCACGCAGGACGGCTGGATACATGCCAGGGTGCGCCTGCGCGAAAGCCCGATAAGCGTTTGAGATGCTCATGATGGCCGCCCGCCCTGACTTGCCGACGGCTGCCGTGCGCGTCTCCTCAAGCAATTTGCTCGATGCCCACAGCGACATCTCCGACCGCAACCCTGCCAGACCGGAGATGTGGTTGTACAGTGATGGCACGCGGATTCCCAACTCTCCAGCGACTTCACCCAAGGTGACAGCCTCAAATCCGTGCTGGTCGGCCAGTGTGACGGCGACTTCAATTACCCGCCCTAAGTTAACCTGCTTGTGAGCCGCCATAGGTTGTTACTCCGGTTTTATTTTTGGCCTCATCAATCGCACTCTGCATTGAGGTTACCGGATTTTTGAGCACTTTGCCATGTCCTGTCGCCAGCCATTGTGGTTTGAGTGCGACCAGCGTCTCGGCGCTGTGAATCGCGCTTGGTTTGTGCCAGGTCGCCATCGCCGGGAAGGGGAACAACAGTCGGAATGTGCCACCCGTCGAAGTCCCAGCTTTGGTGCTGTAGGCGTCCCCGGCCAGCAGCACACCCTCACGTGGGTCCCAATAGGACACATGGCCGGGCGTGTGTCCGGGGCTGGCGATCACTTGCAGCGAGCCTACTTTATCACCCGGTTGCAATAAGCGTGTTGGCACAGTCTTGACCACAGGATAACCCCCCTTGAGTGGCGTCTGCGGTTCGTCAGCGTCCAGGCTTTTGTCACCTGTCAGAAAACGGGCATCACGCGCCGAAATCATGATTTCCGCATCGGGGATGAGCGCGTGCAGCCCATCCAACGAGCCGACGTGATCGAGGTGGGCGTGCGTCAGCACGATTCGTTTGATGGCCGCGCCATACTGTTTCGCCGCTTCGAGAATGCCTTTGGCGCTGCCCCCCATGCCGGTATCCACCAGCGTGAATCCGTCGTCCTCACGCACCAGATAACAGTTCACGAACGTCAACCGTTCCAGTTGGATAAGATGTTCGCCATGTTTTTGAATGTGCATCGCTTTGCTCCTTGAAACTAATATGATTAGAATTTAAACTAATGAGATTAGTTTGTCAAGCCCTTTAATGAGATCCACGATCACGAGCAACAATTTCATCAACCTGATTCTGAGTTTTATCTGGAAACTGGCGGGGCTGATGGAATAAAAGAAAGGCTAACTATGTTCAAAAATGACCCAGGAACAGGCTTTGGGCTGATGCTGTTTGGCATAGCTTAGCCCTTCCCATTGCGCTCCCGCGCGATCTGTAAACGGCGCTGGTCAAAGGCTTCCAGGCTTTCATCCGGTTGCGAGGCTGTCCCCTGTGTTTTGGGTGTGTCGATAATCTGTGTGCTGTAGATGCCACGATGACCGGAGGCCAGATACGCTATAAAACAGCCGATCATCAGATAAATAATCGCCCCGCCGCCGAATAATTCGATGCCCATCAGGGTGCAGGCAATCGGCGTATTGCTGGCCCCAGCGAACACCGCGACAAAGCCCACAGCCGCCATCAGCGCCGGGTCGACCCCCAGCAGCCTGCCCAAGGTATAGCCCATAGTCGAGCCGATGACGAACAGCGGCGTGACCTCACCCCCCAGAAAGCCCGTCCCCAGTGTGACGGTGGTAAAAATCAGCTTGAGTAAAAAGGCAAACGTCACCACGCCAGTTCCGTTGAGGCTGTCCTGAATCAGCGGCAGGCTGAGGCCGAGATAATCCGTGGTGCCGACCAGCAGCGTCAGCGCGATAATGGCGATGCCTCCCGCGAATAACTGCCACGGTGAGTAAGGCAGGTAGCGCTTAACCGTGTGTTTGATGGCGTGAATCAGCTCGATAAACAGAAAGCTGGCTAATCCAAAACCGATCCCGGCCAGCGCCACACGGAACATCAGCCAGCCATCCGCGCCGACTTCGGCCATGTGCGGATAATGCGAGTGCGGTGCGCCAAGCGAGCGCGTGACCAGATCACCCACCAGTGCAGCCACCAGACAGGGGATCACGCCTTCGTAGCGCATCCGCCCCACATTCTGCACTTCCATGCCAAAGACAAATCCGGCGATAGGTGTGCCAAAGACCGAGCCAAATCCGCCGCTGATTCCGGCCATGAGCATCAGGCGGCGGTCAATGCTGTTTAAGCCTAATATCCGCCGCAGCGTGTCGGCCAGACTGGTGCCCATCTGTATGGCGGTGCCTTCACGTCCGGCAGACCCGCCAAAAAGATGCGTCAGCACGGTTCCGATCAGCACCATCGGCGCCATGCGAAACGGGACGCGTCCCTGATTCAGATTGACTTCCTCAATCACCAGATTGTTGCCACGGCTGGCAACCCCGGCGAAACGCAGATAAAACCAGCCGATGACGAATCCCGCCATCGGCAGCGCAAATAACAGAAGCGGATTATCGACGCGGAAAGCGGTTGCGGCAGCCAGCACGATCAGGAAAATGGCGGAAGCCGCGCCGGACAACACGCCGACCAGACTGCCGAGCAGCAGCCATTTGACCAGCGTGCGCAGAAATTGCCATTGCTCATCAACATCGACTGCCAGCCGGTTCGCCAGATAAGCCTGAGCGCGGCTGAAAAACACGCGCACAGGCGAGGGTTTGGGGGGATGTGAAGTGTCCACGGACTATGCTCCTGCTGTAATATACTAAGAACCTATCCGAAAAATAGAATTTACTGCAGGGAGGCGGCATGCCGCGTCCGTACTCGATGAATTTGCGGATAGATACTAAATAAAAATGGCTCCTACCGGACACAAAGTCGGGTAGAAGCCATTAACCTTACGGTGTAACGCGAGCCTCATCGCGGATTGCCGGGGCAATCAACAGAAAGTATAACGCAAATCGGCCTAAATGGTAATATCCCAGGCGGCCAGATCAGCCAGGAAACGATGGGCGGTCAGGTCAAGATGAATGGGCGTGATGCTGGCGTAACCATTATGCACCGCCCATAAATCCGTGCCTTCCTCGTCAATCATGCCGGTTGGCTCTGGCCCGACAATGCGATAATTCGACTCGGTCTGTTCGATCACATCGTTATAGATGCGCACACCCTGCCGCGTGAGGCGCAAACCCTTGATGTCATCACCTTTGGGCAAATTCAGGTTGAGAATGGTGAAGGGCGGCAAGCCTTTTTCCAGCACCATCTTCACGACATGCACCGCGACCTGCGCGGCGGTGGCGTAATCTTCCGGCAAATCGGCATCGCGCTGTGCCAGTGAAACCGCGACTGCCGGAACGCCGTGAATAGTCGCTTCTAATGCGGCGGTGACGGTGCCGCTGTAAGTGATATCCTGCCCCATGTTGCCACCGCGATTGATGCCCGACACGACAATGCGTGGCGGCCATTGCGCCAGCCCCAGCGCAGCTAAAGCGATACCATCCGCAGGCGATCCGCCGACGGCTAATGCGGATTCGCCATCCGCCATGATGACGTTCGATACCGGCATGTCCTGAAAAAGCGTCTTTTTGTGCCCGCTGGCGCTCTGATTAGTGGCGGGGGCGATCACCTGTACATCACCCAATTGACGCATGGCAGTTGCAAGCGCCAGAATACCGGGCGCGGTCACGCCATCATCATTGGTTACAAGGATATAGGTCACTGAAAATTGCTCCAGAGTAAAATCGTCGGCAGGGGTTGTGGTTCCCACAACGTCCTAAGTATACGCAAGGCTGTCGGGAAAATATAGCGAAGATCAGCTTATTGGGGCTGGGCAATCCGGCTGTGTCTGACGGGTAAAATCAGCCGGAAGATGCTGCCCACCCCAATATGACTTTCCACTTCAACCTCACCCTCGTGCAGTTCCATAATGCGCTTGACCATGGCTAAACCCAGGCCGGAACCACTGTGATTCTGGGTACGGGCTTTATTGACTTTGTACAGGCGTTTGAAAATATTTGGCAAATCCTCGGCTTCAATGCCCAGTCCGGTGTCCTGAACTTCAACGATGACCTGCTTTTTCTGCCTGTACAGACGCACACCAATGGTGCTGCCTTTTTCCGAATAGATAAAGGCATTTTTGATAATGCTGTTCAGCGCAATCTGCATCTGCGTGACCGTCATCATGACCATGATGGGTTCTTCGGGAATATCAATGGCGACCTTATATTCATCGGACAGGCGGAAAGTATCATGGATGTATTCCACGACACCGCGCGTCAGCATGCCGATATCGACCATTTCATTGTTTATGGTGCGGCTTTTATCCAGTTCAGCCATCATTTCCAGATCATCCAGAATCATGACCAGTTGTTTCGTCTGATCTTCGATAATATTGACCCTCTTCATCTCAGCTTCATTACTGAAATGATGCTGACGTTTGAGCAGATAGAGGCTGGTCTGGATGAGGGTGAGAGGTGTGCGCAGATCATGCGACATGGTGTCGATAAATTCCTGAAGGATGCGCACCTGCTCCCGCTCTAAATTCAGATCAAGCGCGTGTTGTTCCGCCAGTCGGTTGTTCGTGACATCGCTGGCAATGGTGAGCAGTTGTGACGGATTGCCGTCAGCATCGCTGGTGAAGAGTACCGAGGAAATGTTTAACCAGCGCACAGTCCCATCTTTACGATGCATCTGGTACAGGTTTTCATACATCTGTTTTATGTCAGAATAGGCGTTAGGGACATGTGACTGCCGTGGCTGATAGTCCATGTTAAGCAACGCGACCATATCCAGAAAAGCCATGTTTTGCAGATCTTTGAGACTGTAGCCCGAAATGGTCTCGATTTTGTCATTCAAAAAGTTGATTCTGTGGCTTTGGACGTCATAGATCGAGATGCTGGCCGGAATAGCGGCGATGGTCTGCCGGACGAAACGCTCACTTTCCGCCAGTTGGGCATTGATCTTTTCACGCTCCTGCAACTTGACATGCAGTTCAATTTCGGTCATCACCAGGGCGGCAAGATCGGTCAGGATAGCGATATCATCTGTGCTCCAGACACGCGGCTGATTATCAATGGCGCAGAACGAGCCAATCACATTCCCGTCTGATGTCATGAGGGGGATGCCTGCGTAAGCGATGACATTATTATCGGGAATGGCAAGATTATCATAGACCAGCGGATGCTCACGGGCATCGGTGACAATCAAGGGTTGATTGAGTGCCACGACATGCTGGCAAAATGAATGTGAGAGCGATGTCTGGCGAGCCTGGGCCAACGTCTCTGGCAGGCCGACCTGGCTTTTGAAAAACTGGCGATCTTCATCAACCAGCGTAACGGTGGATATAGGCACTTTCAGAATGCGACTGGCAAGGTTAGTAATGCGATCAAATGCCGGATCAGTAGCGGTATCCAGCAAACAGAGATTTTTCAGTGCAGCCAGCCGATCAGGGTTACCAATAATTGATTGATCAGCATTGGGCATGATTTATAGAACTCCACTCCCATGTGACATAATGTTACATCATCATATCATGAGTTTATGCATGAAAAATGAGCATGCCTCAATTAATATTGCAGACTATAGTTTATCGATAAAAGGTGTATTTTTGTTTAATTTATGACCATTGCCACCGGAGCAAAAAGCAGCATAACAGGGGTGTTATGGTATACTTTGAATGAATTTTAATGTGACTTCACCGATATGATGACTGAACGTACCAATGAACAATGGTTAGTCGATTTACGAGAAACCGGCGATGTACAGGCGGCAGCGATTGAAGACCTGCGCCAACGTTTGCAACGGGGTATTTTTTTCTATCTCAGCCGGGAACGCAGCGACCTGACCAATCTTTCTATTCAGGATCTGACGCAAATGGCCGAAGATCTGGCACAGGATGCGACCCTGCGGGTGATGGATAATCTGGCCAGCTTCCGTGGCGACAGTCGATTTACAACTTGGGCGACCAAGATCGCGGTGCGGGTGGCGATCAGTGATTTACGCCGCGCCCGCTACAAGGATTTTCGCCTGGACGACCTGACCGCTGATGATGAAGTATTGCCCGTCAGCCTCAACACGACTTTGAACAGTACCCCCGCAGGCCCGGAAAGCGCAACCGAGCGCAGTGATGTGCTGGAAAAGATCGGCGATTCGCTGCGGGAGGCATTGACTGACCGGCAGTATCAGGCCTTAGAGGCAGTCGCGTTGCAGGGGGTTCCGCTGGAGATTGTCGCGGAACGTATGAGCACAAACCGCAATGCGCTGTACAAACTGCTGCATGATGCGCGTCGCAAACTGCGCAGCCATCTGGAAGCACAGGGTCTGAATATGGATTATATGCTAAACTTATTTCAGGACTGATCCGGGGTAAGATTCGCTTCGGAAATACCGTCCAGAATAGCAGATAGATATAGTTTATTGTGGAGCACAGCACCATGTCGCAGGATCAACTTAACAGGTTATTGCAGTTTATCCTCGCTGCACATGAGGATGAACCCATGGACTGTGAAGCCTGTGCTGCACAGTTCGATTGTCTGGCAGAGCAGGTAGCTTCGGGGGCGGATATTCGTGTCCTGCTGCCGCAGGTAGAACAACATCTGCGCTGCTGTTCTGATTGTAACGAAGAATTTCAGGCCCTGGTGAGCATCATCACGGCTGAAAATGCGGGCATGACGACCAACGAAAACACAGATTAGCATATGAGAATGCCAAGAGGTATGAATTAACATGGTTAAGAAGACACGTGTAGCAGTAATCGGCTCTGGCCCGGCTGGGTTGACCGCCGCTCTTTATACCGCACGCGCTCAACTCGATACAGTCGTTTTTGTCGGTAAGCTGCTGGGTGGGCAGATTTCGACCACGCATGAGGTTGAGAATTACCCCGGTTT
>JBBSQD010000250.1:0-9686 GCA_038258185.1 Aggregatilineales bacterium | reverse complement strand
GGCGGTGAGATCACCGTCACTTTATCCAGAAACGGCTTCAGATAATACGAATGCTCGGCATAATCCTGACTATACACAACCAGCCGCGCCGCACGTTTCGCCATGAATTTATACAGCGCAAACATCGTGTTCTGGATAAAGCGATTCGCCCAACCTTCCGGCAGCAGCAGATCACCATGATGCGTGGCGATCACTTTGCGTCCGGCCAGCCCCGCCAGCACACTGATCAGCGCCGTTTCCAGCATCGGCACATTGACCCACACCACATCATGCTGCAACAACAGCCCCAAAGCCGCCCACGGATAGGCTGGCATAATCATGCCCCGGCTGATAGCGACCGGCGGTGTCCACAGCCGCACGATGCGCACCCCGTTATGGATCGTCTCGTCGCGCGGCAGCGAGATATGGTAACGCGCCGTGAGCACCGTCACCTCATGACCGCGCCGCACCAGTTCCTCTGCGACACGCTGCACATGAATGGTTAAGCCGGTACGATGCGGAAAATAATACAACAGACAGATGAGAATCTTGAGTTTATCGGATGACTTGTTCCGGTTGTTCGACATAATTCGTTTCATGTGGCTGGTTGATCTCCCGCACCCCTTCCGTAAGCTGGTTCAGGGAGACACCTTCGCGTATAAGTCCATAAACACCTGTGGCCGAATGCACTGCCAGATTAAGGCCATGCACCACCACCGCAAACGACACAATGCTGGATGTGGCCGGGTCACCATAACCCATCGCACTCAAGGCCAGCATGATCGCCCACTCATAGGTGCCGATATTACCCGGTACTGCCGGGACAGAAATTGCAAAGCCCGCCGCCGCGATATACAGACAGGTCGCGGGCAGGCTGGCCGACTCAAAAAAGGTGAACATCAGTATATACCCGGCAAAGACCGAAAATCCCCACCCCAGCGCCGTCCATAATAAAAGCTGGATCAGCAGCCCGGGTCGTGTAAGCGGAGTCAGCCCATCTAAGAAGTGGTCTACCCACTCCTGAAAGTTCCATTTTCGCAGGGGCGTCAGCCAGCCGGTGACCCACGCCACCAGCGTCTGTGCCAATTTGCGCTGGCTGGCAAAGAAAATCAATATGGAAAAACTCACCAGCAACAGCAGCACAGAGCCAGTCGCCGCACTGCGATAATCCATGGGCAATGTCGGGCTGGCGGCTAAGGCCATGCCCAACAGCACCAGCACCGCCAGCAAGTCCAGCAAACGCTCGACAATGATCGTGCTGGCCGATTTCAAGAGCGGCACAGGCGGATTGTAGCGTCGTGCCAGGAACATCCGCGCCAGTTCACCGATGCGCAGCGGCACAATACCATTGACCAGATAGCCCACGTTAATCATGTTAAATGAACGGGACACCGGCAGCGCCCCGCCCAGCAAAACGCGCCAGCGCATCGCGCGCGGAATCAAAGCGATGACCAGCAGCACCGCCGCTGGCAGCACAAAGATATAACGGGCTGTGCGGAAGCTCTCGCCCAGAAGTTGCAGGTCAACCTGTACCACTATGAAATAAATTGCCAGGAAACTGACGACAATTCCCAGCAAACCAATACGCCAGTGTTTCATCGATGTTCTTTCGCTATGCCCGCCATTATAAAAAAATAGCCTGAATTTGTTAGGGCGGGTTACATTTTACATCACAATCCCGCTTACGACTCCGCTGGAAACCAGTAAGCTTTGCCCTGCTGCTTTTTGTAAGCGTCCATCAATGCCAGCCGGTGAATCGCCGCGAGGCCGACTTCGACACAATGCATCTCTGCCGGGGTTTTGCGCTCAGTGCTGATAAATTCGCCACGGGTGCGGTCAGCAAACACGGTGCAGATCGTCCCGGCACGAATCCCTTTCAGACTGCACAGCGTAAATAAGGTGCTGCTTTCCATCTCCAGATTGAGAATGCCCGATGCGACCAACTGCTCCTGCAACTGCGGATAACGCAGCGGCAGGCCGGGGACACTGCGTCCCTGTGCGCCATAAAAGCCGGGTGCGGTGGCTGTAATGCCGACATGATAGGTCGCCTGAATTTCCTCGGCGGCCATAATCAGAGCCATCACAACCTCATGATGCGCGATGGCCGGATAGCCCTGATCGACAAAAAACGCGCTGGTATTTTCCAGCCGCTGCGCCCCGGTGGAGATCACCAGTTCTTCCAGGTGCATCTGGGGCTGTAATGCGCCGGTTGTACCCACACGCAAAATCGTCGGTTTTTCGGTGATGGCGAACATCTCCACCAGCGCGATTTCGGTGTTATCCGCGCCGATGCCGGTCGCCATTACCGAAACCGGCACCCCGCCATGCTCGCCGGTAAAGGTCACATATTCGCGGTTACGTCGCTCAACCGTGACATGATCAAACAGCCGCGCGGTACGTTCCGCCCGTGCTGGGTCGCCACAGATGAGAATATATTCAGCTAGATCACCTGTCTCCAGGCCGATATGATATTGTCGGTCACTCATGATTTTTCTCCGCTTTGCAAAATGCCAGTCCAACCGTAGATCACGTCTGTAAAGATACCATCGAAAATCTCAATACGCCGAATACCGGTGTCCGGTTCGTATCTTGACATGGTCAGGCGGGGAGCCTATAATTTTAGTCAGAATGCGGGTGTAGCTCAGTGGTAGAGCACTTGCTTCCCAAGCAAGGTGTCATGGGTTCGAGTCCCATTACCCGCTCATTTACAAAAATGCCCCGTTGTGGGCATTTTTTAATTCCCCTCACTGCCGCTTTTATTGCCCTGCGAATGGGCGTGTTTGCCCGGTTGAGCATTGACGCAACCCAGACCAGTCGATAGAATGTTTGAGTTATGAGGTGCGCGGTCGCGTTTCTCTCTACAACAAAATTAAACCAAACAGCGCCCATATTAGGGCATGAAGTTGAAATTGAAGGAGTAATGCTGTGGCTGATTACGCATTTGAAGCTCAACCGCGTACCGTAGTCGGCAAAAAGGTTCGCCAGCTTCGTAATGAAGGGCTGGTGCCAATTGTGGTCTATGGACCCAAAACCGAGCCGATGAATTTGCAAGTCCCCTACCGCCAGTTAGAACTCACTCTGATGAAAGCCGGTGGTACCAACCTGATTGAAGTCCAGGTTGAAGGTAAAAATCAGACCGTGATCGCCCGTGAAGTTCAGCGGGACATTTTACGCGGCACCATTCTGCACGCCGATTTCTTCGCGGTGGATATGAATGTCGCCATTGTCACCGATGTTCACATCACACTGGTGGGCGAAAGCCCGATTGTGGCTTCCCGCGCAGGTATCCTGTTACCGGGTACCAACGTGTTGAATATCGAAACCCTGCCGAGCAACCTGCTCGATCATATTGATGTCGATATCTCCGGGCTGACCGAAATCGGCCAGGGCATCCTCGTCGGTGATCTTGACCTGGGTGGCAAAATCAAGGTTCTCAACGACCCTGACGAAATGATCGTCCGCGTGGCCCAACCGGCAGCGGCACGTTCTGAGGAAGAGGAAGCAGCCGACGAAGCAGAAGAAACCGGCGGCGAAGTGGAAGTTATTGGGCGTGGCAAGCAGGAAGACGAAGACGAAGAATAATTTCGTCAGCGTTACCTGTTCCAACAGAAAACAAAACGGGCGCATGGTGGTTTACACATGCGCCCGTTTTTTATTGTGATTAAATCAGATTATTCCGGCAGTTCTTCAGCTTCCTGCAGGTTACCATTACTGATCACCACGTCCGGTTCCTCTTCCATAATCGCCATACCCACGATGATATCCTCATCCGTCAGATTCATCAGGGTGACACCCTGAGTGCTGCGTCCCGTTTCGCGGATAGCATTGAGCTGCGTGCGCAGCACCACCCCTTCACGGGTAATGAGCATAATATCGTCACTTTCCTTGATGCAGCGCATGGCGACAATCGGGCCGGTTTTTTCATTACGCGCCAGCGTACGCACACCCAGGATATAACGGCCTTTAGTGGGATATTCAGCCAGCAATGTGCGTTTGCCGTAACCGTTATTGGTCACCACCAGCAGGTGCGAATCCTCTTGCTTGATGACATCCATACCCGCCACCATATCAGTATCGACCAGACGGATGGCATTCACACCAGCGGCAGGCCGCCCCATCACGCGCACTTCGGATTCATGGAAACGGGCGCATTGACCGCCTTCGGTCACCATCATCACATCCTGATTGCCATTGGTATACTTGACCCAATTCAGCGTATCACCTTCATCCAGCGTGATCGCGATCAAACCGCTGGGGCGCACGCCGGAGAATTCTTCCAGATGCACGCGCTTGATGCGTCCGGCACGGGTCGCCATCACGAAATAGCCTTCAAAGTCGAAGTCACTCACCGGCAAAACAGAGGTAATGCGTTCATCCGCTTCCAACGCCAGCACCATGTGAATCAGCGTGCCTTTACCTGAACGCACTGTTTCCGGGATGCTGAAAGCACGTTCTGCATACACTTTGCCGCGATCACTGAAGAACAGCAGATGATCGAGGCTGCTGCAGGCGAACATATCGACCAGAATATCTTCCTCTTTGGTCGTCATGCCGATCACGCCCTTACCGCCGCGCCGCTGCGCCCGGTAAGCACTGGAAGGTACGCGCTTGATGTAGCCACGGCTCGTCAGCGAAATCACGACTTCTTCTTCGCGTACCAGATCCGCTTCATTGAAGTCAGCATTGACCCCATAAACCACATCAGTCCGGCGCTCGTCGCCAAAACTTTCGGAGACACCCTGAATATCTTCGCGAATCAACGCCAGAATCTGAGCCGGGCTTGCCAGCAGATCTTCCAGATAGGTTACGCGCATCATCACTTCATCAAACTCATCACGCAGCTTTTGCTGTTCCAAAGCCGCCAGCCGACGCAACTGCATTTCGAGAATGGCGTTGGCCTGAATTTCGGTCAGATCAAAACGGTTAATCAGTTGGGCGCGGGCCGTTTCAGTATCCGTCGACGAGCGAATCGTCTGGATAATACGGTCAAGGCTGGACAGTGCCTTCAGCAGACCTTCCAGAATGTGCGCCCGTGCCCGTAATTTTCCGAGTTCATATTCAGAGCGGCGCACAATCACATTGTAGCGATGCTCGATATAAATCTGCAGCGCACGTTTCAGGCTCAGGTTGCGCGGTTCGCCGTTGACCAGCGCCAGCATCTGAATGCTGAATGTGCTTTGCAATTGCGTGTATTTATAAAGCTGATTGAGCACCTTCAGCGGTTGTGCGCCACGCTTGAGTTCAATCGTGAGGCGCATACCCTTGCGGTCGGACTCATCGCGCAGGTCACTGATCGCATCCAGGCGGCCTTCGCGCACCAGCAGAGCGATACGTTCGACAATCGCGGTCTTGCTGACCTGATACGGGATCGACGTAAAAACAATGCGGTGACGTTCGTTACGCATCTCCTCGATATCCGCCTTACCGCGCACAATCACCCGACCACGACCGGTGGCATAGGCTTCTTTTAATTCGTCACCCGCCAGGATAATCGCCCCGGTGGGGAAATCCGGCGCTTTGACAAATTCCATCAGGTCATCAACGGTGATTTCTTCCATGCGGTCGTAATTGTCGATGATGTAGGTGATGGCCGCGGCCAGTTCGCGCAGGTTGTGCGGCGGGATATTCGTCGCCATGCCGACCGCGATACCACTGGCACCGTTCAGCAGCAGATTCGGCAGACGCGCAGGCAGCACATTCGGCTCCTGCTGGGTGCCATCATAGTTATCAATAAAATCGACGGTATCCATGTCGATATCGACCAGCAGTTCCTCAGCAATCCGTGCCAGACGGGCTTCGGTATAACGCATGGCTGCGGGGCGATCACCGTCGACACTGCCGAAGTTCCCCTGCCCATCCACCAGCGGATAACGCAGCGAAAAATCCTGCGCCATACGCGCCATCGCGTCATAAACTGCAGTGTCACCATGAGGGTGATACTTACCCAGCACATCACCCACCACACGCGCACTTTTCTTGTACTGCGAGTTAGCGCGCATCCCCATATCATGCATCGCAAAGAGAATACGCCGGTGTACCGGCTTCAGCCCGTCGCGTGCATCCGGAAGCGCACGGGCGACGATCACGCTCATGGCGTAATCGAGATAACTCCCGCGCATCTCCTCATTGATGTTTACCGGGCGAATCGTACCAATATCCATAGGCAATGTTAGCGCTGTGAGCCAGCAGGTGGCAGGCAGCGCCGATCTCCTTTCAAGCTAAAATGTCGGGTCAGGCCGTTCGCCTGAAGCCAGCTTTACGTATGATCTGATGTGGTTGTCTAAATTGTTTTGCCAGGGCGCAAAAAGCAGGGAGTGAGGTATGTTGACTGACGATTTTCATAATGAAAAAGATTGTGCACCCATTGATTTCGCATACATTAAACTCTATGAATTATACCTCAAAACGCTGAAAAAATCGATAGAGGCTTTTCAGTATCCCAAATAGTAATAGATTTATCCCAAATTACTTGGGATAATCCCACATGAGTGCATTTTGCTATAATACTCTGCTCAACATCAACCGGAGTAAATCATCCATGCGCTTCATTCTGCTGATTTTTACACTGTGCGCACTAAACATCAGCGTCACGCTGCAAGCCCAGGACACCTCTCTACAACTGGATATACGTATTCAAATCACTGGTAGCGATGATGAAGACCTGTTGCCGAAAATCGTGAATGCTGTGGCCCGCAATCTAAACGCCGCCGGTATTGGCTTGAACAAAGTTGAGGGAGAGGCAGATGAACATGTGTTTATTTCATGGTATGCGCCTGGTTTTGTGTCTGAAGGACTGCATCATTTTGCCATAATCCCCAAACAAGTCCTGCTTGAAACGCAGCCGCCCATTTTGGTGTATGCGACGCAAAATCTCTATGAACGTCCTCTATGGTTGCCCCTGTCAGACATCGACCCAAAACTGGCAGCAGAACTTACCAGCCGGGCAGCAGTTTACAGCCTGGGATTATGTGCGACGGGGGACACAGATTATTTTACGGAAATGATCCCTGAACTGGCGCAGCAGGCCGAAAATCACAGCGACAATCTGGTGATTGCCACGTTGTATTTTTACGCCGGGAACTGCACTGTTCAGACCGGTGACTATGACCGTGCCATTGATTTGCTGGAACAGGGCGTGGCCTATGAAAGCACCTATGATATGACCGGAATCAACCCGGCTTCGCTTGGTAATCTCGCCTGGGTGCATTTGCTGGCCGGGGAGCCTGACACAGCCCGTGAAGTAATGAGCACCTTTGTCGATGAAATCGCCACGATAGACGACAGCGGCCATCTGTATCTCGACACATTATCCATCAGCGCCCAGTTTTATGCCCTGGCCGGGGATTACACCACCGCGATTGACCACCTCAGCCGTATGATTGAGCTTTCTCCAGTCAGCAGCATATACATCCAACGCGGCCAGATGTACCGCGCCATCTATGAATGGGATCAATCGCTGACCGACTTCAACTCTGCGATTAAAATCAGCCCGGATTATGCCGAATCCTATTATCAGCGCGGACTGCTCTACTATTCAATTTTGCAGACCGGCACCGAAACCCGCGACGAAGCGCTGGCGGATTTCCAGCATTACCTCGAACTCGCGCCGGATGGCCCGTTCGCCGTTGATGCCGCGCGCTACGCCGACAGCATCCAGGCGGAAATGGAAGCACTTAGCGAATAAGAATGAAAGTGCTGCGGGGGTTCAAAACTCCCGTCTGCTAGGGGGATTGTAAACCTCTAAAGAGGTTGAAACATCGATCTGAACCGCTTCAGCGGTTTATCGGCTTTTGAGCAGTCCCCGGTTTTGAACCGGGGCGCTACTTTTATTATGCCTCATTTGCGGCAGACCGGCGCGACCCGCTTCGCGGGACGGTGACGGGGGAAGTCTCCCCCGCGCGCCTGCGGCGCTGCCCCCTCCAGAGGTCAGAGATCACGAAGATGGGGGCCGACACAACCGAAAACCGCGGTTGCTGTTACGGCTGCTGGGATTGAGGCTGAAGCGGTTAGCGGCACGAGCGAGGTCCTGATCGTAGAACCAAGACCCGCCCCGCAGCACCCGTCGATCAGCTCCATCCAGGCTTTCACTGCCGGACTCGTAGGCTGTCAGGCACCACTCCCAGACATTACCGGCCATATCCACTACCCCAAACGGGCTGTCACCGCGGCCTTCATACTTCTGCACCGGAGTGGTTTGTTTAATACCAGATTCTTCCGTATTACAGCGATCAGCTTCCCATTGATCGCCCCAGGGATAGACCCGATTGTCATTTCCCTGAGCCGCCCGCTGCCAGCGCTGCTCTGTTGGCAGTTTAATCGGCTCATCAGTGAGGATACTCAACCAGTTACAAAAAGCGATCGCTTCATACCATGAGATACCCACAACCGGGTAATCATCACCTTTCCATTTATCATCCTGCCAGTATTGCGGTTCTGCCCAATTTTCTCTTTTGCGTATCTGCCAACCCTCACTCGTCCACCAATTGGACTGCTTATATCCACTCAGTTCAATAAATTTGCCATACTGTGCATTAGTCACCGGATATTTAGCGATTTCAAAAGCCGATACATCAAAGGTTTGCCCACCTTCTGGTATATAGCCACCCTTTTCAAGCGTGACTTTGCCGCGGGGTATCTTCACCCACTCAAATGGCGGTGGCAGGATGTTGTAAACCTTGCGAGGTTTGTCCCCTTCTTTAGTTGGCTGGACAACGTCAACCCGTTTGGCTGATGGCCGTGCTTGAAAACGTTCGCTTAACTTTGAGTCGTCCAGTTCGGTGATTAGCTCAGGATATTCATCACACCACTTCACAAACGCCTCACGTGCTTGTTCGTGTGTGAACTTCCGACTTGCTAAAGATTCAATTTCCTCATATTCTAGTTTGGCATGTCGGCGACGATCTACAGTTTCCTGGTGAGTTTTGGCTTGTTGTATAAGATCATTGACATCCACATAACGTGAGGTATAGCCATTTTCAAGCAGTTCTTCCAGCAGGAAAACAGCCTTGTTGTAATCGCCGTGATCCAGCAGATCGAGTGCTTCATCCAGTGTTGCGCGGCCTTTAATCTGTTTCGTATCGGCCTGCGGTGGCGGTATAACAGGGGCAGAGGCTACGGGGAATTTCGCCACACCAATCTTAACCACAAAATCAGCCAGTTTATCGATACCCGGAGTGAAATAGTCGGGATAGAAATTAATCCCCTGCTTCTGTGAAACTTCTTTAATATCATCCGGCAGGCCAGACGGAGGAAGCAAGCCTTCTACGCACACCAGCACAATCGGGATGTTCAGCGTTAACGCCTCACGAATTTCGCGGCGCACCCAATCATCATCCCTGTGAACGCGGTCTGCAAAGGTATGTTCGGAGATCACCAGTAGCACCGCCTGACTGTCGCGCAGGTGGCCTAAAATGGATTTCTCAAAATTGGTGTCATCCACGCCATCCATATCAACAAATATTTCAGCATCAAGTCGTTTACGCAACTCGTCAGCCAGACGATGAGTAAATGACCAGCTTTTACGGCGGTAGCTAATAAACAGTTTAGTCATGGATAGAATCTATCATCCTAAAACACGATGCGTCCGGTCACCACCAGAAACGCCAGCCCCAGCACCACCACATTCATAAACAGGAAAATCGACAGGAACATCCGCTCCACGGCGGTCATGCCCAGGAACAACCGTTTCGAGACTTCATCATCGCCTT
>JBBSQD010000249.1:0-9804 GCA_038258185.1 Aggregatilineales bacterium | reverse complement strand
TGTTCCAGCACGGCATTGAGCATGTTTTCAGCCGATTCCACCGCGACAATCTGTGCGCCAACGGGATAAGGCAGACCCGATGCCGCGCTGATCAGCGTGACATTCGCGCCAGCATCCAGAGCGGCCTGCGCCAGCGCATAACCCTGCTTGCCGCTGGAACGGTTAGTAATGAAGCGCACCGGGTCCAGCGCTTCGCTGGTGCCGCCTGCCGTCACGACGACCTGTCGTCCGGCCAATGCGCCATTCATGCGGCCCAATAAATTCCGGACATGCCCCAGCAAAACCGAGGTTTCTGGCAGGCGTCCCTGCCCGACTAAGCCTGATGCGAAACGCCCGATTTCCGGCTCGATCAACTCGACACCGCGTTGTAACAGGGTCGCGAGATTAGCCTGGGTCGCGGCGTGCTGATACATACCGCCATCCATTGCCGGGGCCACTGCCAGCGGACAGCGTGCCGCCAGCGCCGTCACGGTCAGCAGATCGTCAGCCATGCCCTGCGCCAGTTTCGCCAGTGTATTCGCGGTTGCCGGGGCGACCAGCATTAAATCCGCGCCTTCCCCCAGGCCGACATGCGCGATGTGCGTCGGCAGGCCACCGCTGCTATCGGCCTTCCACAGATCGTCATACACTGGCCGACCGGTTACCGCCTGAAATGTCAGCGGGGTGACAAATTCACGGGCGGCGGCGGTCATAATGACATCCACCACCGCCCCGGCCTGCGTCAGTTTGCTTGCCAGATCGACCACTTTATACACAGCGATGCTGCCGGTCACGGCCAGGATGATGCGCTTGCCATCCAGTACGCTAATGATTTCTTGAGCCATAATGTTTTCCGTATTGTTTGCAATCGCGCTCTATTATACCCACTCAGTTTTGTTCTGCCGCGATACTGACCAGATCGGTTTCGCCGTCATACTGCGTAATAAGCGCGTCATCAAAGCCACTTGAGGAGGTTTTCTAATCGTCATCACTGTTGTCGTCGCCACCCCGGCCACGTCCGCGCCCTCTGCCCTGACCGCTGCCATCATCGTCATCAGCCCCAACTTCTGGTGTAGATGCCGGCGGTGCAATGACTTCCGGCGTAGTGACAGGCTGAAGTTTAACTTGCTCTGTAGTGGCGGGTTCCGGCACTGTGATTTCCGCAGTCGCCAACGGGGCAGGGAGTGTAACGCTGATGCAGTTCAGCGTCAGTTGGCCGCTGTTGTAAATTTCGAGGATTCTGCTGGCCTGCTGGATGATTTCGGCATTTTCATTGTCGCTGCTGATGGCGTAAGGCAGCACGGTATCGTAAGCCGCCAGCAAACGATCACCTTCCAGTAAAACATCGCGGATGATCAGTGGATCGCTGTCGTTAGCGATATTCAATTTCGCAGCGGCCAGTTGAAAGGCTAGTGTCAGGCTGGCATCGTCAGGTACTGATAGCTCAGTTAAGGCGATAATCTCCGCCTGCGTATAAAACCGGATGCCTAGCTGCAAGCCATTTACCGGCCAATCAACCCCCGCGACCAACCAGAAATTCATTGGCAGCGGGCAGGTGGAATCGGCTTCATTTGTTTGTGCGGCCATCAACCCTGCAGTGACCAGCAGGGTGAGGACGACAATCACTAACGTCGAACGCATAATACGTTTCATAGGGTCAACTTAGGGTTAATTTTCGCGGAAAGCTGGTGAGGACATCCACGCCGCTGTCGGTGACGACGACATTATCCTCAATGCGCACACCGCCCACACCGGGTACATAAATCCCCGGCTCAATAGTGAAGGCCATGCCCGGTTCCAGCAGGTCTTTTACCCCGCTGGCGATCTGCGGAATCGGCTCATGCACATCCAAGCCGAGGCCGTGCCCGGTCCGATGAATAAAGTACTGACCATAACCCGCAGCCTCGATCACATCCCGCGCCGCTTTATCGACATCTTCCATCGGCACACCGGGGCCAGTCGCAGCAATCGCGGCCTGATTGGCTTGCAGCACGACATCATACATTTTCTGCATCTCGGCGGTGGGTGTCCCCAGACAGAACGTGCGCGTAATATCCGCCGGATACCCCTGAAATTTGCCACCGTAATCAATCAGCAGGAAATCATTTTCCTCCAGCTTACGTTCGGTGATGCCCCCATGTGGCAGGGCGCTGTTGGGGCCAGTCTGCACCAGTGGGCCAAAAGCATTGCCCTGACTGCCCTGAGCGCTCAGTTCGTCATTTAACAGGGTGGCGATCTCGCGTTCGGTCATGCCCGGTTCGATACGGCGCAGGGCATTATCCAGCGCTTTCTCGCTCAAACGGATGGCCTGCCGCATAAATTCGATTTCATCCGGCATTTTTTGCGACCGGATGTGGATTAACTCGCGCTCGACAGGCTGCACCTTCAGGCTGGGGTCTAATTGACTAAAGGCCAGCCATTCGGTGACGCGCATGGTCATGCCATCGACGCCTAATGTGCCGCCTTTTAAGCCCAATTCATTCAGCGCTTCTTCAAAAGCACCTATATAACCATCGACATCACTCCAGGCAAAGGCGCGGATTTCCAGATCAGGCCGTGCCAGAAGCTGCGGCATTTCCAGCTCCGGGATAATGATGGACAGATTTCCGTCCGGCGTGGCAAAAAGGATAATGGGCCGTTCCGACAGGTGCAAATGCAGGCCGGTAAAATATTCCATGCTGGCGCCGGGTAAAATAGCCACGGCATCCACATTGGCGATATCTGTAAGGCGATTCAGGCGAGACTTAAAATCTGTTTCCATGCATAATCTCCCATGTGAAGCATACACACTTACTGCGATAAAGTCGCTGTAAATGATACCCGAAACAGACTGCCTTTGCCCGGTTCGCTCTCCACATGGATAAGGCCACCATGCGCTTCCACGATCTTACTGGTGATCGCCAGACCCAGCCCCATGCCGCCTGTGGTGGTGCTGCGGGCACGGTCACTGCGATAAAAACGCTCGAAGATCAGCGCATGTTCGTCTGGTTGGATGCCGATGCCGTTATCTTCAAACTCGACCACCACCTGGCGGTCTTTGAGGTACGTGCGGATAGTGATCTGGCCGCCTTCCGGCGTGTAGGTGATGGCATTCATCAGCAGGTTGCTGAAGGCGCGATCTAACTGAACGCTGTCACCAAAAAACAGAAGCAGTTCACCCGCTTCGAAATTCAGAGTGTGGTGCTTATCCTCGATAAATGCGGAATGGGCGCTGATGATATTGGCGATCAGCGAATTGATCTGAATACGCCCGAAGCCAAATTCATTTGTGGCGGACTTATCCAGACGTGACATGCTGAACAGATCGCTAATCAGTGTCTCTAAGCGCTCCGTCTGTTTTTCGATGGAAGCCATGTGACGGTCACGGTCGGCTTCTGTCTGGGCGCGTCGGAGTAAATATAACCCCAGTTTAATGGCAGTGAGCGGGGTTTTGAAGTCATGCGAGACATCCCCCATGAAGCGTTGCAACATTTCGATGCGTTCATGTTCAATGGCAAGTTGTACTTCACGATGCTCGCCAGATTTTAATTTCACTTCATCTTTCATGTTGTTCACTTTACGTTGTTTAGTGGGTGCGAAGATTCACGGTTAACTTATTTTATCGGAGGTTACAATGGGTATTACGTTAAGAGTTGCTCAATAATCCTCATTTAACAAAAAATTTACATCTGCAATATGCTCAGCAACGCATACAGATCTTTTACGCAGCATCGATATGTTTCTTATGAATGCGGCCTATGATAATGCATATAACATCTAAACAAAAAACCTCTCTATATAAGGAGTTGACCATGTTCGTAGTTCGTGAACCCGCCTATACCGCTCGTCGTCGTGCTGCTGCCCAGCAGGAAAATGCCGAGCAGATTTACCGTCTGCCGCTGGATGCCTATGAGACTGAAGACAGCATTGTGCTGACCGCTTCTGTCCCCGGTATGCATGCCGATGACCTGAGCATTACCCTGGATGATGACGTACTCGTGATCCGTGGTGAATTGAACGGGCTGGAAGCTGAAACCAACTACCTGCTGCGCGAACGTTTCCACGGTAAGTTTGAACGTCGCCTGTCGGTAAATGTCCCCGTTAAGATTGAGTCTGCCGAAGCCACGTTTGATAACGGTGTGCTGAAGCTGGTTCTGCCCAAGGCGGAAGAGGCCAAGCCCATTCGGATTAACGTCAAGACCAGCAATAACTAATCCACAGGCTGAATAGATAATCCCCTGCAGCGCACCGTTATGGTGCGCTGTTTGATTCCCCACGATGGTTCTATTTCGATTGATTTTCGTTTGGAAACAGGTCACAATTGGATAGACCAGTAAAGTGGTGTAACACCCGAAAGCAACCGAAGGCTAGGGCAAGGAGATGTGGCTCATGGACGAGGGGTACGTGCTGGTAATCGGTTCGGCAGGCATGGATGTAAAGGCAACCTCCGCCAGTACACTGGAATGGGGCGCCACGAATTTGGGTCGGGTGCGCAGCACTGTAAGCGGGGTCGCCCGCAACATTGCTGAAAATCTGGCGCGTCTGGAAGTGGAGACTTTACTCATGTCCGCTGTAGGTCAGGATGCTGCGGGGCGGCGCGTTTTGCGCAAATGTAAAGCCAGCGGCATTGATGTCAGCCTTGTCCGGGTGATCGCAGGCGCGGCCACTTCTACGCACACCTCTGTTTTTAAGCCCGATGGCGAACTGCTGACTGCAGTCGCTGACTTCGACGTCATGAACACCATCGACTCCGATTTTCTCATCGAAAATGAGCACCTGCTGGCGGAAGCCGCGATGGTGGTAATTGATGCTACCCTGAGCGAGGCGGCATTAGCGACTCTGTTTGAACTGGCCGCCAGGCACAAGATTCGCATCTGTGCCGACCCAACGCTGCCGGTATTAGCCGGACGTTTCTGTGAGCATCTGCATGAGATATATATGGTTTCGCCCAACGCGGCGGAGACTACAGCTTTGTGTGGCCTTGAGAATCCCGCGCATGACCGCGAAACGGCGATTGACGCAGCTCGGCATCTGGTGATGCTGGGCACACAGATCGCCGTTGTGACGGTGGGCGCACGCGGTTTAGCCTATGCCGATAGCAGTGGTGGCGGCTTTCTGCCAGCGATCAACACGCGCGTGGTCGATACCTCTGGCGCAGGTGATGCGTTTTCCGGCGCGGTCATTTTTGGCCTGTTAAATGACGTGCCGGTTGATGAAGCGATGCGTCTGGGCGTGACTGCGGCTTCATTAACGCTGCAAAGCAGACATACTGTCGTGCCCAATCTCAGCCAGGAAATGCTGTACGACGAACTGACCATTTAAGGGATAAGCGGAAAGGGTCGGGAATCTGGATTCTTTCTGCTTTTTGTTTAATTTAGATAGTTGATTGAATAAATGGATCTTCAGCATCTCAGCACTTTATATGATTATCATTACTGGGAATTGCGCCGCGTGTGGGACGACTGCGTGATGCAGTTGAGCGAGGCACAGTTTCAACAGGACAGCGGTTATTCGCACGGCAGCATCCATGCGGAAGTGGTGCATGTGATGGCCGGTGAAGCGTGGTGGCTGGCGCGCGCCAAAGGCGAATCGCGGCGGGAGCAATTCAAAATCGCGGATTTCCCGGATCGTGCCAGTATCCGTCAACAGTGGGATGCTGTCGAGAGCGACATGCGTGAGTTTATCCAGCAGCTTGATACTGAAAGTTTAGCCGCCCCGGTGCAATATACCACGCCTGCTGGTGATGTGATTGATAATCACGTCTGGGCGATTCTGCTGCACGTAATCAATCATGGCACCATTCATCGTGCTGAAATTATGGCGATTGCGCATCGGCTGGGCGGCAACACCTTTGATCTCAGTTTTATGCGCTGGCTGAAGCAGGGGAAATATTAGGCGCGCTTATGGCTACCAGCAAAATTATCGAACGGATCGAACGTGATTTAGGTGTTGCGGGGCTAGCAGATATGCTGGCGGAGCGTATATCACCGGCTGACCTGCAATCGCTGTTGTTAGAAGTCTATCGCCAGCAGGCCGCCCAAAGAACACCAGCGCGTGTGCTGGCCGACCACGAGACAAATCGCTTTACACGCCCATCGGGTTTATCCCCACAAACCCTGCTGACATGGGAGAAAACCGCTTTTTCCGCCTTAGCGCCAGACTTTGAAGCGCTGAATTTAGCGCCTGTTGCCACACTCGGCACCGTTTCCGCTGTGGCGTTGAGTGACCAGAATCGCGTGATGTCCACCATCTATAATACGGAAGTCGTTTCCGACTCGACCAATGTGTTGGCGCTGGAATGTGCCTTGCGCCGCCGCGATCTTCTGCGTGAGAATGCCAAATCGACAACTCCGGTTCATCTGGCTGCCAGCCATCGTTTGCTGCGGACACAGCGTTATGGTAATTCAAACTCGATTGCGCACTTTAACGCTTATGCCCTGTGCAGTGCGGGCCGCGATACTGGCAATTTGAAGTTTGAGCTAGACGCTTTTGTCGAGCATATCGGCTTTTATATTCGCTCATTACGGGATTATGCTGGCGCGGAAATCGAGTTGCGACTGGCCGTGACGGATTTTCGCGCGCTGGGGTCACGCTCCACCTTTATCGAGCAGTTATTTGCACGGATTCAGGAACAGTATGAAGATGTAGTCTGCATGGTGGATGACGAGCGCACCAGCGGACGCGACTATTATGCCGATGTGTGTTTTCATGTATATGCCGCAGCGCCTTCCGGTGATTTTATGGAACTGGCGGATGGCGGTGCGGTGGACTGGACACAAAAACTTTTGAGCAATGCCAAGGAACGTTGTGTCATCAGTGGTATTGGCAGTGAACGCGTCTGCTCGGAGTTTGGCGCACAATCACAAAATTTAAAATCGTTTTCGTTTAAGTAAAGGCTAGGCTGAGGGTAATTTTATGATCGACATTGACCAGCAACAACTCATTGAGCAGTATCAGGAAAAAGGTTATGTGGTGGTGCCGGGCTTATTTTCGCCCGAAGAAGTCGAAGCCTACCGGGAACATTTTATGGAATTAAATGCGCAGGGCGTGGGTGGCTTTCAGGCTGATAACATCACCGACCCCGACGATCCGCTGTCGAAATTCCCACGCATGGTGCACCCGCATCGCTGGGATGACCTGACACTGGACTGGATGCTGGACGAGCGTGTGAATCGTTGGCTCACGGCGCTGCTGGGTGAAGAGCCCTATGCCGTGCAGACCATGTTCTATTTCAAGCCAGCCGGTTCACGTGGACAGGCGCTGCATCAGGATCAGCGTTATCTTGAAGTGCAGCCGGGAACGTGCATGGCGGCATGGATGTCGCTCGATGTCTGCGACGAGGAAAACGGCTGTTTGCAGATCGTCCCCGGCACAAAGGATCTGCCGGAATTGTGCAATGTGCAGGCGGATACCTCCATCAGTTTCAGCGGCACCACCGTTCCGCTGATCGAGGGCATGGTGCCGGAGCCGGTGATTATGCAGCCGGGAGATGTGCTGTTTTTCAATGGGCAGGTTATTCACGGCAGTTTCCCGAACAATAGCCAGGATCGCTTCCGCCGCTCGCTGATCGGCCATTATATCGTCGCCGAAGCGGAAAAAGTCGCGCAGTTTTATCATCCGGTTTTGCGCATGGATGGCAGCGAGGTTGAACTCGGCGTCAGCGAAACCGGCGGGCCGTGTGGGGTGTGGGTCGAGCGTGAAGGCGAACAAACACTCGTCATTCAGGACAACAACGGACGCGTCTAATCAAGCGCAAGAGTATAAAACTTTGCATAAGGGCGACTGACGAAGTCGCTCTTATTTTTGGTATACACACTTGGATTCATCTGGTACGGACACGGCAGTGCATAAGCCTCCCTGTGGGATGCCGTGTCCGTACAATTAAATTTATTCTTGGATAGTTTGTTACGGACAGGAGATAAATATGAGCGACAAACTTGCGGGAAAAGTGGCGCTGATTACAGGCGGTAATTCCGGCATCGGGCAGGCGACAGCCCGCCTATTCAGCCAGGAAGGCGCAATCGTCATCATCGCGGCGCGGAATGCCGATAAAGGCACGGCAGTCGTGGCCGAGATCGAAAGTCAAGGCGGTCAGGCGCTGTTTTTAGCCTGTGACGTACGCCAGGCGGCGGATTGTCAGCATGTGGTGGACAAAACCATCGAGCAGTTCGGTCAGTTGGATATTCTTTTCAACAATGCCGGGATCGTTCCGCTGGGCACCGTGCCGGAGACTTCGCTGGACACCTGGCAGGCAGTATGGGAGACGAATGTCAGCGGCACCTTTTATGCCAGTCGTGCCGCCTTGCCGCACATGATCGAACGGGGCAGCGGCGTGATTATCAACAATGCGTCGGATGTGGGGGTGGTTGGGGCGCGGTCAATCGCGGTTTACAGCACGACCAAAGGCGCCATCGTCCAACTGACCAAATCAATGGCGCTGGATCATGCGCGGCAGGGTATCCGCGTCAATGCGGTTTGCCCCGGTGATACTTATGTCGAGCGCTGGGACGCGCGTTTATCCGAAGCGCTGACCAAAGAAGATTATTTGCAGGGCTTAGGTGATGTGCTGCCGATGGGACGTGTGGGCACCGTCGAGGAAATCGCCAAAGGCGTGCTCTTTCTCGCCAGCGATGATTCGAGTTATATGACCGGTCAACTCCTGGTGCTGGATGGTGGCAATACCGTCGGCGGTACGTCGCAGCGCTTTGAGTGATGGCTCAGCTTAAGGGCAGCATCTTGCCGAACACATCCCGGGAAGCCATAATCGCGGCCTTCGCGCACATAATTGAATTCTTCCGGCGGCAGATAGCGCCAGGTTTCATCCAACTGATCGGCGCTGTTATCCGCGGTGAGCAGATCGCCATTGGGCGCACAATAAATACCTCGATGCAGCAGCGGTTGGAATCAAAAACGAGTACTGTTGAGGGTACTCGTTTTCAAATCAAAGGGAAATTTTCAGCTTAAATAATCTTTTAACTGGCGGCTGCGGCGCGGATGACGCAGACGGCGGAGGGCACGGCCTTCGATCTGACGAATGCGCTCACGGGTGAGGCCGAATTTCTGGCCGACTTCTTCCAGCGTATAAGCGCGTCCGTTCTGCAGGCCAAAACGCAGGCGCAGGATACGGGCTTCGCGCGGCGTTAACGTGGACAGCACTTCCTCAATTTTGGCGCGTACCATGTTGTTCTCGGCAGATTGTGACGGGGTGGGCAGGCTGTCATTTTCGATAAAGTTACCCAGTTCGCTGTCTTCGTCTTCACCCACCGGATGCTCCAGGCTGAGCGGTTGCCACGATACGCGCAGCATCCACTGCACTTTGCGCGGGTCTAATTTCAGCTCGGTCGCAATTTCTTCTGCGGTGGGTTTGCGGCCATATTCCTGTTCCAGCTCACGGGCTGCGCGGTACAGATGCCGGATGCGGTCGCTCATGTGCACCGGTACGCGGATAGTACGTCCCTGGTCGGCAATCGCGCGGGTAATCGTCTGGCGAATCCACCATGTGGCGTAAGTGCTGAAACGAAAGCCACGTTGATAATCAAACTTCTCAACCGCTTTCATCAGGCCGAGATTGCCCTCCTGGATCAGGTCCAGAAATGGCACACCACGCGACATATATTTTTTGGCGATGGACACGACAAGGCGGGTATTGGCTTTAATCAGGTGTTCGCGGGCATTATTGCCGTCCTGCTCCATCAGCTTCCATTCCAGCGCACGCTTGCTGGTGGGGTTTTTGCGGAGTTTCTTCTCGGCGCTGAGGCCAGCTTCCAGCCGCATGGCGAGGTTAATCTCTTCTTCAGTGGTCAACAGAGGGACACGCGCCATCTCTTTGAGGTACAGGCCGACAGT
>JBBSQD010000248.1:0-9823 GCA_038258185.1 Aggregatilineales bacterium | reverse complement strand
TGATCGGGAAGCTGCAATCTGCCATCATCAACAGACCAGTCCGCTGATGCCAACGAGAAAGAATTTTTCTCCTCCAGTTGGTGGTTATGAACTTCCCAGATGATCCAGCTTTCATCTCTAAACCCGGCCAGCCAATTGCCATCAGCGCTAAAAGATGTACTACTGAACGAGCTTTCTGCCAGCGTAAATAATTTCTCACCTGTTTGTAAGTCAAAAGCGACGGTTGTGTACCCAAGCGGATAGGTTTCCGGGTCACGTCCTGTGGCAATCAGAAATTCACCATCAGGGTGCAACACAAGGTCATCAACTAACCAATTTTCAATTTCACCTAAAGTTGTTTGCTTCATATCATTGGTCAGGCCGTGCAAAACAATGTTTCCACTCCCTTCACCATAAAAGCGATCACCAGAAGCAATTGGATTATCCAGCAATCCGTTCCATCCCATTCCTTTATTCACAACCTGTGTCGCTAAAACAGGGACAGACTCAGGAGAGACAAGAAAGTTTTCGACGGTGTAAACATCCAGATATTGAAACACTTCATCAGTACAACTGACCGCATTGCCTTCGACTGAGTAAGTCACGGCCAGTAAGATGTTATCATGGCTGAATTGCACCTTTACTGCGTTGCTATCCTGGTAATCTGTCCGCCTTGAGGCGATCCGCTCACCTGTTCTCGCGTCATAAACATGAAGGCCGGCTACAAGACGCCACTCTTGATAATCATCCGATGCAGGTATTTTTTCACCTACTGCCAGCAGTTTACCATCTGGACTGAAAGCTATCGCACCAGACCCTGACACAACTATGCGATCTTCTTTAGAGATGAGGTCATAGAAGTGAACGCCATCATCCTGAGTGATGGCCAGTGTTTCTCCATCAGGTGACCAGGCCAACGCGTAGACCCAGCGATCATAATCAATAAATTCCGGCTCGGAATCGGAAGCAGTAGTGCTGTATATCCAGACTCCCAAAGAGCCACCGAATGCCAAACGCGTGCTATCCGGTGACCACGCTATTGCCCCCGTAAACACACCTTCGCCGTAACGAGCCACCTGTACCAGATGCTGTGCATTTTCTGGCGTGATCGGTTCTAAGGCCGACAGATCATCGGCCAGAGTCACGAAAGGTTGCATCAGGATTACGTACAACACGAAACCTATAAGATATTTCATTGTCAAAACCAAGAGTAATTGATATTGGTTTTATTCTACCCCAGTAACATCCGCACTTTGTCGGGGACAGACCCACGTTCGACGGTGATTTCTTCGCCATCGCTCAAGCGCTTGAGCTTGACCACGCCCTGCTTGATTTCCTCACTGCCGAGGATAGCCACCAGCCGGATACCTTTTTTATCGGCGTGCTGGAACTGCTTGCCGAGACTTTTGTCTTCCATATAAAGCTCAGTGCGAATATCCTGCGCGCGCAGTTCTGCTGCCAGTCTGGTAGCGGATGACAGCGTATCTTCACCAAAAACGGTCACCAGCACCTGCACCACCGTCCCGCCGATGTGCGCCGGATACAGATCAAGCTCGGTCAGCAGGTCGATAATGCGCTCAATTCCCAATGATGTGCCGGTGGTCGGCAGGCTCTCTTTGCGGAACAGGCCGATAAGATTATCGTAACGTCCCCCACCGCTGATGCTTCCCAGGTTCGGCTCAGTAATGATCGTCTCGAAGATCGGCCCGGTGTAATACCCCAGACCGCGCACCATCGTAAAGTCAAATTCGTAGTTTTCCATCGAGATGTAATTATCTTCGAGGTGACCAGCCAGTTCACGCAGCTCGCGGATGCCTTCCGCCGCTGCGGGGATGCTGCCCATCACACTGTCGAGATAATCGAGATTTCCCAGCCCATCCTGCCGCGCCTGAATCAGATCGAGCATCCGCGTCACCACATCCGACGCAATGCCGCGTTCAACCAGTTCCTTCTCCACACCCGGCGCACCGATTTTGTCGAACTTGTCGATGCTGCGATACAGATCCGGCAATTGCGAGTCCGGCACACCGGAATACTGCCCCATGCCGGTCAGCAACTTGCGATTATTCACCTTGACCATAAACTGCGGGAAACCGAGTTCCTTTAAGGCCGTGACCACGACGCTGAGAATTTCCGCATCGGCACTCATATTAGCGATGCCGACGATATCGACATCACACTGGTAAAATTCACGATAACGACCCCGCTGCGGACGCTCTCCGCGCCACACCGGGGAAATCTGATAGCGTTTGAACGGCAGCGTAATGTCGTTCTGATACTGCGCGACCACCCGCGCCAGCGGCACCGTCAGGTCATAACGCATGGAGAGTTCATCTTTTTCGCTGCGGCCATGTTTGGCGCTGTAAATCAGATTTTCGGCATCCTCACCATATTTGCCCATCAGCGTTTCGGTCAGTTCCAGCACCGGGGTTTGCAGCGGCTCGAAACCAAAACGCTGGAATACAGTCTGAACCTTGTCGAACACATAATTGCGCTTGAGCATGTCCTGCGGCAAAAAGTCGCGGAAGCCTTTCGGTGTGCGGGGTTGAATTTTGGCGGTGCTCATCAGGTGGTTCTTCCTTTCGTAAAAACATAAAATGTCTGAAATTTTGGCAACAAAAAAGCGCAGACCAACGTCCGCGCTTTTAAAGTTCAATCGAGTCGTTGGCTAACAGGTATATGCTATTCCGTGATGATGGTGGAATGAAACTGTCATTGTTGCCAACCTTATCCGATATTCAGGGAGAAAATACGTCTCCCGCTGAAGATGTTAAGAGTATAGAAGATTAATCGCCAGATTGCAACGCCCGCGCCGCCAGAGCCTGCTGCGCCACTTCGCGAATCTGATCATAATGGCCGACTTCGTGCCGCAACCCAAATAAGAAAGCCGCAGCCGCATTAATTTCGCCCACACGCTCGATAAAACGCGGCGACAATTCGCGATAGGTGTTGAGATCAGGATTATCCGGCCAGGTGTCGAGAAAGCTCAGACGCATGCGGCGGCTTTCCTCAAGACGCTGAACAGCCTGCGCTTTGGTCTGAATATCGCGCCACGGGGTTTCATAACGCAGACGCGGTTCTGCCGGGTAAGCGACGCCCCGCGCCAGAATCGAACTGTAAGAAGCCCATTCCTCGGCACTGGCAGTCACATGCGCGACCAGATGACCGACATTCCAGCCGATGTTTTCTTCACCTTCAACGGCGTGCAGATCGTCTGCGCTCTCATCAATCGGATCGAAGACGACATCCGCGTCGTTCAGATCCTTAATCATATCCAGAATGGTGTCTACACTCTCATTGGTCACACGGCGTAAATCATCCACGCTGAACTGCTGCGAGAATTCCAGAATTTTCATTTCGTCATTGGCTACCGGCGAAAAGTCAATTGCCACAGTATCACTCCCTATTGAATTATAATTTATATATCACCTGTGAAACTTCACACTATTGAAGGGTTGTGGCAGGATAAACTTACATGATGCGGTGGGTTATTGGGCAAAAATCGCCTGCAGGGAGAGGCTGAAACCGGGGAGGACATTACCACCATCGAGACTGTCGGTGAGCGTCAGGATCGTCACTACCTGACCCACTGCGTAAACTTCAACTTGCTGCTTAAGCGGGTCAACCAGCCATACCAAACGTGATCCATTGTTCAGATAATATTGGGCCTTCTCCCGTAAGCCAGCTTGTCCGGTGTAGTAATTACCCGGCGATTTGACTTCAACCGCCAGATCAGGCATCAGAGGAACTTCTTCATGGGTCGATAAGGCTTGTAAACGTTCATGGGTGATGAAAGATACATCGGGGCGACGGGTATTATAATCGTCTGCGGGAAGATAATGATCCACTTCAAACATGGCTTTGCCGATGGGGTTGTGCTTGAGGTACAGGTAAATCTCGCCATGAATCACCGATGCAATTAATCCATGATCGAGTTTAGGCGACATTTCCACAATTTCCCCATCAATAAGTTCAAAGCGGCGCTCACTATTTTCTGGCAAGTCAAGAAAATGCCGAAATTCCTCTACCGTGAATAATTTTCGTTGAACGACCAAAGTTATACCCTCATGCGCTATCTGAACTTATTATAGCGGATTTCAAATAGAATGAACTCACGCCGTAGTCGGTTTACGATTAGATAAACGGGGTGGCATCCCCTTCATCATTTCTTCGGTGTGTGGGTCATAATCACACTTGAGGACTTTTAACTATCTTCTTCATCAGTCAGGCGGTCAATGATTGCATTTACGGCGTTTTAAGAGGCGGTAGATTATTCTGAATAATGACCCACACAAGTTCAATATCCACTTCCAGATATTCATGCACAAGTCGATTCCGAAAATTGCGGATATGTTGCCATCCAACTTCAGGATAATCTTCTTGTTGTGTAAGTGGGATACGCAAACAGGATTCAGCCATCACCTGTAAACGGCGCAGAACAGCATCCTGTGTTTTCAGGTCATCCAACGAGTCACGCCCAGAAATTGTGTATTGCTGGATAAATTCAATCGATTCCAGAATGTGCTCTAAATAGAGGCGTTCATCTTTCACAGGGAGCGACATTCCTTCAGGACACGTTCACGAATGCGCGGTCGAAGCTGCGACTCGGTTGCAATATCCACCTTACGCCCCAATAATGCTTCTAGTTCTTCAAAAAGACCTGCTCCACCCCACGCAGAAACGCGTTCGTAATCCCAATCCACCAGAAAATCAATGTCGCTGTCCTGTCGGCTTTCGCCACGCGCAGCGGAGCCGAATACCCGCACATTCGTCGCACCGTGCTTTTTCGCCAATGCCAGAATTTCGTCGCGCTTTTCATTCAGTAAGGCAGATATATTGTTTTGAGCTTCTGAGTAATTTTTCATAGAGGCACTTGCATTCCACTTGATTTATCTTTTCATTATAGCAAGTTTTGCCTGAGCCAGATTCAAATCAAGGTATGTTAGACTTTACGGATAAGCCTTTCAGATAAAGACTTATCCATAAAGTTCACCGAGCAAATTCTAATGGCCGACCCATTCCCCTTCCGGGAGCTTTTCGCCAGCGTGGACAGGGAGCTTCAGCCGATTCTCAGCCGGGGTAATGGGGCATGTCCACTGGGGGCTATACGCACAGTAGGGATTGTAGGCGTGGTTGAAGTCGATGCGAAACAGGTTATCGCCTAAGCGCTCCGGCTCCAGATAACGGCCAGCGGAATAGGTTTCGGTGCCAGCACCACTATCCACGAATGGCAGAAAATAACCGTAGCTGGCTTCATAGATGGTCAGGCGGGCTGTCTCTCCATCGACATTAAATGTAAACTCGCCATAGCGCTTGAAGTGCTGCGTCGTGCCAGTCGTCGTCTGCACAGGGATGGTCGCCTGCTCCGCGAAAACTTCGACGCGCACCTGTAAATCGAGTTCGGGGTTTTCCGGATAGTACGTCAGGTGATTAAATTTCTGACGCTGCTCCGGGGTCAGTGGGGATTGGGGGTTGAGTTTGAAGAAATTATCTTTCTCGTCACGTTCGATTTCTAAGGGGGTCGGGTCCATCAGTGTTCCTCCGGGTTAAAATTCTGCACATAAGCCACCACATCCTGTGGGGTGTGCGCAAAATGCATAAAATTCTGATAATCGGGATGCACATACTTATTGGTCATCATCACTTTGAGCGCGTCCTCCCACAAAGCGCTGTAGCAGACCAGCGGCTTATGCGGAATCTCACCCAGGCGCATCAGCTCCCACACATTGACGATCTCGTGCAGGGTGCCGATACCGCCCTGAAGCGCGATATAACCATCGGCATATTTCACCAGATGCGACAGCCGGTCACTGAACAGAGTATAGGTGATTTCTTCCTTCACCCACGGATTGACTTTGGCACCACTCAGTGTTTCAATAGCCGCGGTGGTCACACCGATCACATGGCCGCCTGCCTCGGATGCGCCCCGACTGGCGGCTTCCATCGCGCCTTTATAACCGCCGGTCATCACGCCATAACCGGCCTCACCCAGCAACCGTCCGACCTCGTAGGCTTCTGTATATTCCGGGTCTTCGGGGCTTATCCGTGAGCTGCCATACACCGCGATGATCTCCATAAGCATGTTTCTCCTTATCTATTGAACTCCTCAATGAGGAGATATCTTACTTTCTGACGGGACGTTATCCAGAAACATCAATAAAAAAACCCACCGGGATACGGTGGGTTTGTGCAGCGGAGAGGGCGGGATTCGAACCCGCGGTAACCTTACGGCTACACCTGTTTTCGAGACAGGCCCATTCAACCACTCTGGCACCTCTCCACAAATTAGGTCGAAATAATACTGGTCTAAGCGGCAAATTACAATGGGGAGTTACGAAACAAACTAAATGGTTATAGTTTAGTTTAGTCTCATTAACATTTTGACAAAGAAAGCAGAACTGAGTATATTTTAGAAACTTTACGTAACTTGTAAGAAATCTTGTAAAGTTTTATCGGCATTAAATTTGACTGCAATTCTTGAGGAGGAATTATCATGGAAAGTATTGGGGATGTGATTGCTGCGATTATCTTAGCACCTTTCGCCTGTATTGGCTGGCTGATCGTCGGCTTTATTGCCGGGGCGCTGGCGCGGCGGATTATGGGCAGCCCGAATCGCTCGTTTGTGCTGGATATTGTGCTGGGGCTGATCGGCTCGGTGGTGGGTGGAATTCTCGCCAGCCTGTTTGGTTTCTATCGCGCGGAGGACGGCCTGCAAGGGACACTGGTCACGATTGTGATTGCGACGATTGGCGCCATTGTGCTGATCGCGCTGGGTAACGTAATCAGCGGGCGGCGTGTGCGTTAAAAAGTCACTTCTGCCCTTCTGACCGTAACTTACGGAAGAAGGCGCGGATCTGCTCGGCAGCTTCATCCGCTAACAGGCCATGTTCACAGACGACCTGATGATTAAGCTGCTCATGTTGCAGGATATTCATGATGCTGCCGCCGGCTCCGGCTTTGGGGTCGGTGGTGGCATAGACTAACCGCGGCAACCGCGCCAGCACCATCGCCCCGGCGCACATGGCACACGGCTCCAGCGTGCAGTACAACGTGACTTCTTCCAGCCGCCAGTGGCCGATCACCTGCGCAGCCTGACGCAGCGCGATCATCTCAGCGTGCGCGGTCGGATCCTGGTCAGCCTCGCGCCGATTATAACCCCGCCCGATAATTTCCTCACCGCGCACCGCCACCGCGCCGATCGGCACATCCGCATGTTCCAGCGCTTTTTCGGCCTCAGCCAGCGCCAGCCGCATCCAGTCTTGGTCAGTCATTACTTATCCCAAAAATGATCATCCGTATCCATCTGATTTTTGAGTTTATCCTTGCGCCAATTGATAAAATCCTGCGCGTCATCCGCTTTACGCAGATACGGGTCTGACGGTGGCCTGACCGGCGTAACCCGCACAAAACGTTTGCTTCTGGCAGGCAGCCACTCTACAGCCAGCAGCAGCACAATCAGCACTAGCGACATGCTCAAAAAGCGCACCGACCAAAAATCAACCGGATCGACAAAGCCGGGAACAGTGAAATAATAAATCACATCGCCACCTGTCGATTGTACCAACTGCGTAAACTGGAAATCCACCAGCGTATTGGCGCGCACAAACACCCAAAGTGGGTAACCGAGCAAGCGCGAAATCAGCACGTAATCGCCGATCTGATCGACCTCGCGGCCAGAGTATAACAGGTTGCGCGCATTCTTCGACTCCGCAATAAACCCCGGCCCGACAAAATCAGGCCGACGATAAGTGGTAATCTGATCGGATGCGGCAAAACAGGCCAGACATTCATTCTTTGTGGGGGTATAGCCGCCGTTATTGCAGATGCACTGGCGCTGGTCGGCATCTTCGTTGCGTGGAAGACGAATATCAGCCGACAGAATCTTCTCTCCCGACAGACCGATCTGTTGGGTATCGCCCTGTCCGGTGATAATCGGTGACGCGCTGGAATAACGCCGTCCGGTGGGATTGGAGGCGGTAAAGTTGAGCAGTAGCACAATACAAACGATGCTGGTAAGAAGCAGAAAAAACAACAAGATGCGGCGGAAAATTTTCATGTGGTCGGCTCAAATTTATGTTAGCAATTGACCGACTCAGCATAGCATGATTTGCGCTCAAACAAGCCTGAACGAATAGGCAAATGTGCGTTTTTCGGTTGTTTTTCAGATTTGCCAGTGCTTAGAGGCATGTAAGGGGTTACTGCGGGTTAAGCTGATAATCCAGCATGTCATGAACGGAAAAACGGTTCTTAAAATTGAACGCCAATCGCGAAAGTTCATTCAGTGCCAGAGGGCAATTTCTCCAAATCCAGTTTCTCAAGCGACTCCAATATCAGACTGGCATGGCTAAAATCTAAGGCGCACGTCATCGGATTGGTCACGGCGACACAAAAAATGCCCGCCTGTGTCGCAGCCATCACGCCATTCGGCGAATCTTCAAGGGCGATAACCTCTGACGGCTTGCAAGCCATCCGTTCCAGCGCTTTGAGATAAATTTCGGGGTTGGGCTTTGTGAGGCTTACGTCGTCAGCCGTAACGATTGTCTCAAAATAAGGCGTCAATTGAAAATTTTCAAGACACCAGGACACCCATTGAAACGACGAACTTGAAGCAACCGCGAGCTTTAAGTTCATCTGCTGCGCAAGCTGGATAGTCGCCAAAACACCGGGCAGGAGCGTCTGTTGCATGACCAACGCTTTATATTGCTCACGGCGAACGGCTCGGATACTCGCTCTATCAGCAGGCTTTCCAGTTTGCTCTTCGAGGATTTGATAAGCATCCAGCACAGATGTTGAGCCGATGCCCGACTGCCAGAGATCGAATGAAAGTGAAGCCCCAAAGGATGTAAAAACCGCTTGCCACGACAAAAAATCCGGCGTTTCCGTATCGACCAACAGGCCGTCGCAATCAAATATAATCCCTTTAATTTTCATAGGATCATTCCTTTCTATCGAGCAAAACTCTGGTTACTTATACCGTAATTTTAGCGAAGATACAGATTATTAAATGTATCTGCCGGGGAAGCACTTCTGACGCAGGTGTTTCGTCAGGGTCAGAACAGACTCAACTGCGCAGGAGAGTCAGGGTCATCGGGTTCTTCGTCAGCTTCCGGCTCATCTTCCTCGACCACCGTCGCTTCGGCTTCTTCCAGCACTTCCTCATATGTGGGCGGCATATCGTCGGCCAGTTCCGCCTCGGCTTCTTCCGGTGAGCTGACCTCGACCGCGGCGTGAACCGTCGGCTCTAAAATATCCATATCCGGCACGAAATCCTCAGCCACATCATCCACGTGCATGGTCGCCATCACCCGGAATTCGCGCAGTTCCGTCTCGGTAAAACCGACATCCAGCAGCACCTGAGTCAGCGACACCAGCGTGGTCTGGTCATTCTCGCGCACGACATACAGATACTGTTCTCTCAGGCAATCGCGCCATTCATCTGCAAAAACGTTCATATCTGCACCTCAAACATCTGCTTCCATTCCGGCACATCCACCCGCAGCATAAACTGCTCGCGCAAATCCTGTGCCAGTGCCATCGCGGATTCTTCCTCGCCATGCACCAGGAAAGTACGCTGCGGCTTACCCTTCATCGCGGCCACCCAATCCAGCAGTTCGTCACGGTCGGCATGACCGCTGAAGCCGTTCAGCACTTCGGTATGCGCCAGATTTTGATACTCGTCGCCAAAAATTCTGACTTTCGCCACGCCATCCACCAGCTTGCGTCCCAAAGTATTTTCCGCCTGCCAGCCGGTGATCAGAACCGTATTTTTCGGGTCTTCAATATTATTCTTCAGATGATGGAGAATCCGACCATTTTCCGCCATACCGCTGGCGCTGATGATGAT
>JBBSQD010000247.1:0-9830 GCA_038258185.1 Aggregatilineales bacterium | reverse complement strand
CACGCTGGCGACTTTTCAGTCTTCCGGGACGGTGGTGCTAGCCATGATCGCGCCGATTGTGGCAGCTATCGGGGTGGCGCTGCTGTACGATGCCGACACTGAGCAGATGATGGAACTGGAAAATACAACCGCTGCAGCGGCGCATGTACTGCTACTGGCGCGGCTGACACTGGTATTCGGCTTTAATCTGCTGCTGGGGCTGGCAGGGAGTGTCGTGCTGGCGCTGGTGCGCACGGAATTATCGCTGTGGCCGCTGGTGCTCTCGTGGCTGGCACCGATGGCATTTCTGTCCGCGCTGGCGTTTCTGCTGAGTGTGCTGTTTGTCGATGCGGTGGTCAGCACCGCGGTCAGTCTGGCGCTGTGGGGGCTGCATGTCGCGCTGCGTACTTTTTCGGTCGACACGAATTCATTGGCCTATCTGTTTTCATTTCCGGGATTAAATCAGCCTGTCAACCAGCCGGTTTTATTCGTCAGCGCGGGATTGCTGCTGCTGGCGGCACTGTGGTTGCTGCAATCGGGCGAATATCGCAAAGGAGTCGCATTTTGAGAAACTCAGTATTCAGTCTGTTGGGGTTGGTTGCCGCGGTGATGCTGGCGCTGGCCGTATGGGGCAGCCCAGAAATTACACCGCGCCCATACGTGAATATCATCGCGCTGCTGCTGGCCGGGAGTGTGCTGTGGGCTGTCGGCATGGGGTATCGCAGTTCCGCGCATCAACCCGCCGCCATCGCATGGAAAGCCACGGCGCGGTTTGTGGGCTGGGTCGGCGCGGCGGTGAGTATTGGTGTGGTTGGCTTGCTATTGGTGGCGGACTTCCCCACTACCGATCCGATGCCGTGGGTGGATAAAGCGCGGGTGATCGAAATTGTTATTCCGCTGGTGATGGGTATTCAGGCCGCGCTGATTTTTTCGCCGGATGACGAACCGGCGATGGAAGTCATGCTGGCGTGTCCGCGCCCGATTGGTTGGCTGTTATTAGAGCGATTGGGAATCATCTTTCTGACGCAGGGGGCAGTCGCACTGATGGGGATTGGCTTGTCGCTGGTGTTTATAGACGGTCAGTCACCCCTGGTGATGCTCCTCCGATGGATACCGCCGGCTGTTTTCCTCAGCGGCGTGGGCATCTATGTGACGCTCCGTTCACGGGTGGCGGCTTTCGGGGTGGCTGTCACCGCCCTGCTGTGGTTTGCCCTACTGTTTTTTGCGGAGTCGTTGCTCCCCGGCGCGCCGACCATCTGGCCGTTAAATTACGTCCAGCCGTTTCTATGGGTGATCGAGCCGTTTGTCACACCGTCAATGCTGAGCAACAGTGATTACTGGCTGAATCGCGTGAGTGTCACGCTGTTAGGCACTTATCTTATCCTGTCCGTGCTGGCGAATCTGCGGGATGAAGAATATATCCTGCTAGGTGTGCGCACACAATCCACACTGAATGAGGCAACATCATGAAACTTTATCAGGTGAGAGCCATGGCGCTGAATGAATTTCGGATGCACTGGCGCGGGCGCGGCCTGGTCGTGCTGGTGCTGGCGATACTCGTGCTTAATATCTTCGGGACGCTGCTTTACCAGAGCAATGCTGATCTGATGCCGGGTGACACGGTCAGCATCAGCACGCAGGTACTAGCCTTAAGCTGGATCACCATCTCGGTCACGCTGATCTTCATCCTGCCAGTGATTTTGTCGGACACTATCCCCAAGGACACCCAGATGGGCACCGGGGAATTGCTGCACGCGCTGCCGTTATCGAACAGCACTTATCTGCTGGGCAAACTGGTTGGGGTGTGGGTCAGCACACTGGTCGGATTATTTGTGGTGATGGGCATCACGGCGGTCTTATGGCTGGTGCTGATACAGCAGGTAAACTGGCGGCTGTTGCTGGAAATCTGCCTGTTGGGGATGACGGCGCTGGTGCTTATCAATGGCAGCCTGGGCGTGCTTGTGACTGTCAGCCAGCCTACCCGCCGCCGCGCTGTTCTGCTGGCGATTGGCCTGTTTTTCGCCCTGCCCATTGTGCTGGGAATCGGGAATTCGGTATCCGTGTTTTACTATTTCAATCCGGCGCGTTTACCGATCATCATGTACTACAGTTACAGCCCGGCGCCACAGCCTCAATACACCTTTAACGGGGTACTGCTCAGCATCGGTTCGGGTGTGCTGGAGGTGATTGTGGTCTGGTTGGGTGCGTGGTGGTATCTGCGCAATCGTGAGGAACGCGCCTGATGGTTTATCAGATTCTGGCGATGGCGCGTTATGAAATGCTGATGCAGTGGCGGCGCGGCAGTCTGCGCATCATCACAGCTGGTTTAATCATACTGCCGCTGCTGTATATGGTAGCCGCGCGGGATAGCTTCGTGGGCACGCTCGCAACGCATGAGGTGACCGCAACTGAGCTCTATCATCTCAATACGAGCATGCTGGTTCTGTGTACCATTCCGCTGCTGGCGACCGTGCTGGTTGCCATACCGATCATCATGACGGAGTCGATTCCGTTCGACCATCAGTATCATGTGAAGGATTGTCTGTGGGCGCTGCCACTGACCCGCCGCACGTATCTGCTGGGCAAAGTCGCCGGGACATGGCTGGGGTTAGGGCTGGCATTGGCGCTGGCCTGTGTAGTGATTGGGCTGGCGGGGTTGGTGCTTATCGGCAGTTTCGACCTGGGTTTATGGCTCACGTTATGGGTGGGCGGGTTGCTGCTGTTTACCTTATTCGCAGGCGGGATCAGTGTGCTGCTGGCGGCTGGCCTCCCGAATCGGCGCCGCGCGGTCTTCGTCGGGCTGATGCTGGTCGTGGTGGTCGTGGCGGCTTATGCAGGTTCACCAGTGGGCATGTTTTATATCTATATCCTGTCGTCTCAGTACATGCCCGGGCTCATAGATAAGGGCTTTATGGATGTACCGTCTATCCTCTCATTACCCGATCTGATCGTTGGCGCAGGCATTTTGCTGCTGTCCGGGGTATTAGCCTGGGGCTGGCTGCGCCGGCAGGAAAATCATTAAACAAGGAAAATATGATGGCCATTGAAATCAAAAATCTCACCAAAACCTATTCCGGTAAAGTCCACGCGCTGAGAGGGATTGACCTCAAAATCGGCACGGGCATGTTTGGGCTGGTCGGGCCGAATGGCGCGGGGAAAACCACGCTGATGCGCTTGCTGGCCGGGTTGCTGCGCCCCACTGATGGGCAGATCAGCATTTTCGGCTATGATATGCTGACCAATGAAGGCAAACAGGCGGCCAAATCTGTGCTGGGTTATCTGCCGCAGGAGCTGGGCTTATATCCTAACCTGACCGCGTATGAATTTCTGGATTATATCGCCATCCTCAAAGGGGTGACGGACAGCCAGAAGCGCAAACAACAGATCGAGCATTTGCTGGAGGTGGTGCGCCTGACCGATGTCGCCAGCCGCCAGTTAAAGACGTATTCCGGCGGGATGAAACGGCGCATCGGCATTGCCCAGGCGATGCTGGGTGACCCGAAACTGTTGATCGTGGATGAGCCGACAGTCGGACTTGACCCGGAAGAACGGGTACGGATTCGCAATCTGCTGTCGGACATGGCGAGCCGCTGCACGGTGATTCTGTCCACGCACATTATCGAGGATATCAGCCATAGTTGTAATGATCTGGCGATTATGAGTAATGGCGGGGTATTGTTTCGCGGCAGTCCATCGGCGATGATCCAGCAGGCGCAGGGTAAAGTCTGGCATGTCGTCACCGATGGCGAACGGCCCAATAACGGCCTGATCGTCGTGTCTACTTTGCAGGTTGCCAATGGGGTGCAGTATCGCGTACTGGGTGAACCGGACAGCGGTTATGCCGCTTCGGCTATCGCACCGAGTCTGGAAGACAGTTACATCTGGCTGATGAATCAGGCACAGGCCGGGGTTGAGCTGAATCGGCGTCAGCCTGAACTTTCTTAACGGGGTTCAGGTACTGCTGATGACATCGGCAATCTGTTTGGCCTCAATTCCAATTTCGTGCAGCATGCCTTTGGGTGAGACATAAAAGCCGCAAAAATACAGGCCGGGTAAGGCGGTTGGTTTTCCGCTGGTTGCCGGCAGGCCATCGGGGTCGAGCGTTGGCTCGGCTCCGTGCAAAAAGTCCGCCAGGTCTGGGCGGTAGCCTGTCGCCAGCACTATTGCAGCATAATCCGCCTGCGAACCGTCGCTGAACACGGCGCTATGTGCTGTCAGATGATCGATTCCGGGATACACGTGGATATTCCCGGCGCGAATCTGTTGGATGGTTCCATTGTCCAGTAGTGGAACGCGGCCCTCCTCACGGATTTGCTGGATTGGCCCGTAAGGTTTCGGCTGAAGGCCAAGTTTGCGGAGGTCGCCCACAGTCAAGCGAATAAGGGGTGCGACCAAAATATCAGCTACACGCGGCGATACCCCTTTGAGTAGAATCCCGATTCCCAAAATCGGGATTCCCAACGCACCACTCGGGATGACATTGACCGGGCTGCGGACGGACAAGTCAGGCCGGGCGCCCTGCTCAACCAGATCCAGCGCAATTTCACCACCCGAATTGCCAAAGCCCACGACCAGTACGGGTTTACCCACATAGGGTAAGGCATTTTTATAGACCGAGCTATGCAGAATTTCACCCTGATAGCTGTCCTGTCCGGGTAATGCGGGGATATTGGGGACACGGGTATAACCGGTGGCAATCACCACGTTCTCTGAGGTGTAGCGGGTATCGTGAGTCACGGTTGTCCATTTGCCATCACGTTGTGAAACGGCGGTGACCTGTTGACCGAAACGCGGTTGAAGGCCGTGATGCTGCGCGTACATTTCCAGATAACTCACGACCTGATCGCGCGAGGGATAACGCGGGTAGGCTTTCGGAAACGGGAAATAAGGCAGCGAGGAAGCGCCTTTACTGGTATGCAGATGCAGCCGGTCGTAATGATGGCGCCAGGCAGCAGCGACCTGTTGTGACTGTTCTAACAGGACGAAGCAAATACCCTCTCGTTTGAGGCAGGCCGCTACCGCTAACCCGGCGGCACTTGCCCCCACGATCACGGTATGGATGTCTGCATTAATCTGGTTCATGTCCCTCCGAAAAGCGCTGAAATTTTGAAAGAGTAATTCACGATAATCATCATAACTGCTTCAGGTAAATGTCTGCTGACTAATGGCTAATGATTTAATGTGAGGCTGATTTCAGCAAAGTGCAACATTCTAAAAGCCTTCACACCCTCAATTTTTCGGGGTTCATTTGCAAGAGAGATTTTCTATAATAAAGAATAAAATGATAAGCAATATTAGCGTAAGTGATAGAAAAGGAAAATCGATATGCAGTGCCCGGTATGTCAGAATGTGGATTTACTGTTAAGTGAGCGTCAAGGTGTGGAAATCGATTATTGTCCGCAGTGCCGTGGTGTATGGCTCGACCGCAGCGAACTGGATAAAATCATTGAACGGACGATAGCACAGGGAAGTCAGCTACCACCCGCACAACAGCCTGCACCCAGCACAATGCGGAAACGCAAGAACGATGAAGCCGAGTATTATGACGATGACTATGATGATGATCGTTATCGCGGTGATGATCGTAAAGGAAAGCCCTACCGCAAGAAATCAGTATTGAGTGAAATCTTCGATATTTTCGACTAGTCATCCCCCTGACCCGGCCACCTCCCCTGTTGAAGCCGGGTCAATTGTTTTCAGTGGCCTTAGCAATCTCCGCCGCAAATTGTTACAACATAGGCACTCACTCGAATATGTAGACAAGGATCTGACTGTGCGCCCGATTACCATTAAAAATATTCAACTGCATGCAATTTCGCTGCCTTTTGTCGAGCCATTGCGGACGAGCTTCGGCGTCGAGCCGTTCAAGGCCGCTGTGCTGATCGAACTGACCACCGAAGACGGCATCACCGGCTGGGGTGAAGCCTCGGCAGAAACCAAGCCGGGATATGGGCCGGAAACTGTCATCACTGCCATGCATATTCTGGAGCATTTTGTGGTTAAGCGGCTGGTTGGCAAAACGATCAACAGCCCAACTGAAATTCCGGCACTCATCCACGCGGTGCGCGGGACTAATCACGCCAAAGCAGGGGCCGAAGGCGCGGTCTGGGATGCTTTCGCTAAAGCCAATGACATGCGGCTGGCGGATCTGTTCGCATCGTATCTGCCTGACGATCATTACACCACGGGTCATGCGCCGGTCGGTGTGAGCATTGGTATCCAGCCCAGTGTTGAAGATACCGTCAAAATTATCCAGAAGCGTCTCGGTCAGGGTTACAAGCGCATCAAGCTGAAAATTCAGCCGGGGTGGGATGTCGAGCTGGCCAAAGGTGTGCGCGAAGTTCTGCCGGATATTACGCTGATGCTGGACGCGAACAGTGCCTACACCCTGGCTGATACCGAGCATCTCAAGCAGTTGGATGCCTACAATCTGCTGATGATCGAACAGCCATTGGGTCATGAGGATATTTACGAACACAGCCTGCTGCAACCGCATCTCAAAACGGCCATCTGCCTGGACGAAAGCATCAAGTCCGCCAATGATATGCGGATGGCTTTAAAAGTCGGCGCGTGTCGCATTCTCAACCTCAAACCGGCGCGAGTCGGTGGTTTTACCGAGAGCCTGGAAGTTTATCGCGTATGCGTGGAGCATGAAATTCCGTTGTGGATCGGCGGGATGCTGGAAACCGGCGTTGGTCGCGCCGCCAATACAGCGTTTGCGTCACTGCCGGGAGTCAACCTGCCCTGCGACATCTCCGCGACAGATCGCTATTTCAATCCTGACCTGACCGAACCGCCATTTGTGCTGAACCCGGACAGCACGCTGACCGTGCCGGATGGCATCGGCATCGGCGTGGAGGTCGAGCGTGATCGTCTGGAAAAAGCCATTGCCGACTGGCAGGCACGTAATCCCTTCGCGTAATTCCCCTAAAGACACTACCGGGTCACTTTTAGAGTGGCCCGGCCTTTTTACCCCCTCGACTAGAGCAACATGCACAATTCGCGCTGCACACATTAACTGAAAAAAATAACTTATTATGCCGATCTACTTTCTTTATAAAAGTAAATGGGGTAAAACTAGCTCATATCGTAAAAGTGCAGGCACAAACATGACCGAAAATTCAGGTAACAGAAATCTCGATGAACTCGACCGGATTATTTTGCAGGAACTACAGAACAACAGCCGCATCAGCAATGTAGAGCTGGCGCGACAGGTAAATCTGTCACCACCGGCTGTGCATGCGCGCGTCCGTCGTCTGGAGCAACTCGGTTATATCTCGCAATATACTGCCCTGCTGAACTGGGAACAGTTGGGTTATACCATGCTGTGTTTTATCCATGTGCAGTTACAGATGCACCAACTGGAACAGGTCAATGGTTTCCGCGATTCTGTCTCCAAAATGCCGGAAGTGCTGGAATGTCATCATGTCACCGGGGAGCATGATTATCTGCTGAAAGTGGCTATCCGTGACCGCAAAGACCTCGAACGCTTCCTGATGGATCAACTTACGCCCATCCCCGGTGTCGCGCGCATCCATACCAGCATTGTCCTGCGGGAAATCAAGTCAACGACCGTCCTGCCCCTCGAAAGTTAATTCCAATGACCGGGAATCCAGTCAATATATTTGATTTTGAAAAACTGGCCCAGCAAAAACTGGATTCCGCTGCGTTTGATTATTATGCCGGGGGCGCTGCTGATGAAGTCAGCGTCAGGGACAACCGCGCCGCGTTTGATCGCATCAGACTGCGGCCACGGGTGCTGGTGGATGTACAGGCGCGTGACTTATCCACCACGCTTTTAGGCCAGAATTTAGCTTTCCCGCTGGTGATCGCTCCACTGGCACTGGCCGGTATGGCGCACATGGAGGGCGATGTGGGAATCGCCAAAGCGGCTGCCGAGCGCGGCATCCCGTACACGCTCAGCACATTCGCCACGTCTTCCATTGAGGAAATCGCCAGTGCGGTAGAGTCTGCGCTGTGGCAGCAGTTGTACATTTATAACGATCGCGGCATTACGCGGCAGCTTGTCGCACGGGCAGAGGCGGCAGGCTTTCAGGCGTTGGTCGTCACGGTGGATACGCCGCTGGGTGGATTGCGTGAGCGTGATATTCGCAATCGTTTTCGGCTACCGCCGGGGTTACGCCTCAAAAACCTGAATGATTTTCAACTTGATCAGGTCGGTGAAAAGCAGGACGATTCCGCGATTGCCGCTTATGCCACCACCCAACTGGATGCGTCGCTTTCGTGGAAAGATATTGAATGGCTGCGCTCGATCAGCAGTCTGCCGGTTTTGCTCAAAGGCATTCTGCACCCCGCCGATGCGCAGTTAGCGCTGAATCACGGTGCGAGTGGCATTATCGTTTCCAATCATGGCGGCAGACAGCTCGATACCACGCTGGCGACCATTGACGCGCTGCCAGAAATCGCCGCTGTGGTTGATGGTCAACTGCCGATTCTGCTGGATGGTGGCATCCGCCGTGGAACCGACATTGTAAAAGCTATCGCGCTGGGAGCAGCAGCGGTGCTGGTTGGCCGGCCTGTGTTGTGGGGTCTGGCGGTCAATGGCGCAGCGGGTGTCGGTCAGGTGCTGGACATGCTGCGCAACGAATTCGATACCGCGCTGGCCTTATGTGGCTGTCCATCAGTGGCTGCCATTACCTCTGATCTGATTTTCAAATAAGCCTTTCCTCACCCAAATCACCAATTGTATAAGGATGGAAGCTGATGACGACCGCACAGTATCACAACTTAAATTTTGACTATCTCACGCCGGACGAACAACTCGAGAAATCGCGCCAGTTTTTAGAGCAGATGAAAAAACGCCGCACCGTCCGCCAGTATTCCACGCAGCCCGTTCCGTTCGAGTTGATTCGGAATGCGATTGCGACGGCGGCAACTGCTCCATCCGGGGCAAATCAGCAACCGTGGACGTTTGTCGTGGTGAGTGATCCGACTATCAAGCAGAAAATCCGCGCCGCTGCTGAGGAAGAAGAAAAGGAAAGTTACGCTCACCGCATGAGCGAAGAATGGCTGGAGGCGCTGTCGCATCTCGGCACCGACTGGCAGAAGCCGCATCTGGAAGTTGCACCGTATCTGATTATCGTGTTCCGCCAATCGTATGGCCTCCAGACCGATCCTGATAGCGGAGAGGTGGTGAAAGTCAAGCATTACTACAGTGAAGAATCGGTCGGTATTGCGGTGGGGATGCTGCTGGCGAGTCTGCATCTGGCGGGGTTAGCGACTCTCACGCATACGCCCAGCCCGATGGCTTTCCTCAGTGAGATTTTGCAGCGTCCAGCCAACGAGCGCCCGTTTGTGGTGATTCCGGTGGGGTATCCGGCGGAGGACGCGCAGGTGCCGGTGATCACCAAAAAGCCGCTTTCGGAAATTCTGGTGCATTTCGATTAGGCAGCGCGCTTAAATCGCTATTTGCTCAATAACGAATCGTTTATTCCACAGCATGCCATTTTTTCTTTCACATATTTTGTATTATTTGTCACAAGCTGAATATTTGTTGACGAAATGCAAAATGTATGAAATATTATTCACAGGCGAAGTGGTGTAAATGCCGATTCGTGACACCTTCATTCCAGCGCAAAACACCCTCGCAACCTTCAAAATTAAATCCACTCATTTTCAAGGAGTCTGACTTATGGTTAATGTCGCAAAAACCGATACGCGTTCGATCAATGAAGAAGCCGATTTTCTTAAAATTAAATCTGTTGACCATGTCCACTGGTGGGTGGGCAATGCCAAGCAGGCGCTGTACTTCTGGTGGAAGGGCTTCGGCTTCAAACCTGTCGCTTATTCCGGGCTGGAAACCGGCAACCGCGACTTTGCATCGTATGTTT
>JBBSQD010000246.1:0-9857 GCA_038258185.1 Aggregatilineales bacterium | reverse complement strand
GCCTTCATCTTATCCATGTCCAGGTTTTCCATAAAATGGAAATTGCACTGGAGCATGGGGGCTTTATCGCAAGCGGCCAGGCACATCACATGCTCGACGGTAAACAGGCCATCGTCGGTGGTGCCACCTTCACTCACGCCCAGATATTCTTTCAATTCTTTGTGAAACTGATCAGCACCACGCAAAGCACACGGGAGATCATTGCATACCTGAAGCCAGTATTTGCCCTTGGGCTTCTCGGAATACATGGTATAGAAACCCGCGATAGACCGCACCTGAGTCGGGTCCATATCGCAAAGCTGGGCGACTTCCTTGATGCCTTCTTCGCTGACATAGCCGTATTCCTCCTGGGCAATGTACAGCAGCGGCATCACCGCCGACCGTTTATCGGGGTATTTGGAAAAGTGCTTCTGGATGCGTTCTTCGTACTTGTTGTCGAGTATAGACATTAATCTTAGTCCTTAACGATCACAGTCACCCAGCACAATATCCACACTGCCGATAATCGCTACCAGGTCAGCAATCATATGACCCTCGGTAAGCACGGGCAGCGCGCTGATGTGAATGAGAGAGGGTGTCTTAAAATGGGCACGACGGGGCTTGTTTCCGCCTGTACCATGCAGATAGCAACCGATCTCGCCACGCGGGCTTTCGATAGCCGCGTAAACCTCTTCATCCGGTGCAGAGAAGCCTTCTGTCCACAGCTTGAAATGGTGGATGACTGCTTCCATGCTGCCACCCAGCTCACTGCGCGGCGGCGGGACAAATTTACGATTATTCGAGCGGAACACGCCTTTAGGGGTCAGGCGTTTGTGCGCCTGGCGCAGAATCTTCAGCGTTTCGCGCAGTTCGTGGATGCGGCACAGGTAACGGTCATAGACATCACCGTGTTCGCCCAGCGGCACATCAAATTCAAACTGCTCGTAACCACAGTAAGGCTGAGCCTTACGCAGATCCCAGTTGACGCCACTGCCGCGCAGGCTTGGGCCGCTAAAGCCCCACGCCAGAGCGACTTCCGGCTCAATTACACCGATACCCTGCGTGCGGTCAATCCACAGCGGGTTCTTGGTAAGCAGGGCTTCAAAGTCATCAATCGCCGGGCTGAAGGATTCGATAAATGCGTCCAGTGCGTCGGGGAATTCGGGCGTAATATCGCGCCAGACTCCGCCGGGGCGGATATAACTGCCCATCAGGCGTTGACCGGACAGCATTTCGAGCAGGTCAAGCACTTTTTCACGCTCACGGAAAGCATAGAGCATGATGCTCATCGCGCCGAGATCAATGCCATGTGTCCCCAACCAGACCATATGGCTGCCGATGCGCTGAAGCTCCAGCACAATCACGCGGATCAACTGAGCGCGTTCTGGCACATCCAGATCGACCAGTTTTTCCACCGCCATGCAGTAGACGGCGTTGTTAGAGAGTGGCGAGAGGTAGTCCATACGGTCAGTTAAGGTGACCGCTTTTTCGTAGGTCTTGGATTCGATATTTTTCTCGATACCCGTATGGAGGAAGCCTACATCAGGAATGCAGGTGACAATTTCCTCGCCATCAAGCTCCAGCAAAACCCGCAGCACACCATGTGTACTGGGATGATGTGGCCCCATATTGAGCAGCATCGTCTCACCGGTAAAGGCACGTTCGGAAACTAAACCACGCAGTTCCTCGATACTACCTTCCCACTGCTGCTCCTCGATAAGATTTGCACCGGGCGTTTGAATCGCCATAGTCTACTCCGTCTTACTCTTTAGCCAGAGGCTTGTGTTTCAAAATTTCTTCGACGTTAAACGAGAACTGAATCTGCTCGTAACCCAGTGGATAATCACGACGATGCGGGTGACCGTCCCAGTCTTCCGGCATGAGCAAGCGATTCATCTGGGGATGGCCGCTAAAGCTAATCCCCATCATGTCGAAGATTTCACGCTCCAGCCAGTTAGCACCCGGCCAGATTGTCGTCACGGTTGGCACTTCGGGTTCTTCTTCCGGCACAAACACTTTCACCCGCAAACGGCGATTATAAAGCATGGACAGCAGGTGATAGGACACGCCAAAACGCTCCGGGCGATCATAGTCGGGATAATAATCCACGGCGCTGATATCCGAGAGGAAGTTGTAGACCAGCCCTGGGGTGTCGCGCAGGTACTGGGTCACGGTCACAATATCTGCCGGGTTGGCGATGATCGTCGTTTCATTCCGGAAAATTTTGACATCCTGAACCTTATCGGGCATTGCCGCTTTCAGCGACTCAACCGGATCAAGTGGACTTGAAATATGCATCACGAATTTCCTATCTATTTGGGGTTATGCCCAGTCAGCGATGGTTTCGCCCTGCACCTTCTGGTGCAGTGTCAGAATACCGTGCAGCAATTGTTCTGGACGGGGCGGGCAACCAGCGACATACACGTCTACAGGGATAATCTCATCGACGCCCTGCACAACAGCATAGTTATTGTAAACGCCACCGCAAGAAGCACAGTCACCCATCGAAATCACCCACTTGGGGTCAGCCATCTGATCATAAAGCTGGCGCACGACCGGGGCCATTTTACGGGTAACACGCCCCGACACAATCAGCAGATCCGCCTGACGCGGGGTCGCACGGTTCAGTTCCATACCAAAGCGCGACAGATCGTAATTGGAACACTGTGTCGCCATGTACTCAATCGCGCAGCAGGCCAGACCGAATAATAACGGCCACATAGCACCGGTACGCGCCCAATTGACCGCCTGATCTAATGTTGTGGTGACAACACCGAGATTACCGAGTTTGGATGTTACTCCCATTCCAACGCTCCTGATTTCCACTCATATACCAAACCCACAGTTAGGATAAACACAAACACACCCATCGTGACTAAGCCGTAAATCGCCAGTTCGCGAAAGACGACTGCCCAGGGCAGAAAAAAGATGACTTCAATATCAAACAGAATGAACAGCACCGCCACCAGATAAAACTTGATGGGCATCCGCCGTACAGCGGGCCCAAGCGGCTTCATACCGCTTTCGTACGGCGCGGTTTTACGGCTGGTGGGCCGGTGAGGGCCTAAAACACGCGAGATCATCAGAATAATGAACGTGACAAGAATTGCAATTACGAGCAACGCCAATCCTGGCGCAAATTGTTGAAGGGCCATTCCCACTCTCCGGGCGATTGTTCAATTTGGAGCAAACAGAATTAACCAAGATTAGCATATCCTATCTACTTCGTCAAATATATCGCATTCACCCAAAATTACGAAGAAAGCGTCCCTTTTTTATAGGGCGTGTTCATCAATTTGTTGCATGTTATCCAGCCAGATTTGCAATTAGGTTTGTTTTTTATTGTGTCGAAATCGGTTACAGTTGAATTCACTTCAGCCGATATGCGACAGGTTAAAATTATGAACATCAGCACCAGCGACGTGACTATTCCCGGCGGCACAGACGGACTCAGTGGTTTTCTGGCGCAGCCCGCAGGCGAAGGGAGTTTCCCGGCATTGGTGATTATCCATGAAGCCTTCGGCCTGAATGACGACATTCGGCGTATTGCACAACTGTTTGCCGAAGCGGGTTATATCGCGCTGGCGGTGGATCTGTTTGCGGGACGCAACCGCATGGTGTGTATGTTTCGCTTTTTTGGCGGGATGCTGACCAACTCGCTCGATCATGGCGGCATTCATGATTTGCGGGTGGCTATGACCTTTGTGGAAAATTTGCCGCTGGTCGATACCAGTCGTCTGGGTGCGGTCGGATTCTGTATGGGCGGTAATTTCGCCATTTCGTGGGCGAGTGTCGATGAACGCCTGCGGGTGATTGCGCCATTTTATGCGATGAATCCGCGCCCGTTAGAGGCGGTGGCACGCTCATGCCCGGTGGTCGGGTCCTATCCGGAAAAGGATTTTACAGCCGGTGCCGGTCGCAAGCTGGATGCGGAGCTGGATAAACACGCCATTCCGCATGACATCAAGGTGTATCCCGGCGCGACACATTCCTTCTTTAATGCCGCCACTGGCCCGGATAATGAAGCCGCCAAGGAGGATGCCTGGAAACGTGTTCTGGCGTTCTTTGGTGAGCAGTTGCAGAGGTAAACAATATGTGTTTAATCATTATGCTGATTTTAGCATCAACCGTGTTTTCACCGTTTCTGTTTTCACATTCTATTCTCATCGCAAGTGACGAAGTCGGTATACGTTTTGATCTGTTATCAGGTGAGCTTGAAGCTCCGCTCTACCCGGGGATTTACTCATATATGCCTGGAACTCAGGAAATAGTTGTTTATTCTACAGAGCAACAGATATTCATCATTGATGAAGATGACCCGCTATCCAGTCGTACCCAGGATGGCTTCGCTATAAACGTCACAACAATCCTTCTATACAGAATCAATCCTGAAGACATCGGTATGATTCATGCACGTTGGCAGGATAGTTATAGACTTAACCTTATAGCTCCTGTCACACGGAATGTGATCCGCTCAAGGTTGGCTGATTTCACCTTAGTACAACTACAAACAGATATCGAAATGGTTGAAACGGATATTCAATCAGCGTTACAGGATTTCCTGAGTACAGAAGCTTTTATACTTGATTCACTGGAAATTGAATTTAATCTGTCCGCCTCAGATTAAAATATAAAATGTATGCTAAAGCTGTTTTTCGTCTGATCATGTTCGCGCTGGTCTTACTCACAATAGCCATCAGTGGTGTGGTGATCGGATTATGCCGCCAGCAAGCGCTGGTACTGGTCTATCCGCCGCGCACAGCCGCTCAGGTCACACCCGCTGATTATGACATTGCCGACTGGCGCGAGGTTGAACTGACAACCGCCGATGGTTTGCGCCTGGTCGGATGGTATATCCCGCCGCGCAATGGTGCCGCACTGATTTTCCTGCATGGTCACAGTAACAATCGCAGTCACCTGCTGCCGGAAATGGCGCGTTTGCACACTGACGGTTATGGCGGCCTGCTGATTGACTTACGCAATCACGGCGAAAGTGAGGGCAACTTCACATCCATGGGCTGGTATGAAACGGCTGATGCAGAAGCCGCCTTTGCCTTTTTGAAAGCCCAGCCGGAAGTTGATCCTGAGCGTATCGGTATTTATGGTGCGTCTATGGGTGGTGCGGCTGCTGCCCGTGCCGCTGCTCGCATCCCGCAGATTAAGCTGGTAGTGATTGACGCGACCTATGCGTCTCTGTCTGGCACAATCAACCATACAATCGAAAAGGGTATCAGTCTGCCCGGTTTTCCATTTACCGACATCGTGATGTTTTTCATCAATCAGGAAACAGGCGCACAGCTTTACGATCTGCGTCCGGCAGATGCTATTGCATCAATGGGAGAGAAAGCCTTTTTACTCATTCATGGTACCAGCGACTCGGTGATTTCGGTTGAGCAGGCCAATCTGATTTATGAACAGGCCACAGGCCCTAACAGATTAGTGATCATTGAAGGCGGACTGCATGGCGGTTTAATGCAGCACGACCCCGATGCTTATGCTGATCAGGTCTTTCCTTTTATTCGGGAGCATTTATAAACTGCTCAGCGTATGCGCAGGCGCATAATCTCGCCTTCGGAGAAACCCGCCGCGGAATAGAACGCACGGGCGCGTTCATTGGCGCGTTGAGAATTGACCAGCAACGTTCGCAGGTTTAGCTTTTCCGACCGGCGCATGACCGCTTCCAGCAATGCCGCCCCTACCCCTCGGCGCTGATAGGTGGGCAGCACCGCCATATCATTAATGAAGCCGCTGCCCTCTGTGAGGGTGCGCAAGGGAGACAACGCCACACAGCCAATAATAATGGGAGGTGCCGAACGCGTCTGGGCGACAAACACCTCGACCAACAGCGACTCGCGCATGCGGAACATGGCGGCCTGCCAATCGGTGGCGGTCAGGTCGCGGTTGGCGGGGATTAAGCGCAGCAGTTCAATGATTTCGTGTTCGTCTTTGGGCTCAGCCGCACGGATCAAAAAGTCGGGGGATTCATCCGCTTCGGCAGGTGGCGCGGCGATCCCCTGCTGTGACAGCCAACCTGCCATCATCTCACGGTGGGTCCGAAACGGCATCACCGGAATATCACTGATCTGGAAAATCTCGGCTTCACTGGCATCATCCCCGGCACGGAGTTCACCACCAACCGGACGTGCCCGAAAAAAGATGATAATCCCGCTGACGGGGGGCCCTTCGGGAAACGAGTTCACACCCGCCATTTCGATAATTTCAACTTTGAGGCCGGTTTCTTCCTCGGTTTCACGAATAGCCGCCTGCTCTGCGCTTTCGTCCGCCTCGATAAAGCCGCTCGGCAGCGACCAACGCCCTGCATGGGGTGGATGTCCGCGCCGAATCAGCACGATGCCGCCGTCCATCTCAATGAGGATGCCTACCGCTGGAACCGGATTGACGTAATGCACATAGCCACAGTTGTCACAGGCGGGGCGCAGGCGTCCGCCTTCTTGGCGCTCAGTCAGTTTATGGCCGCAAACTGGACAATAGGTGGGGGTCGCCATAGTGAATCATTTACCTTAATCATGAAAACAGTTTTCGCTTTGCCGCTGCCACCGGGGGGTGCGGCGGCAATGGCAACAAAGTGCTAAGTTCAGAGTGCTGAGTCAAAGATTCAGCGCAAAGACGCCAAGTCCAATTTTAAGTATAGAAGTTTTTCGCTGCGGTAGGGTGGACATCCGTCCAGACATTTGTCCCTTTTTGGAGTAAGTGAATTATCAAAACAAATCGGCCAGACTCATAACGGATGTGTGGGTTACCGCCATCGTATAGAAGCCTTCCTAAACCAGCAAAAAGGGACAGAGCATGACGCTCTATCCCTTTCATTATAGCCTGAAATACGCTCGTGATTGAGAAATGGCTTGTTGGAACGCTTAAACCGGGACGATCACTTCCTGACCGGGGAAGATCAGATTGGGGTTATTAATCTGCGGGTTGGCTTTAATCACTGCGTCGAGTTTGACATTATAGAGACGGGCAATCGTACTCAGGCTTTCACCCGGTTTGACAATATGCAGAATGCCGGGGAACGGAAGTTTATGCTGCACCCAGCCGCCACCGACTGTCCACTGCCACAACTGACCCTGAGCATTGACCGCCCAGATATGATCGGTGCTGACGGCGGATACCTGAATTGCGCGGCCACCCGCAGCGGGTGCATCAATGCCGGATCCATTGCGGAAGCGCTTTAAGCTGCCATCCACATCGACCACCCAGGCATTCCAGCGATCCCCAGCAGTTGCGCCCGCATTCGGAATCACGGATACACTGGAGCCACTCTGGCCTGTCCAACGTGTCCACTCATTGCCGTTTTTGAGCCAGTAAATTTCATTCATCACATTGACGCAATAAACCACTTCAGTATCAAATAATGAGAGGTTGACTGCGATACCGCGCACATCCGGCGCACGCCATGATGGTGGGCTGAGGGTTGTATCCCATACCAGAATATTGCCGCTGACATCCACCATGCCAATCTGATCGTTGGGGCCAATAGCGACATAACGTGCCGGGGGAGCACCCACCCATTGATTCCAGAGGGTGTTGCCGTTAGCTATCCAGAACAACTGATTTAAGCGGTTGATGCAAAATGCAAAGTGGTCATTCGCGGCGATCTGCACCGCACGGCCATTGGTTGGCATCGACCAGTTACGGGTTGCCCCGCCACCAGCAGAGAACCACACACGCTCATAGCTATCCACAGCCCAGACATCGCCTTTGCTGTTTGCCGCAACATGAACCACACGATTAGACATACTTCCTCCTTATTGGACGTATCTTTGTCTATCCGCATTATATGACTAAAAAGTGTTTTTTATGAAAATCGTAAACAGGCCATAGGGGAAGCGTGGGAGAAAAAGAGGCGCATCACTGCGCCTCGGATTTTAGCGGATTTACATTTCCAGATAGTCACGCAACTGGCGGCTGCGGGTTGGATGCCGCAGTTTACGCAAGGCCTTCGCTTCGATCTGGCGGATACGCTCGCGAGTCACGCCGAAGTGTTTGCCGACTTCTTCCAGCGTGTGATCCTGCCCGTCCTGCAAGCCAAAGCGCAGTTCCAGCACTTCGCGCTCACGTTCACTGAGGACACCCAACGCAGAGCGAATCTGTTCTTTCAGCAACTGGCGGCTGGCAGCATCCACCGGGCCGAGGATGTTATCATCGGGGATAAAGTCACCCAGCAGGCTGCTGTCTTCCTGACCAATCGGCATTTCGAGGCTCATCGGTTCCTGGCTGATGCGCATAATCTTGCGCACTTTCTGGGCGGCGCGGCGCAGCTTACGCTGTAAGCCGGGGTCCATCCGTGCACCTGTGCGCCGGATGAGCTTGATGGCTTCGGTTTCTTCCGGCGTAAGGAATTCCATTTCCAGCGCAATTTGTTCCGCGCTGGGTTCTCCGCCCAATTCCTGAATCAGATTGCGCTGGATACGCATCAGCCGGTTGATGGTTTCCACCATATGCACCGGAATGCGGATCGTCCGCGCCTGATCGGCAATCGCACGACTGATGGCCTGACGAATCCACCACGTAGCATAGGTGCTGAATTTGAAACCTTTGGTATGGTCAAACTTCTCCACCGCACGCAGCAGGCCGATATTGCCTTCCTGAATAAGATCCAGGAAATTGATGCCGCGCCCCATATAACGTTTGGCGACACTGACCACCAAACGCAGATTCGCGCGGGTGAGGGCCTCAGTCGCCAGCACACTCTTTTGCTCGATGTTGTCAAAGGTGTTATGCAGATCTTCAATCACGTCTTCATCGGAATATAACTTGGCGTTAAATTCCTCGACAGAGGGCAGACCCCCATGTTCCTTATAATACTGGCGGATATACATCTGCTCATCAAATGGAAGGAGGTACATCGCCTGCACTAAGCTGAAAATGCGCCGCGCCAGTTCCATCCAGGGTTCATCACGACCCCAATCACGTTTTGAGAGATACTTACGGATGTAGGACTCGCCTTTGATGTCCCAGGTTTCGGTAATCATCTGCACTTCATCAATGACTGCCCGCAGATCCGGTGCATCTACTTTGAAAGCCGGTGCGCCCTCGACGATGTCTTCCCAGTCACGACGAATATCCTCGTAGGATAGTTCGACCACACGCGCCAGCTCTGGCAGTCCGTGCTCGGCGGCGGAGTCGACAGACGAAAGCGAGTCCATGAGGGTCTGTGCCTGACGTTCCGCGGCAATATGGATGCTCAGCCAGGTTTCACGGTTGGTATCCAACAGCGGCACCTGCCCGATTTCCTTGAGGTACATCCGTACCGGGTCGTCGGCCAGCCCGACACTTTCCAGGCTGGAGCTATCTTCTTCGTATTCGTCATCATCAAGATCGTCAATTTCATCTTCGTCAGGCTCATCCAGAATGGTCATTTGCTCTGACGCACTTTTGCGACGTTTGACACCCAGTGACCCTAAGCTGGCATCATCATCATCGTCATCGACTTCGTCGTCCATATCAAAATCGTCGGAGTCGCTCCTCTGGGCCAGCTTTTTTGGCGCTTTTTCGGGTGTATTTTTCGGTTTTCTTGCCATGGTACTTTGCCTCAATTATGGTTAGACAAGGGGATAAGAGGGCTTGCAACCCTCCACGCAGACTTAATACAGATTTTTGGCCTGATTTTGTAATTCCGCATCAATCAGGCGTTTCGCCCGAATTGAGAGGCTGATTTGTCTATTAATGTCTGAATCATCACCATTTTGCGCCTCCATCAATAAAAAGGATAAGTCTTCGCGCTCACGCTGTAACCGTTGACGGCGCAAGTCCAGAGCATTTTTAATCAGAATGCTTTTTAAATCAACCTGCGCGGCCTGTTTCATCACGATGGACAGATCTGCCGACAGTCCGTGGCGCAGGCGTGGACGCAGTTG
>JBBSQD010000245.1:0-9859 GCA_038258185.1 Aggregatilineales bacterium | reverse complement strand
TTTTCAGGACAAGCGCATCCTGCAGGATCGTGACCTGAATACCATCGAACTGCTCGTGAGTCAGGCGGCTGGTCATCTTGAAAATGCGACCCTGCACGAACAGATTCGCGCGGGTCGTGACCAGATGCGCACCATTCTCGACTCGACACGTGACGGCATGATTTTGCTGGATCGCGATGTGCGTCTGGTAGAAACCAATGTCTCTGCACAACGCTTGCTGGGCATTAATCTGGAAGAACACGTAAACGAGTATTTTCCCGACATGCTGCTGCAATCCGTAGAGGACAGCAGTGAAACGGGTTACTCTAATGATGAAATTCAGAAGATGGCGCGTATCCTCAAGCTCCAGCCAGACATCATCACCCGTCGCCAGTTTCAGCACACCAGCCGCGGACAAAGCCTGCACATCGAGGAAATCGGCGCGCCGGTCGTCGATCATCACAATAATATTGTGGGACGGCTGCTGGTACTGCGTGATATGAGCGAGGAGAAAGAACTTGAGGGTTACCGTGACGAACTCACGCGCCTGATGGTGCATGATCTGCGCGGTCCATTAATCTCCCTCATCAGCGGCCTGAATACGACCGGGACGCTGGTAACCGACCATATGAACGAAGACGATATCGAAGATTCGCACATCGTGATTAATTCGATGCTTATCAGCGCCCGGCGTCTGTCACGCATGGTGGACAGTCTGCTGGATATCGCCAGCATGGAAAATAAAATGATGGAGATCCACCAGCAAGTGGTGTCCGTTGCGGAAATTGTCGGAAATTCGTTTAACACACTGGCCAATACGATTGAACAAAGTGAGATCACAGTGGAGATTCGCGTGCCGCCTACTTTGCCACCCGTTTTGTGTGATCAGGACAAGCTGGAACGCGTGATCATCAACCTGCTGGATAATGCTGTCCGCTATACCCCGGCTCAGGGTCAGATTTTGATTGAGGCCACGCTGGTGAAATCGGCGAATGCGGTTCGTATCTGTATCGCTGACAGTGGGCCGGGTATCCCGCCACAGGAACGCACCCGTATTTTCGAGAAGTTTCGCCGCGTACCCGGCCAGCTACCCAAACGCGGCCACCGCGGGACGGGACTCGGTCTGGCGCTGGTCAAAGCGGTGATTGAAGCCCATGACAGCACCATCAGAATTGAGGATCACCCCCTCTTACCCGGGGCATGTTTCACCTTTATGCTGCCCGTCGCTTAAGTACAAATTGCACATAATTCATCCCCATCATACGTTTTCCCAATCATAAATCGCTTACACTAGGAAAAGGTTCAGGCGCTTGCTAGTCGGTTTACAGGCCGATTAAACTGGTGTTGTTCAACGACAAGGAGAGTAATCGAATGTTACTCAAATATATTTACGATGATCGTCTGGCACAGGCTTCCTATCTGGTGGGCTGTGCGGTGGCTGGCGAAGCACTGGTGATTGACCCGTCGCGTGATATTCACGCTTATCTGCAACTGGCGCAGGCTGAGGGCTTGCGCATTACCCAGGTGGTGGAAACCCACATTCATGCCGATTTCGCCAGCGGCAGCCGTGAACTGGCGCACGCGACTGGCGCACGCCTCTATCTGAGCAAAGCCGGCGGCAAGGACTGGCAATATACTTTTGCCGATCATGACACCAATCTGGTCGATGAGGGTGATGAGTGGATGCTGGGCAATATCCGCATCGAAGTGCTGCACACACCCGGTCACACGCCGGAACATATCGCGCTGATGGTGACTGATACCGCTGGAGCGAATGAACCGATGGGCATTTTCAGCGGTGATTTTATTTTCGTCGGGGATGTAGGCCGTCCTGATCTGCTGGAAACCGCCGCCGGAATCGCCAATACCAAAGAGATCGGCGCACGTCAGCAGTTCGCCAGCCTGCAACGCATCAGACAACTGCCGGATTATCTTCAGATCTGGCCGGGGCATGGTGCCGGAAGCGCCTGTGGTAAAGCACTCGGCGCGATTCCATCGACCACGCTGGGTTACGAAAAGCGTTTTAATCCCGCCTTTCAATTCACGGATGAAACACTGTTTACGGATTGGCTGCTGGCTGACCAGCCGGAAGCGCCGCGCTATTTTGGTCACATGAAGCGCATCAACCGCGAAGGCCCGGCGCTCTTAAGCCAGGTGGCTGCACCGCGTCAGATGGATCACGGCGCGCTGGGTAGTACGCTGGAAGCGGGGCATCTGGTGATTGATTTTCGCAGCCGCGATGTCTTTGCGCAGGCGCACCGCCGTGACACGATCAGCATCCCCTTCACCAGCAACAGCGCCAGCACTTATGTCGGCTGGTTGGTGGATTACAGCAAGCCGCTGTATTTCATCGCACCGTCAGCGGTGGCTGTGCCGGAGATTCTCACGGCGTTATGGGCGATTGGCGTGGATCATATCCCCGGTTATTTCCTGCCGGACGTGATCGCGCAAGGGCTGACGGAAAGCCTCGATACAATCAGCGCTGAAGAACTGGCCGAGCGTGTGGAAACCGAGCCCATCCTGATTATCGACGTGCGCGGACGGCATGAGTTTGAAAGCCGGCACATTATCGACGCGATCAATATCCCATTAGGGCATATTCCGCACCGTCTGGATGAGATTTCGAAGGATCGGACGATTGTGACCCAGTGCGCCAGCGGCTTGAGGTCACAGATTGCCGCCAGCCTGCTGCGCAGATCTGGTTATGCCAAGGTGCTCAACCTGACCGCGGCTGAAAATGTGTGGGCGGATATGCTGCTGGTCACAGAATAGCCGTCTCAGCGCGGCAAAAATCTGCTAAACTACAAGCCGGATTATCACGAAAAGGACATTCATGGAACTCTATATCATCCGGCATGGACAGTCGGCCAACAACGCTTTGGGCGAAGATATTACGAACCGCGTTAAAGACCCGATGTTAACCGATCTGGGTCAGCGGCAGGCGGAGAAGGTCGCAGAGCATTTAGCCAGTACAGATTATGCCGAAACCGCGTTCAGTTATTTTCCGCAGCAGGGCGAGCGTGAGAATTATGGCATCACGCGCATGTATTGCAGCGCCATGTACCGCGCCCTGCAAACCGCTCAACCCATTGCCAAAGCCCTGGCACTAAATCCCGAAGTATGGATTGATATCCACGAACACGGTGGCATTTATCTGGAGGAAGACAGCGGCAGATATATCGGCCATCCCGGTATGACCCGCGCCGAAGTGACCGAGCAATTTGCCGATTATGTGCTGCCCGACGACCTGACACCAAATGGCTGGTGGAACAAGGATATTGAGTCGATTCGTGATCTGGATGCCCGTGCACGCCGCGTCGGCGACAAACTGCGCGACTGGTCAACCGATAGTGACATGCGCGATGAACGCGTCGCGCTGGTGACCCACGGCAAATTTATCGACTTCCTGATTAAAAACCTGCTCGACCAGCGCACCAACAGCAATTACTATTATCACCATTACAATACCGCCATCACGCGCATTGACCTGAAAACCGATGGTGAAATTGACGTGCGTTTCATCAACCGCAGCGCTCATCTGCCCGCGGATATGATCACGGCCTGACGATGGATCACGCCTACTTTACATTTCATGACGCGCTGAACGACTTTCTGCCACGCTCACGCCGTCAGCAGGTGATTGACCATCCCTTTGATTGGAAAGCTTCGATCAAGGACATGATCGAATCGCTGGGGGTGCCCCATGCCGAAATTGAGCAGATTGCAGTCAACGGCGCGGGGGTGGATTTTGAATACATCGTCGAGCCGGATGACCGCATTGATGTCTATCCCTATGGGACAACAGCCGACATCTTAAACGCCGTGGCGCTGCGGCCACCCTTTGAGGGGACTCCGCGTTTTATTCTGGATACGCATCTGGGACGGCTGGCGGCCTATCTGCGTCTGATGGGCTTCGACACCCTGTATCGCAATGATTATCCCGATGATGAACTGGCGCAGGTTTCAAACGAGGAAAAACGCATTTTGCTGACACGCGATGTCGGCCTGCTCAAACGTAGTCTGGTGATTTACGGCTGCTTCGTGCGCGAGACCAATCCGCGCGGACAGGTCGCCTGGGCGGTGGCGCGTTTCCGTCTGGCGGCGGATCTCACGCCATTCAAGCGCTGCATCAAATGCAATGGACTGCTGCAACCCGTAGCCAAAGACAGCATTATCGACCTGCTGCCAGTGGATACTGCCAAGTATTATGAGGTGTTTCATCAATGCCCGGACTGCGGCCAGATTTACTGGAAAGGCGCGCACTTCCAGCAGATGCAGGCCCTCATCGACGAATTTACGGGTGGAGCTTAAAATATGAGTAGTGGATTTCAAAACACCTGTATTAGGCCATGTTATAAGGTTGCATTTCGTTATGCAATCTATCAAAGGTTTTGATAATAAACTCTCTGCGCCACGTCACAAAACCGGGTTCTGGGTTGTATAATCCAATGGTTCGATCAAATGTATCCAGATAGTCTTCATGCCATTTATCAATTTCTTCAAGACTAAGATTTGGATAAGTTCTATAATGCGAGATTAAAGTAATGAGGATATCAATATTGCCTATGATTCGTGACTCGCCAGCATCCCCATACAAAGTTGTTAAACGGTCTTGATTAAAGGTTTTTCTGATTTCGTCAATAATGGATATACACCATCCATCAAGAACATTTAACGCATCATCACGTTCCATGTTTCCCACACCCCATATCGACAATGAAACACCTCCTGTGATTAATAGTATAAACATACGGACATGGCGTGCCATGTCCGTACAAAGTGTGACTCACGCTGAAATAAAATCCTGCAGCTTTTTATCTCAGTTCAGCCTTAGTCACTCACGGGCCACTGTAATCAATTTCCACAGCCAGCGAGACTGGTCTTTCCAGCAAACTGCTCAGCACGGTTTCCGCCGTCAGTGTCTTCTGCTGAACCTGCACCATGCTCATCTGGCGGGTAAGCTGAATTACCGTCGTAATCAACAGGGATTCACCCTGCTCCTCGACATCAAAACGCACCAACCGCGACGGAGAAAAAGTGCTGTTCAACTGCTGCGAGATGACCACGCGGCTGTCATCGACCAGCAAAGTGGGCTGCATCACCACCTCCAAAATCACCTGCTGATCCAGCGCGTTCGTCAGACTTTGTTCAGCGGCTTCAATTTCTTCCTGCAAGGTCGCGCGTGTGATTTCATTTTCCAGCAGCGCCGACGAAATACGCACTGTCGCAATCACGCGAAGGGGATCGCCACGCACCAGATCAAAATTGACCAGTTCCCCCTGACTGAACGGTTCCAACGCCTGCTGCAATGTTTCCTCCACGTTCGCCTCAAAGTTCGCCGGGTTGACTTCACGCACAACCAGCGACCCCAGAATGCCGATAAAAATCGTCACCAGCGCGGCGGAAACATACTGTCGGGTGCGCGAGGTTTCGACCACACGTGGACGCAGCCCCAACCAGAAAAACACCCCCCATGCCGCCAGGATGATCGAGACAATGTTGGTGACAAACAGCAAGGATGCCCCGCGCGCCAGAGGCAGATTCCCCACCGCAATGCCCAGCCCCACCGTACAAATCGGCGGGACTAAGGCGGCGGCAATCGCCACACCCGCCAGCGCTGCCGGAATATCCTTACGGGCTGTGGCATAGGCACCGATCAGGCCTGAAGCCAGCGCCACCCCCATATCCAGCACACTGGGATTACCGCGATTCACCATTTCATCGGTGATGATATTGCTGGGGCTTAAAACGCCGATCAGGCCAGACAGCAGCAATGCGATCAGAACACCTTCCACCACGGTCAGGCCAGAACGCTGCACCAGATCCATCCGCCCGACAGTAATGCCAGTCGCGAAAGAAATCAGCGGGGACATCAGGGGCGCCACCAGCATCGCGCCGATAATCACCGCGCCACTGTTGAGCAGCAGCCCCAGCGATGCGATCACCGCCGCGACCATCATCAGCACGGTAAAGTCCAGCGTGGCTGAAGCAGTCTGCGCTCCCTGCCGCACCAGATCGTCCTGCTCCACCGGGGTCAGGGTCGGGTTCAGCCAGCCGCGCAACCGGCTGAGATAATCCCCCGCGACGGTTTCCGGCTCTGCCGGGCGGGAGGTCAGAATCACCGGCCCCGGCGCACGATTGAGAATCGGCAGCGAGAAATCCCCGTACAGCCAGCGCTGCCATTCGCTGCGTCCAGAAAAACCCACCACCAGCAAATCATCATCATCCACCCGCGCCAGCAGCCCATTGACCGCGTTGCTGGCGGTCACCAGGGTGCGCTTGACCATTTGCTGGCCGGGGATATCGTGTAAAGTCGCCTCAATGCGGCCACGGCCTTCCCAGTATTCACGTGAGCTGTCCTGCACATACATCGCTTCAACCGGCTTATCGTAATACTGCCCCATCAGAATGCCGACCCGTGCCGCGATGCGTGCGTCTTCGCTGCCATCCATCGGCACAATAATATGCTTAAAATCGAGGTTCCGTGCTGCGCGGTAAATCAACACCCCACAAGGCGCAGTTGCCGCGACACTTTCCGCAATCGTGCCGATCATCACGTGTCCATTGGACGGTTTGCTCAAACCCAGCACGACCAGATCCACACCCTGTTCGCGCACCACATCCAGAATGCCCCGGGCGACACTGGTCGCTTTGACGGTGATCAGCTCGACAGGTTTTTCGGACTCGGTGTAATTTTCGATCAGCGGCTCAATTTCCTCAATCGTTTCGCTTTCATTCTCCGTATCCCCCAGCGACACAATCAGGGCGATCACCCGCCCCTCCTCCGGGTGCGCAATCGCCAGCGCCAGATCAATCAGGCTGGTGGCGGTTTCAGGGTTAGCCAGCGGCACCAGCACAATATCGGCATAATGCGGAGTCGACTCTTCGGTCATGAACTTGTCTCCTGGATGATGAGGCGCAAATCAAGCAATAGCATATAGGGCGCTGCGGGGAGCGTCAAGCAGTGAAATAAAAGGTCACGCCCTGTGCGGCTCCAGAGTGATATTAACGCAAATAGCGTCTTCTGCTGACAATCCGTATAATTCGGACGATAAGGAGCTAATCCCATGCGAATGAATATCTTAGGCGTTCCGCTGGATGCACAGCGCTTTGAGGAAGCCATCACACTGTTGGTGCAATGGTCACGCGACGAAGGCAAACGCTATGTGTGCACCTGCCCGGTCTATACGCTCATGCAGGCGCGGGAAAATCCGCAGGTGCTGGCGGCCTTAAACGGCGCGGCTATGATCGCAGCGGATGGGATGCCGCTGGTGTGGGTGCAGCAGCGGCGCGGTCAGGCCGAGGCCGAGCGCGTCTACGGGCCGGACATGCTGCTGGCGTTATGCGAGCAGACTGCTGGAAGCGGAATCCGACATTATTTCTATGGTGGACTGCCCGGTGTGCCGGAGCAATTGACCGCCCATTTGCGGCGACTTTTTCCGGCGCTGGAGATCGTCGGTTATGAAGCGCCACCCATGAGCGAAATTGGCGCGACAGTGGATAGCGTCGTCGTCGAGCGCTTGAATCGCGCCGGGGCGCATGTGATCTGGATAGGATTAGGGTCACCCAAGCAGGATATCTGGATGGCGCAGTATCGTCCGCTTTTGGACGCACAACTGCTGATCGGCGTAGGGGCGGCGTTTGATTTTGTCGCCGGGACAAAAGCGCAGGCGCCGCGCTGGATGCAGCGTTCCGGGTTAGAGTGGTTGTTCCGACTGGTACAGGAGCCGGGGCGCTTGTGGCGGCGTTATGTGATCTATAACACGCGCTTCCTGTGGGCGCTGCTGCGGGAAGCCCGCGCTTAAATATGGTACGGAATCTCAGGCCGCGTTATCTGCTGATACTGCTGGCAGCAGACAACCTGATCGTCACGGCGGCGCTGTTGGGGTCATGGTGGCTGCGGCTGAATCTGGCAGCAGGCGCGTCGATTCCAGAGGCTGCGGTGTCGCCCCCGTTGTGGCTGTTCATCGCCACCGGTCTGATCTGGATTTTTGGGCTGGCACAGGCAGGAGTCTATCGGCCCTATGTCAGCCGCTGGACGCTGCTGCGACGCCTCATCAGCGGGCAGGTGGTGGCGAGTCTGCTGTTCCTGGGCATGATCTACCTGACCTACCGCGATTATTCACGCTTGCAGGCACTCTATCTGATCGGGCTGATTTTCGGTGGATTGCTGCTGCATCGTGGCGTGATCGCACTGTGCTCAAGCCCGGTCAGCCAGCAGCGGCGTGTGCTGATTATCGGCACGGATGCCCATGCGCGGCAGGTCGGCACGGTGGTGAAAGCCCATGACTGGGCACGCCTGAAACTGGTCGGCTATATACAGGCCGATTCGTCAGCCCCGGTTGTCGGGCCAGTGCTGGGTGATCTGGCCGATCTTGATAAGGTGATTACAGCGCAAGCGGTGGATGAGGTGTTCATCAGTTTAGGGCGCGTGGATGAAACGACAATGGCGCAGATGGCCCAATGGACACAACGCCTGCAAGCCCATCCGGTCAATATCCGCCTTGCGCCGGATTACGCCGAACTGGCTTATTTTCACCTGTCGGCGGAAGATTTCGGCGGTATCCCGCTGATCGGGGTGCGTTATGATATTCTGTCCCCGGCGCAGATGATGGTCAAACGCCTGTTTGATATCACGCTGGCGCTGGTGATTCTGTTGCTAGCGTGGCCGCTGTTCGGGCTGATTATGCTGGCGATCCGGCTCGATAGTCCTGGCGCAGCGATCTTCCAGCAGCGGCGTTTGGGTCAATATGGCCGCCCTTTCAACATGCTTAAATTCCGCACGATGTACACGCAATCTCCCCCACCAAACGCGCCCCATCCGCAAAAACAACCGGCTGATCCACGTGTGACGCGGGTGGGGCGATTTTTACGGCGCACCAGCCTGGACGAACTTCCACAGTTTATCAATGTGCTGCGCGGTGAGATGAGCATCGTCGGGCCACGGCCAGAACTGCCGGAATATGTGGAAAAATATGCCTGGTGGCAGCGCAAACGCTTCGAAATGCCGCAGGGCATTACCGGCTGGTGGCAGATCAATGGGCGGGCGGAGCGTCCCATGTTCGAAAACACCGAGGACGACCTGTACTATATCCGGCATTATTCGCTGTGGCTGGATGTGCAAATTGTACTGCGGACGGTGCTGGTGGTCTTCACGGGACGAGGAGCGTATTAGCTTGCCGTACAAGGCTATAAAAGTCATAATGAATGATCTAACGTTTGTGTGAATGATGATGAACTCATGCCCCATATTTTTATCAGTTATTCCAAAAAAGATACTCGTGAACTGGCTTTTGAATTGTGCGATGCTTTGAGCAGTATTGCTGGTATCACCGCCTGGACTGATCGTAGCCTTGCCGCAGGTCGCAGTTGGGAAAGCGAAATTCAACGCGAAATCCGTCGTTGTGATGTCTTTGTCGTGCTGTACTCACCAGACATCAATCGTCATTTGGATAATCCTCACGAATCCGAGAGTTATGTACTTGAAGAACTGGCTTATGCCCGATATACGCTGCGAAAAAATGTCATTCCCATTATGGCGCAGCCAACCGAACCCCCAATGGGTATGACGCGCATTCATTACATTGATTTTGCAGCAGGCACCATGACCTTAAGTAAACTGTCCAAAGCTATTTTGAATGAAGCGGGTATCAATGTAATAAGGACAAATTCACATGAATACCTACAAAAAAGTCAATCTGTGCCTGTTCCATCCAAGTCCAATCAATCTATTCACTCCACTAAGCCAGTGTTCGAAAGACGACCAACAAGATAAAATATTGTGGCATGAGCAGACGAATCGATTTCACACTGACAGACGAGCAACTTGGGACGCTTGAAGCAGCCATCAACACGTCGCCGCATCCGGAGGTGCGGCAAC
>JBBSQD010000244.1:0-9911 GCA_038258185.1 Aggregatilineales bacterium | reverse complement strand
GACCAGCAAAAGCCAGGTCAGGCCGGTTGTGAGATTATCCCGAGACTGTGGTGAAAGACCTGTACTCGTGTTGAGGCGTGCTGTATCGACGTTCATACTTTTCCCCCCTCGTTCGATAAGCGCCACTGCACCAGCGTGATCGACATGATGATAGCCATAAATACCAGACCTACGGCGCTGGCATAACCAAAGCGCTGTGTCTGAAAGGCTGTGTTATAGATGAACACGGTTAAAACGGTTGTGGTATATCCGGGGCCGCCATTGGTCATCACATAGATCAGATCAAAGGCTTCGAAGGAATAGATAATATTCAAAATCAACAGCAGGAAAGTGGTAGGCCTGAGCAGCGGCAGCGTAATCCGAAAAAATTGCTGAGTCCGGGATGCCCCATCCACACGGGCGGCTTCAATCAGATCGGATGGGATTGATTGCAAACCCGCCAGATAAATCAGCATACAGAAACCCATGCGTATCCATACCGTAGTGATAATCACCGTAATCATGGCATTGTCTCGATGAGACAACCAGCGGACAGGCTCCATGCCGATAGCATTCAGAATCTTGTTGATGATGCCGAAGGTATCGCCAAAGATCCAACCGGCAGTGGTTCCGGTGGCCACAGCGGAGATCACAAACGGCAAAAAGTACACCGTGCGCAGGATCGCCCTCCCCGGCAACCGGGGTCGATTGAGCGCCATCGCGGCCAGCAACCCTAATCCCATACTGAAGGGAACCACTCCCAGCGTATACAACCCGGTATTCTTCAACGATGTCCAGAATAACGAATCGTTAAAAATGCTCAGATAGTTATCCAGGCCAGTGAACTCCGGTGTACTGATTCCATTCCATTCGAAGAAGCTCATATACGACGCGTACAGAATGGGAATCAGCACAAAGAGGATGAAAATAGCCATTGTGGGGGCGATAAACAGATAGGGAATAATTTTACGCTGATTCACACTCCACCAATGCTGCATGGTCAAAGCGCGCGAATCGCCCGACTCGTTTAGTTCTGATATAAATTCAGGCATATTTTGACCTTTAACTAAAACGGTGGGGATCGTATTGATCCCCACCTATATTTTTACAATGCTTTACTGATCGGCCAGCAACTCATTGATTTTGGTGTCAATATTCTGGGCGGTATCTTCGGCGGTCTGTCCGGCGACAAATGCCAGATCCAGTTCGTCACCCATAATCGTGGCGATCTGCGGGAAAATCGATAAGCCCTGAACGGCTGCATGCTGCGGATTCACGGTTGCAGCGACTTCTGCAAACAGCAGCATCTGCTCGTTAAATTCGGGGTATTCAAGGCCTTCTAACGCGGAGAAACGCACCGGGTTAAAAAATGCCTGTGATGCAAAATTACGCATATTATCAGTATTGGTGATGAATTTAATAAATTCGGCGGCAATTTCCGGATTTTCGCTGTCTTTGGTCACAGCGAAACCGTTACCACCCAGGTCAGCATCCTGACCGTTTTCGGTACAGGGCAGATACGTCACATCCCAGTCATAGCTCAGCATGTTTTCGCGGAAATTGGGGAGATGCCAGCTACCGGAGATGAAGAAGCCGATGCTGCCATTAATAAAGAGTTGATCGGCCTGCTCGGATGCTTTCATCGAGGTGCTGCCGGGGGTTAAGCCTTCCTCGTACCACGACTGTGTCCAGGCAATAGTGTCGATTGCCTCCTGAGAATTCATCGCGGATGCGGAGAGATCATCAGTCAGCACCTGAGCACCATTGCCATACAGGAACAGCATCCAGCGTTTAGCGTTCCACAGAGCGGCGTGACCATAATCCGCATCAGAATTTTCCATCACTGTCCGGGACATTTCGTTGAATTCTTCCCAAGACCAGCATTCATCCATCGACTGGGGGACTTCGATACCTGCCTGGGTGATGTAATCGACATTATAGAACAGTGCGTGGGTATCGGTCACAAACGGAACACCATACGGGGTGCCATTGTAATTGGCAATCGTCCAGGCGGCCTCGAAGAAATCATCAGAAAAGCCCTCTTCCAGATAGGGGGTCAGGTCAACAGTACCGCCGGCTGCGGCATAGAAAGCGGCATCGCCAATAAACCCGAAGCGGATCACATCGGCAGCTTCACCAGCCGCCAATTCCGCCACGGCCTGATCACGATAGCCCTGCGCCGGACGTTCCAGAAGTTCTACCGTCACGTTCGGGTGCAGCGCTTCAAATTCTTCAATCATCGCGTTGAACATGTCCATTTCGGTGGTATTGCCCCACGTCGCAAAGCTGATGGTCACCGGGTCATCCTGTGCGGAGACGGCAAAGCTGGATACCAGAATTAAACTGATAGACAAAACGAGCAAGAATAATCTTTTCATTTGTTAATCTCCCTGATTATTTAGAAAACGTATCTTTTTTACACAACGTACCTGACTTTATTGCATCGCGCTCCTGAACTGAATTTGCAATGGAATGATCAAACGATCATAATATTTGACCGAACGATCATATTGAGAATGAGTTTAATCATTTCTCACTGATCTTGTCAAGAAATTCATGAGTTTTATGATCTGTTTCATCATGAAGATCAATTTGTGTAAAATGAGATCGCGTCTAAACATTTTGAGTGTATAAATTTATGAAAAAACAAGAACGTCAGCATCAGCTTCTTTCGCGTATTACCACAGGTGGCGTAGAGCAGGTTTTCTCCACGCGTGAACTGGCGGAAGAATTTAATGTCTCAGAAATCACCATGCGCCGGGATTTGCAGGAACTGGCCGATGCCGGTTTTATCCAGCGCCAGCATGGGAGCGTCGCATTACCCAAAGTACCAGCGCAGACCTTAAAACAGGTGGGGATTATCCTGGTTTATAACTATGGGAAATTCAGCAATCCGTTTTTTAACGAACTGCTGGAAGGCGCCGATAGCGAGTTGCAGCATCTAGGCTATCATCCGGCTTTCGTCAAAACATTTGTGGAAGTCATTACCAAAGAACAGATCAATCAGCTTTTTCAGAGTCATCCGGTGCAGGGGTTGTTATTCATCGGGGGCTTGTCCGCGGAGAAGCTGCAATACTGGCAGTCGCTCCATCCCAATGTGGTGACCACACTCACCAAACTTGATATAGAGATTGACACTATCCTGTTTGATGGTGTGGGGGGGATGCGGCAAATGGTGCGCCATCTGGCCGAATCAGGCCATAAGCGCATTGGTTTCATCAGCGGTCAGGATCAGACCAACACGGTCGATAGCCGTTTACAGGGTTATCTGGAAGGTATCGCAGAAAATAATCTGGATCAATCGCCTGAGCTTTTGATTGATTTCCCAGCCACCATTGAGCGTATTCCGGCGAAAATGGGGCGCGAGGGCACGGAAAAACTGATGAGCCTGTCCAATCCACCCACGGCGATTATGTGTTTGTCCGATTTGATCGCGCTGGGTGCCATGCAATGGCTTCAGGTGCAGGGTTATCGAATTCCAGAGGATGTGGCTGTGACGGGCTTTGACAATATTCCTGATGCCAGCGTGACTTATCCTGCACTGACGACTGTCCATGTGCATAAACGCTTTCTCGGCAAACTGGCGGCGAACCAGCTTCACAGGCGCATCGAAAACCCGCATGAACCACCGATTGTCATTTACACACCTACTTCGCTGGTTATCCGTCAATCCACCGGGGCGAAATAGTGTCTATTCACACAGGACAGGTTGCAAGCGTACCCCATCAAACTGACCGAGGGCATCGCATGCCACGCGGAAGCCAAGCTGATTTTCACCCAGCGCCACGTAGTAGGTGATATCTAACTCATACGGCGGATCATCCATACCCGGTGGTTGATACTCCGCCACTTCCTGGCCGCTGATGTAAATTTTGGCGCCTGCGGGTGCATTGTCAATCAGCAGATAATAATTGATACAGGCCTCGGTTGATTCCAGCTCAAAATCCCGCTTGAGGTAACACGCCCAGTTATCCACCTTTGTCTTATCAAATGACCAGTCAGACAGCGCAGGTACGGCTACATCATTCATAAATTCATAGAGGGCGGGTTCCAGCTCAAAATATTCGCAGATCCAGCCGGTATTCAGTGAAGTTGCAGCTAGTGGTTTCATGAGCCGGATTATACCGCACCTTTAATCCCGATACCCGCGCAGCCATTGGCGGAAGCGGCGAATCCAGTAACGGGCCGAGGTGGAGCGAAACACTATCATTTCGTTCAATTCGTGCTGCTGACGCTTGAGCTGTAAGCGCAGCAGACTGGCTTCATGAGGGTCAGAGCCAGTTTCACCCCGGTGCCAGCGCAGGCTAAAAATCATAAAATTATTGGCTGAATAATCATCCACGCCGTCCGGGGTAAAGAGCTGAAACATGGCAGTTTTATTGGCAACAAGTGGCAGATCAAAAATGACAATCTCACGGCCATCAATCAAAACAGTCTTCATAACATTCCTGCTCTCATCCAGCAGTTGCAGGCGGAATGTCCCGCCACCCACCCCGGCATCCGGCACAACCTCGATTTCAATCTGTGTAAACTCCCCGGTGGGATTAGTGACGACAAAGCGTGCATTGTTCAGAACTGGGCGAAAGCACTCGCCCCAGTTATTTTGCTGCACAGTGCGCCACCCTTCTGCCAGCAGCAATCCATCGACGGGCAATTGCTGTTCTTCAAGCAGCATTTTACGACTCCATAAGGGCGTAATATCGATTGCTTCATTCCCTAGCTGCAATAACGCAATATCGTTGTAAAGTGGTCGCGTGGAAGGAATATCCTCCAGAATTTTGGTTTCTAAACCTATCCGGCTCAGGCGCTGGTTAAAACGCTCTCCCGGCTTCAGACTCAAATCCAACCCTACTCGAGGTAGCTGTAACATCCTGGACTGAGCAAGGCTGTTCACTGTGGCCAGTAACTCACGATAGCGAAAATCAGGGTCTTCGAGAATATGCTGAACGAATGCAGCCTGCTCATGTGTAGACTTTTTCTGGTAGGCATTTGGTCGCGATGAGGTTTCTGGTTTCAAAACAGTCAGGTTTCCCGTACTGACAAAACATTTCCCTGCCTGATAAGCCCGTAAAAAGAAATCCAGATCACACTGAAGAATCATGATTTTCCCTGTACGCCACGGGCCAATTTCGTCCCAGATTTCTCGACGGTGCATCACACCGCTGGGCAGTAAGAAATATTTATCTCGGGTGCCGTGCCAATCGCCAACGCCTATCAGATGGCGTTTGTAGTCGGGCGGGCCGCTAATCGATTCGACAATGGCGTGTGCAAAATCCGCCCGCGCGCTCTGAATTGTTTTCACCATATGATGGAGATGATCGGGAAACCAGATGTCGTCGTGACCCAGATAAGCAATGTAGCGTCCACGCGATTGCTCAATGCCGTAATTGTTCGGCCCAGCCTGATCGCCAGTATTTTGCGGCAGATTATGCCAGTGGACTCGCGGATCAGCGAAGGACGCAACCACCTGCGCTGAATCATCGGTACAGCCATCGCCAACCACCAGCAGTTCAAAATCGGTAAAGGTCTGCCACAACACGCTTTGGATGGAGTAACGCAGCACGCTGCTCCAATTGTAGGTCGCCATCACAACCGTGACTAAAGGCGGGCTGTCTGCCATCCCTACCAGCCGAGCTTGCGATCATCAAACGTATAGGGAATGAGGTCATTATTCGGTGGCAGGCGGTAAATATCCGGGTCAGCATGAGTGTAGGCCACTGTCGGCATGCTAATGAGTAAGGCTTCGCTATCACCCACATTTTGCAGCGCGTGATAGACCCCGGTTGGGATGACGAGCAAGGTACGCTCATAATCACTGATCACGATTTCACTAAGCATTTCATAAGTGGGTGATTCGGGGCGGCTGTCGTACATCACATATTTCACCCGGCCCTGGCTGAGAAAAACGCGGTCAATACGCTGCTGATGTACGCCCCAGCCTTTCACCCAACCCGGACGAATCGTAAACTGATAGATATGGACAACCGGGTCATCCTGAAAACCCCAGGGAAGGCTGAAAATCTCGGTTAGAGTACCGCGGTCATCAGCATGAGTCACTGCTTTTCGGAGCCTGACCCCATCAATCAGCGGGGCTATAGGTTGTCCATCAGGGGTCACGGTTTGCTTATCTTGTACTGGTTGGGTTGACATTGATCATCCTCACGTAGTAAACAGTCTCCGTCATTTTAACCGAAAAACGAAATTTAAAAATCTGATGGGAGTAAAGTCGGGGAGGGAAGTCAGGCAGGTGACTTTACCAGAAAGCCACCTGTTCGCGAAGATTAACGCAGGATTTCATCCACAAAGCCATTTTCGATGCAGGCTTCGGCATCCATCCAGAAATCGTGTGCCAGCATTTCGCGGATCTGCTCGGCAGCCACTTTGGAATGGGCGGCGTAAAATTCCACCAGCCGATCCATCGCTTTGGACTGCAAATTCATCTCATCCTTGAACTGTTCGTGAGTACCCCACATCTGGCTGGAAAGTTGATGAATGAGCATAAAGCTGTTGGGCAGGATATAACGCCGGGTGCAGACCATGGCAATCAGCGTGGCGGCGCTGGCGGAAATGCCTTCAACAATAGCATAGACCGGCGATTTAATCATCGAAAGCTGGTCGGCCACGCTAAAACCGGCAAATAAATCCCCGCCATAAGAATGGATATGCAGCCAAATAGGCGTATAGGGGGAGCCATCCAGACCGCGCGAAAGATGCTCGGAGCGCAGGTCAGCGTCCGTCTCGCGGATGGCGCGCATCAGCGCCAGACAGCGATCACTGTCCACGTCCGCATAAAAATACACATGATTATCTACCGTTTCCACGGTCAGGCGCTGCGGATCATCACTGCCCGCATTGGCCTTATACTCAAATGAACTTAGTCTGTGACGCGATCCGTTCACAGTAACCTCTATCCGTTAATATAGTTACATACGGTAATGTGGTAGGTTTTGTCATTGTACATTCAATCATATCTGAACAATATAGTGATTCTCATCGGAAAAATCTGAAAAGGGCATCGCTTGCGTACTGATCTTTTAACGGTCACAATAATCACGGTATTCATGAAACCGTAAGCAGAGGGAAACGATGCGCAATACAGTCTTATTTTATAACCCGGTCAGCACATCCAAAGGTAAACAACGCCTGCCGCTCTCGATCATGTCGGTCGCGGCAGTGATCGCTGAAGATTATGACGTGGAATTTATCGACGGCAATTTAGTGGACGACCCCGCGGCGCAGATCATTGAACGCGCCCAGCAGACCAAAGCGAAATTATTAGCGGTCACTGTCATGCCGGGGCCGCAGTTGCGGCAGGCTGTCCCCGTCTGTAAACAGGTGAAAGCTGCCCTGCCCGGCCTGACCATTTTGTGGGGCGGTTATTTCCCCACTCAGCACAGTGAAGTCATTCTCGGCAGTGACTTTGTCGATTACACCATTCAGGGACAGGGAGAAGCCCCTTTCCGACAATTTGTTGATGCGCTGCATGGCGGTGGCGCATTGCATGATATCCCGTCATTGGGACATCGCAAAAATGGCGCGATTGAGATTAATCCACGTGCTCCCTATGTGCCGATGGATAACCTGCCGTGGTTCCCCTATGATCGCATTGATGTCAGCAAATATGTCGGCAACAGTTATCTCGGTACACGCGTCCTCAATCACAACACCTCATTTGGCTGCCCCTTTAGCTGTAATTTTTGCGCGGTGGTCGCGCTGGCGAACAAGCGCTGGCTCCCTGAAAGTGCCGAGAGGGTCGCAGATATCGTGACCTATATGCAGGATAACTGGCACATCAACGGCCTTGAATTTCATGATATGGATTTCTTCGTCAAGCAGGATCGCACCGCTGAATTTGCCGAGCGCATCACTGGTAAAGGTATTAGCTGGTGGGGGCTGGGACGCGTCGATACGCTGATGAGTTACAGTGACGATACCTGGGAGAAGATGCAGCGCAGCGGTGCCAAAATGATCTTTATGGGGGCGGAAAGCGGCAGTGACGAAACCCTCAAGCGCATGAACAAAGGCGGCAAATCCAGCGTGAATATGACGCTGGCGCTGGTCGAGCGCATGAAGCATTACAATATCGTGCCGGAACTATCGTTTGTATTAGGCAATCCGCCCGACCCCGCCGCCGATATTGAATCGACCATCAGCTTTATCCGCAAGCTCAAACAGATCAACCCCGCGACGGAACTGGTATTGTACATTTACACCCCCGTCCCACAGGAAGGCAGCATCCTGCTGGACGAAGCGACCAAGCTCGGCTTCCGCTTCCCGGAAACGCTTGATGAGTGGGCCAGCCCGGAATGGGCGAAATTCTCGATGCGTCGTGATCCCAGCACACCCTGGTTTAAGGACTCCACCCGCCGGCGCGTCCGCAATTTCGAGTCGGTCATCAACGCCTATTACCCCACCGTAACCGACATGCGGCTGCAAGGGCATTGGCGCGAACTGCTGCGTGTGCTCAGTGGGTGGCGGTATCGCTTTGAATATTATGACTGGCCTTACGAACTCAAGGCTTTGCAGCGGGTGATTCATTACCGCAGGCCGGAGACTACAGGGTTTTAACAGCGGTATTTTCATCACGGACAGCCAAAAGGCTGTCCCTACAACCCGATTAGATTTATTGTACGGACACGGCAGTGCGTTAGCCTCCCTTTGGGATGCCGTGTCCGTACCAGATTAATTAACGGAACACTAAAAATCACAGGAAAGTTATTCATTATGCCCATTAAACAATCGATTTGCTGGTGGTGTTTTGCGGATAAAGGGGTTGCGCCGGAAGCACTGGTCAAGGCCGCTGCGGAGATCGGTTATGCCGCAATTGAACTGGTTGACCAGAAGCACTGGCCGCTCATTAAAGATCATGGCATGGCGATTGCCGCCATTGGCGGCCACGGCACGATTATCGACGGTCTGAACCGGCGCGGTGCGTTGGGGCGTATCAAAGGCGAGATTGAAGCCAATCTCGAACTGGCAGTGAAGTGGGGCATCCCCAATCTCATCTGCTTCAGTGGCAGTCGCGCCGGTCTGGATGATGTCGTTGGCGCGGAGATCACTGCCGAAAATCTGCGCAAGATCGCCCCACTGGCCGAAAGTGCCGGGGTCACGCTGGTTCTGGAACTGCTCAACAGCAAGGTTGACCATCCGGATTACCAGTGCGACCACACCGACTGGGGCGTCAAAGTTATGAAGATGGTCGACTCACCACAGGTACGCCTGCTATACGACATTTACCACATGCAGATCATGGAAGGCGATCTGATCCGCACGATTGAAGCCAGTCACGCTTATTTTGGACATTACCACACCGCGGGTAATCCGGGGCGCAATGATCTCGATGACAGCCAGGAAATCTATTACCCGCCGATTGTGCAGGCCATCATTGACACGGGTTATGAGGGTTATCTGGGTCAGGAATTTATCCCGAAGGGCGATCCCATCAAAGCGCTTCAGGCGGCTTATGACCTGTGCAATCTGGCATAAAAAATCATATTTAACGCAAAATCTGTTCTAAAATTATGCTGACGTGAGAAATGCCGAAAAAATTCTGTCTGGTAGTTTCCTGCAAACTGGGGATGGGTTATACTTAGGGTATTGTTCACGACTTCACAATAGAGCAAGATCCACAGAGAGGCGTATTTTAGCTATGATTCGCAATACAATTTTACTCGGTATCGCGGCTGTACTGCTGGCAGCCTGTGGTACGGTAGCGACCCCCGAATGGGCGGCAGACGTTCAGGGAACCCAGGTGGCTCTGGCGGTCACTTCGGAGCATGAAACCTCTATCGCGCCAACAGCCACCTCTACCACCCTGCCGACTGAAACATCGATTCCGCCGACAGCGACGGATGTCCCGCCCACGGCGACCACCGAACCACCGACCCATACATCGGAAGCGGCGACATCCACTTTTACCCCCAGCCCGATTG
>JBBSQD010000243.1:0-9941 GCA_038258185.1 Aggregatilineales bacterium | reverse complement strand
CATACGACATGGCGACAGCACGGCGTTTGTGGGCCGAGTCGGAAGAACTGACGGGCGTGCCGTTCTCGATGTGAATGGCTGTGTTCTTACGTGGCACACGATACAAGACACAGAATTATATGATAGTCCAAAGGAGACGACTCATGACGTACACACGTTCATTCTCACAGCTGAACAAAACCGACATCGCGCGCGCAGGCGGCAAAGGTGCCAACCTGGGCGAGTTGACGGCAGCGGGCTTTCCGGTGCCGCCGGGCTTTGTGCTGACCACCGAGGCGTATGATGCGTTTGTAGCGGCCAATCAATTGCAGGCGCAGATTATCAGCTTGGCGACGCAGACCCAGGCGGATGCCCCATCCACGTTTGAGGTTGCCTCGCAGCAGATCAGGGCGCTGTTTGCACAGGGCGCGGTTCCCGCTGACATAGCAACAGAGATAACGCAGAGCTATCAGCAATTAATGTACAACAACGGGTATGCGGTGGCGGTGCGCTCGTCCGCGACCGCAGAAGATTTGCCCACGGCCTCCTTCGCCGGACAGCAGGAGAGCTACCTCAACGTGCAGGGTGACGATGCGCTGCTTCATGCGGTGAAACAGTGCTGGGCCAGCCTATGGACGGCGCGTGCCATGGCGTACCGGCTGCGCCAGAACATAGACCCGGCAGATGTTAGCCTGGCGGTTGTGGTGCAGCAACTCATTCCCGCCGACTGCGCTGGTGTTTTGTTTACCGCCAATCCGCTCAACGGGCAGCGCGGGCAGGCGCTGATCAACGCGACCTGGGGGCTGGGCGAGGCAATGGTCAGCGGGCAGGTCACGCCCGATAGCGTGGTGGTAGATACAGCCGACTGGCGCATTGTATCCCGCGAAACAGCCACCAAAACGGTGATGACCGCGCGCACTGCCAACGGAACGGAAGAACAATCTATCCCCCGACGCAGCAAGATCAAGCGGTGTTGAACGATGCAACGGCGCTGCAACTGGCGCGCATTGGAGCGCAGATTGAGGTGCATTATGGCATGCCGCAAGATATTGAATGGGCCATCGCTGACGGCGAGATCGCTATTTTGCAGGCCGGGCCCATCACATCCTTGCCCGAACCAAAGCCGGTCCCATTGCAAAATGTAATCTGGGAGCCGATTGCGCCCAACACGATCTGGGCGCGCCGCCAGATTGTCGAACACATGCCGGAGCCGCTTTCGCCACTGTTTGAAGACGTATATCTGCGTAAAGGCATGGGGCAAACTTTGGATAGATTACTGGATACGATGGGCGAGATTGGCGGCGTTAGTATACAGCTCAACGCCATAATGCCCCATGGATTTGCCGGTGCCATCAACGGCTATGCATATACGACCGGCAGTTACAAGATGAACAGCAAGAATGTGTGGGCGATCTTAAAGATATATGCTCGTATTTACAAATTTTCCAAAGTGCCTGCTTTCGACTGGGATGGGCTGGTATTGCCCGCATACCAGGCCCTTATCGCGCGTTGGGGGGCGATTGACCTGGTTGCGGCAACCGACGAAGAACTACTGCGCGGGATCAGTGAGATGGCCGCTGCGGACAGCCATTACTGGTTCGGGTCAGCGGCGAATCTGGGTCTCTCACGTATTATGGACTCGGTCTTTGACCGGCTTTTGAAGTCTCCGCTGATCCGATCTGCGTTGCCGGAGCCGCGCCCGGTCAGCGCATCGTTTCTGCGTGGCTTCGACTCGAAAGCACTGGATGCTCAGGCTGACATGGAACGCATTGCCAACACGATTCGCGCGTCGGCAGAACTGCGCGAACTGGCCCTCAACACAGCGGCGAATCAGTTGATCGGGGCGTTGGCCGAGCATCCTGCTGGGCAGCCTGTGCTGGACAGAATCCACGACTATTTTGCGGCATACGGACACCAAATCTACAACCTTGATTTTGTTGATCCCACGCAGAATGAAGACCCGCTGCCTGTGTTGTTGAGTCTGAAGGCGCTGGTTGAACGTGCTCCCGATCTGGATGCGCGAACGCGGCAAGCCAGAATGGCCGCCCAGCGGGATGCACTGGTTGAACAGACCATGCAGGCGCTCAATCCGCTGTCGCGGCGGCTGTTCGGCTGGGTGTGGGAATGGATGAAGCATTATGCACCCTACCGCGAACAGGTCATGTTTTACATGGGCGCGGCCTGGCCGACGGTACGCACGTTGGCCGCTGCATTGGGGCATCGCCTGACTGATGCTGGCAGCCTTGCCCAGCCTGATGACATCTACTACCTGGACAGCCGCGAAATTACCGCCGCGATTGAAGCCCGCGCCAACGGGCAGGGCATCCTGGAGTATCTGCAACTGGTGCAGGAGCGCCGCGCCTTGCGCGAAGCCCGAAAACTGCTCACGCCACTTCCCACAGTCCCAGAGCGATCCAGGCTGAAAATAGGGCCACTTGACCTGTCGATATTAGATCCGACACCGACTGATGCAGATAATGAGAGGCCGGTTTTGCATGGCTATGCCGTCAGCACGGGGCGCGTCACTGCCCCTGCGAGTGTCATCCGTTCCATCGAAGCGTTCGACCAGATGAAGCCCGGCACAATCCTGGTTTGCACGACGACGACACCGGCTTGGACGCCGCTCTTTTCGCAGGCGAAGGGCCTGGTCACGGACGTAGGTGGCGCGCTGGCGCATGGCTCGATCGTGGCGCGCGAGTACGGCATCCCAGCGGTCATGGGTACGGGTGTCGCTACCGAGCGGATCACATCAGGCATGATGCTTGTGGTGGATGGCGATGCTGGCACGGTGACGCTGCTCGACGAAGACGACGCCGCAGATGTGCAGCCAGCAGTTTCCGCTGCCACCGCTTCAGGCGGGCACAACAAGGCGCTGCCGGTTCTGGCAGCTGGCGCAGTGATCGGGCTGGTGCTATGGCTGATACAACGCTGGCGGCGCGCAGCGAAGCGGGAGTGATGCGGCGGCGACATGGGCCGAACGATTGGTCGAGTAGTTTTTATTGCTTTCACATCTTTTTGCTGATAATTCATCGGTAGCGAGGATGTGGCCGGGTGATTTTTACTGCTTTTACGCTCTTTTGCTGGCAATTCATCGCCCCAATTCATCGGAAGGGGGGATGTGGATGTGGTTTCCAATTGCTACAATGATTGCGACGTATGCAGGTGGGCTTCGACAAACCGCAGCCCTTGAAGACCTGAATAAGCACAAAGGAAATCTATCATGACGTACACACGTTCATTCTCACAGCTGAACAAAACCGACATCACGCGCGCCGGTGGCAAAGGTGCCAACCTCGGCGAAATGACCGCCGCTGGCTTTCCCGTGCCGGGTGGCTTTGTCCTGACCACGGGCGCTTATGACGCCTTCGTGCAAGCACACGGTTTGCAACAACAGATCGTCGATTTAGCCCACACCGTTTCCGCAGACGATCCGCAAACAAGCGAAGTTGCCTCAAAAAAGATTAAGCAGTTGTTTCTAAGTCGAGAGATGCCGGGTGATGTTGCCGATGAATTATTGGCGGCGAATGATGGCTTGGGAGAAGTCTCGGTTGCCGTGCGCTCCTCTGCCACGGCCGAAGATTTAATTGATGCCAGCTTTGCCGGACAGCAAGAAACGTACTTGAATGTGCAGGGGAAGGAGGGGTTGTTAACGGCCGTTAGAGAATGTTGGGCCAGCCTATGGACAGCCCGCGCCATCACCTACCGCCTCAAACAAGCCATCGCCCCCGATGACGTCAGTCTAGCCGTCGTCGTGCAGAAGCAAATCGCCTCCGATGTGAGCGGCGTTGCCTTCTCACTCAACCCCAACAACAACGATTACGACGAAGCGATCATCAACAGCAACTTCGGTCTCGGTGAATCGATTGTCTCTGGGCTGGTCACACCCGACAGCTTTGTGGTCAACAAAGTCACCAACCAGATTATTGAAAAGCAGTTGGCGAGCAAAGAATATGTGCTGGTCAGCAAAAACGGCGGCGGCATGGAGGAGTCAACCCTGGATGATCCCAACGCCGCGTCGTTGACCGATGCACAGGTTAGCGCTGTGACCAAACTCGTCACCAATGTTGAAACCCATTACAAGCTGCCGATGGACATCGAATGGGCCTATGCCGATGGCGAACTCTACCTTTTGCAAGCGCGTCCCATCACGACCTACGTGCCGCTGCCAGCAATGATGATTACCAAACCGGGAGCCGAAAAATACCTCTACCTGGATATGATCGTCCTGACACAGGGATTTCAGGACTCACTTTCGGTTTTGGGGAACGAAACCTGGGGCAAGATGGTGGAAGCCATCAAAGGGGATCGCGGCTTGTTTGATGCAGGCATGGAAGGGGGCGTCATCAACAGTGAAGGTCGTCAATATTTGAACCTATCGAATTTGATGGCAGGTCTTGGTACAGGGACAACATCTCGGATGCTTAGTGCTTATGACGAGCCGACCCGTGACGCGATTGCATCCCTCGACCTGGAATCGTATGTCCCAGCCGAAACACCCCCAGCGATGCGGGGTATGAAGTCGGGAACCGCGAAAACGGTAGGGCTTATGATTATGCCTTTCATTTCCGGTATGTTTAACCAGAGCAAGGCTGAGCAAAAGTATGTGGCGCAATTTGAGGAAGATGTTGCAGCCTCCAAAGAATTGGCAACGCAAGATATACCATTCAGCAATTTAGTTGCGCAACTCAATGCGCTCTTTGCCGGTCAGATGACTCACATTTCGAGTGTGATGCTTCCCGCTGTGGTGGGGCAGGCACGGATGAAGCGTCTGTTTAAGGGAGACAATGTTGACGATTTGTTGGTCGCCTTAAACATTGATCTCAATGGCAATCCCACCTCAGAAATGGGACATTTGATGTTTGACCTGGCACAATATCCCGAAGTGCAAGAGACGGCAACGGGTGAAGCATTTGCCACGAAACTTGCCAACAAACAATTTTCACCTGAATTCCAGACGGCATTTGACCACTATATGGATCGCTTCGGCTGTCGTGGCATTCGTGAGATCGACATCGCGACCGAACGCGCCCATGAAAATGTGCCAGCATTCTTCAACCAACTCAAAGCGATGGACATTCACAGCGACCTGCTGGCTAAAGTCGCTCAACGTCGCCAAGATGCCTACGATCAATTGCTGGCACTTGCCACCAAAAAGGGCAAGGGCAACTTTTTCAAGAAGCAATCAGCCCTGCACTACAATCTGGGCTACCGTGAAATGCCCAAGTACTTCTTTATCATCACGCTTGACCTCATGCGCCAGCGGGCCTTGCAATTGGGGGAACAGTTCGTTGCACAAGGTCGCTTGGACGACAAAAAACAGGTGTTTGACTTAAACGTGAGTCAACTGACCCAAGCCCAACAAAATAGTACACTGGATATTCGTTCTATCATCGCCAAGAATCTTGCCCCCCGCGAAAAACAGGCACAGGTGAACAATTGGCCCCGTATCATGAATTCTCGCGGCCGGATTATACGCGCCCCACAGAAGCCTGCGAAAGAAGGCGAATTGGTAGGCCAAGCGGTTGCCCCTGGCGTTATTCGTGGCATTGCCAACGTCTTGCACTCGCCCTATGAAAAACCACTCAACAAGGGCGAGATTCTGGTCACGCGGGCCACCGATCCCGGTTGGACACCGCTCTTTATGAACGCCAGCGGCGTGGTGCTGGAAATCGGCGGCGCACTGCAACACGGCGCGGTCATCGCCCGTGAATACGGCTTGCCCTGTGTCTCTGGTGTTGAAAGTGCTGTAGACAATATCCCTGATGGCGCACTGATTGAGGTGGATGGCAGCAATGGCATCGTGCGGCTTTTAGAACCAGCCTAAACATATGGACGAAACCCGCCAAGAGGCGTTCCACAGCAGAGCGTCTCTTGGCAATTCATACCACATCAAAAGGAGACCTAATCGTGACAACCGATCTACACATTCATTCCCGCTATTCTTCAGGTACGCAAACCCCCGAAGAAGCCATCCAGGAAGCTCTTTCAAAGGGTATCACATTCATCTCTTTCACCGATGACGACACAATGGATGCGTATCAAGAATTAGATGACCTCGCCAAAAAATATGGCGTGACGTACATCAAAGGCGCTCAGGTCAGCGCCAGCCGTAAGAACAGTCTGTTTCGCTTGCTGGCGTATGATTGTGACCCGCAGAATAAACGTCTGCAAACGTTATTTCAGGAGAATCAGGCGAACTGGGACGCGGTTGGCTTGCAGATGCTTACGTTCATGGCGAACGATCATCCAGAGTTATCGGTAGATGAATACATCAACTACAAGAAAAACCCCGAACTCGGCGGATTCAAGTTCAACAACTATCTCTACGCGAAGGGACTAGACGGGGGAGACGACGCCAGCGTGCAGTGGTCTCTAAAAAATCGAGACCAGCTCATGGAAATTATGGGAAACGCAGCATTTCGCCCGGTCGAAGAAGTCATCGACATTATTCATGAAGCGGGTGGCTATGCCATTATCGCTGGTGGCTATCTACGCAATCCCGATACGCTGATCGAAGATCTCGAGCACCTGGTGGCGCTGGGGATCGATGGCTTGGAGGGGTTTAGTGCCAGCCACAGCCCAGAGACGGCAACCGCACTGCGCGACTATGCCAAAGCGCATGGACTACTCATCACTGGCGGGGGCGACGGGCACGGCACTTTTGCCAATCAGGAAAAGTATGCGATTGGTATCGCGAATGTTGATGATCGGTTGCTTAACCTGGGGGCGATCAAGATACACGCAAGCTAAACGGGTATTCGCAGGGAGGCGCTTTTTACAACGCAGGAGATGGAAAATGAATATCGACTACCAAAAGATCAGGGAAATTTCTTCAACCGCCAAGCAGGCACATGGGCGGACGCAAAGAAATCGAAGCCCAGCAACTCCGCAATCTGCGTCGCTTGGTGGAAAAGGCCAGGCAGGAATCCCCGCTGTTTGCAGAGCTCTATGAACATGTGCCCCCATCGGACATGGTTCAACTGCAAGATTTGCCCATCACGCATAAGCCGGAACTCATGGCTCAATTTGACAGGTGGCTGACAGATCGAACCCTGACTCGGGCGCGGGCGCTTGAACATATGGAAGACATGAACAACCTTGGCGTTCCGATCAATGATTACCTGATTTATCGGACATCAGGAACATCGGGCGAACCGCTCGTTGTCGCAAGTTCTATGTATGCACTGTTTGAATTACCCCAGGGAGTTGAAGCGGCACGGACGGATGAAGCCCAAAGAGCAAAACTCCAAAAACTGTCCGACAAATTGAAAAATGAAACTGGCGTCTCCGTGGCGATTACCGGTGGAAACGGGCATTTTGCCGGTAACACCATGACCCAGCTAATGCGAAATCTCAATAATGGCCCTTCAAACTTCGCTTTCATTTCGGCTGAAGAACCGATAGAAGACATCGTAGCGCAACTGAATGCGTTTGGAAATGTACCGGCGATTAGAACCTATCCAAGTGTGCTAACCCTGCTCATCCGCGAAAAAGAAGCGGGACGGCTCCATATCAACCCCATATCTTTAAGCCTGAGCGGAGAGACACTCACTGCAGAACTACGACAGCGAGTGCTAACTGTATTTCCTGACATTTTTCTCTCAACTGCGTATTCAAGCTCAGAATGTGTGTTGCTGGGAAAGGAATGCAGCCAGGGACGTTTCCATCTCAATGAGGACTGGGTCGTCCTGGAGGCGGTAGATGAACATGAGCAACCTGTCGCTGATGGCGTTCTTTCTGATGCTGTGCTATTGACCTATCTTGCCAATGATGTGCAGCCCTTTATCCGCTATAAAATGGGTGATCGGGTTCGATTCTACACCGATCCCTGCCCGTGCGGTTCACCCTTCCGCAGTTATCGAGTCGAGGGGCGTCAGGCGACCATCCTGCACATTGGCGACGTTGCAGTATCTGCCTTGGTTTTCGATCTGGAGCATGAGCAGGCTTCACGGATTCAGTTGGTGCAAACGGGAGAAAGGGCATTCGAGGTCCGGGCAGAAATCAGATCGGGTGGAGATGCCGCTGCTGTTTTTGACAAGATTACTGCTGATGTTCTGGATTTACTGCGTGCCAATGGCATAGCGGATGCGGTCATTCACAAGAGCCATCAAGCACCAAAGCTCGGCGATAGCGGCAAGTTTCAGGAAGTTGTGCCAAGAAAGCGGTAAATGACTGAGGAGAACCCTATGACCCATGCAAACGAGACTTTTGACACAAGCGGTGCGGCGCAAACAGGCTACGCCCCCACATTTATCGTGGCGGTGGAACAACATTTCCCCGCCGAACAGCGCATTATTGAGGATAGCCTTGCGCCCCACATTCTATCGGGTTCCAATCGGTTCATGGTCACTATGACGCGGATACCTGCATTACGAAATTGGATGGTGAGTTTCACAGAAAAAGCGATTCAGGGTGGATGGAGTGGCTTCCTTGTGCGCAAGCGCTATATTGATGATCGGCTTGTCGAGGCGGTTGCGGAGCAACAAATTAATGCGGTGGTCAACCTCGGAGCGGGGTATGATACGCGCCTCTACCGACTGCCTGCCTTGCAGAATATCCCCGCGTGGGAAGTCGATCAAGCCGTGAATATTGACGCCAAACGCCAGCGGCTCCAAAAAGTGTTGGGCGCAATACCCAATAACGTGAAATTGGTCTCCATGAATTTCATGGAACAGACGATAGATGATGTGCTGAATGAACAGGGCTATGCAGGAGAAGATAAAACCTTCTTCATCTGGGAAGCTGTTTCACAGTATCTAACTGAGTCGGCCGTTCGCAAGATGTTTGACTTCTTTGCCAAAGCGCCTGCCGGCAGCCGCTTGGCTTTCACCTACGTGCTCAAAGATTATGTCGAAGGTGAAAATTTTTATGGGCAGGAAAAGTTTCATAAGCGAGTCGCTGACATCTGGCATTTTGGCTTTGACCCCGCTCAATTGGCAGATTTCCTCAGCGAGTACGGTTGGCGCTTAATCGAGGATGTGCGCTACGAAGAGCTGGGAAATCGGTATGTGAAGCCAACTGGGCGGGAACTTACGTCCATGCAAATCGAGCGCATGGTCTTTGCCGAAAAATCGTAAAAAGTTGAAACCGATTTCAACAATGAACCCCATCACACGTTAGGAAAAATCAATGAGAAATATTCTGGCCCTGATCGTCTTCATCCCTTTACAAATTCTCTGCATCCCGCTGGCGATTGTTGGTGCTATCCTGGTGAGCTGAGCTATACACAAATCGTTGCAAGCAAGCGGCTAAACCCTGCCGATGACATTTTGATGGCCTTGATCGAAGCGGAAGATGAAGGGACACGCCTCACAGAAAATGAGCTCATTGCGATGGTATTTTTCCTCATCGTTGCAGGACATGAAACGACGTATGGCTTGATCACCAACGCGACCTACGCCCTGTTGACAAACCTTGACCAGATGGCACTCCTGCGCGAAAATCCTGAGCTGATGGATTCGGCGGTTGAAGAGGTGCTGCGCTACAACGGCTCAATATAATCAACGAAGCCAGAGTATACAAGCGAGGATGTGACGATAGGCGGGGTGACAATTCCGAAGGGAGCGACAGTCATGCCGCTGGTAGGTTCTGCCAATCACGATCCTGACGTGTTTGAGAATCCAGAAAAGTTTGGACATTACCCGTGAGAAAAACCGTCATCTTGGCTTTGGGATGGGCATTCACTACTGTCTCGGTGCGCCGTTGGCGCGGATAGAGACGAAAGTTGCGCTCAAGGCGTTGTTGGAACGCAATCCTAATTTGCAATTGGCGGTTGATCCCAGCGAGTTGGAGCTGGCGGTGCGTCCCGGTTTTCATCAGTATAAGTCGCTACCTGTGCTGTTGGGGTAAATCTCGCACAAACGCTAAAATCACGCGCTATAATGGTAAAGAGAGTGATACATAAGAGTTTATCAAGATTTATTGATAATCAGGCCACGGATTAAGTCGCAAACGAAAATTAT
>JBBSQD010000242.1:0-9962 GCA_038258185.1 Aggregatilineales bacterium | reverse complement strand
GTGAGGGTCCACCCGGTCCCATTCCGAACCCGGTCGTTAAGCTCACGAGCGCGGATGGTACTGCCTTGGAGACGAGGTGGGAGAGTACGCCGTTGCCAACACTACCTTTTCTTCTTAGTCGCGCTCTCTTTTTATTTCCCATTCTTCCCCTTTCCCTTTCCGCAGTCCCCCACTATCCCCTTTCTTTGCAACTCTTTTTCTAAACCTCAACTTAAATTTCATAACTCAAATTGACTTACGAAGGAATCCCCAACATGACTCAGACTAACAGACTCTTAGGCTATCCTGATGACGCACGTCTGCTGATTATCAACGCGGATGATTTCGGCATCTGTCATGCGGTCAACGCGGCTATTTTTCAGGCCCTTAAAGAAGGTGTTGTCACGTCCACCACTCTGATGACTCCCTGCGCCTGGGCTGGACATACCATGCATCTGCTGCGCGAAAACCCCGACATCTCCTTCGGGGTGCATCTGACCGTCATTTGTGAAGCGCCGCACTATCGCTGGGGGCCAGTTATCCCTAAAGATAAGGTGCCTTCTCTGGTGGACGAAACCGGCTATTTCTATAACTTCGAGCGTATGGCCGAATTTCTGGCTCAGGTCAATCTGGCTGAGTTAGAGATGGAATTCAGAGCGCAGATCGAAATGGTGCTGGCGGCTGATCTCAAACCAACGCATGTGGATTGGCACTGTCTGCGGCATGGGGGTGGGCCTGCTGTTTTCGCGCTGATGCTCAGGCTGGCGCAGGAATATGGACTCGCCATGCGCGTTGCGGAACGCCCGTGGATCGAAAAAGTGCAGAGTCAGGGTCTGCCCTGCAACGATTATGATTTTCTAGATAGTTATGGGCTGGGTACAGTGGACAAGGCCGCCCGTTATGCGCAGCTACTGCGTGATTTACCGGTTGGCTTAAGCGAGTGGGCGGTGCATCCCGGCCTGGATAATGCTGAGTCGCGGGCTATTGAGGCACTGGGGCCAGAAGTGCGTCAGGCGGACTTCGATTTCCTCATGTCACCAGAAGCCCGCGAGATTATTCAGCAGGAGGGGATTGTGCTGCTCAGTTATCAATCGCTTCAACACATCTGGCAGAATAGCTAAATCAACTACGGGTGTAATTTCAGACCTTTGATGACTTTATCAACGGTCTTTTTCATATCGCGCATGGCTATCCCCACCAGATCAAGCGCTTCAGCAGATTTGTCCGCTATGGCGGCGCGGTTATCAATGTCGTTCTGGGTGGCGAACAGGTCTTTCGTGAAAATTGCTAACTGCACCTCCTGATTCATGGCGCGTGAATAGGCTTTGCGGATGCCATCCGCATTGGCCTGATAAATCATCATGGGCTGGATCATCATCGGCATGTAGTCATTACCCGACGCATCGCGGTAATTTTCCCCAATCGCATCAGGGTAATATGCGGCCAACGCACTGGCAATAAACGCGGTCACATTCAGCCGCTGCCAGCTTTCGAGATCATCGCGCAGGACAATCGCAATCTTGGTATCAAACGTCATCGACATCGGTATATCCTCTCAGGTATCGTTTTGCTGATTAGCATACGGCCTGAAAAGGCGATTGTCTTATACAATCTTGCGCTGTTGCAGAAATTCACCGGGCGTGGTGCCAATGAAGCGCTTGAAAGTGCGTGTCAGATGGCTCTGGCTGGAGAAGCCGGTGGCGTAGGCCACATCAGCAATACTGATGCCAGCCTGCAATAAGCGTTCGGCGTGACGGATGCGGACGTTTTCGAGGTATTTGTGTGGGGGGATGCCGATCTGCTGGCTGAATAATCGCGCCAGATGATAAGGTGTGATATACACCAGATTCGCCAGATCGGATAAGGTTACGTTCTGATCGTAATGCGCTTCCAGATAATCGCGCACTTGCAGCACCGCCTGATGCGCACTCTGATACTCTGGCAGAATAAGCTGCCTGACCGCATAGCGATTGATCAGTTCCACCAGAAAGGCGGTCAGGCGTTCTTCTATTTCCAGCGATGACGCCGGATATTCACTCAGATGATGTAAGTGTCGCATCCAGCGGAACAGGCGGTCATCCTGAACCGTTCCGCCGGGAAAATGCGGCAGATCATTCGACTTCACTTTAAATTCCCCGGCTATGCGCTTCATCAGATCAGCCGTGGGGTACAGTGAACGATAGACAAATCCGTCTTTGATGGCCGCTTCACCTGTGTGAATTTCCCCCGGATTGATGATAATCAGCTTGCCGGGGGTGGTGATAAAGCGCTCGCGCTCGTGGGTGAAGGATTGTACGCCATCTTCGATAATCCCCAGCACGAAATAATCGTGTGCGTGGGGCTTAAAGGCATGCTGGACGTAGACAGCACGCATGAAGCGCAGATCATCCAGATGGGGAAACTGCCAGGTGATGCCCTGATCGACGGGTTGCTGCTGCGGCATGATTAACTTTAACCAGAAGGTTCACAAAATGAAGTGAGTTTTTCAGAGGTTAATTATAAATGGGGCAACTGTATAAAAGCAAAGAGGCCATCCGGAGATGGCCTCTTCACAAGTGGCAACGTCAAAATTACAGGGCGTTGACGATATTGGAGAAAATGTTACCAACGGCTGGCCCAAGCAGTGCCAGGATCACGATTACCACGACGGCAACCAGAACCAGAATGAGCGCGTATTCGACCAGACCCTGACCTTCTTCACGAGGCATGTACAACATAATGATAGCTCCTAGAGATAATGATGATGAATGATTGTTTGAGTTGTATTCACAACTTCATGTTTACAATATAGCACACAAAAGAATTGTGTGTCAATAGATTTAGAATTAATTGGTATAAAATTCATGGGCTTAAATGCATGCTGCACATAAGCCGCATGCATAAAGCGCAGATCATCCAGATGGGGGAACTGCCAGGTGATGCCCTGATTGACGGGTTGGCTCAGCTTTCGCGGACAGGCGTACTTTCCACAATCGGCTGCTGGATGCCTTTGGCCTGCTGTGGACGGCGCCACAAATTAACGATGGCAATGCCGGTGAAGATCAGCCCTGCGCCGAAGATCAGGGTGGGGCCGACTTCTTCCTGCAAGAACACCGCCCCCAGCACCAGCCCTACAATCGGCACGATATAAGTGACCATTGACGCTTTGGATGCACCCAATTCGCGCACGATAAAGTAGTAAAACAGGTACGCCACAAAGGTATTTAAAGCGCCGAGAACGACCATCGCATTGATCACATCCGGCGAGATGGCCTGATTGAATGGTGTAAAACCGCCTTCGGTGAGGAAAGTCAGCGGTGCAGTCGCAATTGCGCCGGTAATCATCGTGCCAGCGGCCATGACAATCGGCTCAACTTTCCCCTTGATGATTGTGCGGCTGTAAGTGCTGAAGGTTGCATAGAAGAGCGACGCAACCACAATCGCCAACTGGCCTAACAGGCTGAGGCTTATACCACTATCCGCGCTGGCAGCACTTTCACCGCCCCCCAGGTTGATTTCGGTGCTGAAAAGCACGACCACGCCGATAAAGCCGACGATTAAACCCGCGACTTTGGGAATGCTCATGCGCTCATCGTCAAAGGCAAAATGGGCGATCACCAGCGTAAACAGGGCGGCTGTCGATTGCAATACGGCGGCCATTCCGCTTGAGATATGCTGCTCTCCCCAACTAATGAGAATGAATGGTGCGACGACATTACCCAGGCCGATGATAATCAGCGCGCGGATGTTCGCCCAATCGGTTGGCACCCGCACGCGCCGGAAGGCGATCACTGCCGATAAGCCGACGGCAGCAATGGCCGTGCGGATAAAAACCACCTCAACCGGGCGTAATTCTCCCACACCGATGCGAATCAACAAAAAGGACGATCCCCAGATCGCGCCCAAAACCCAGAACATTACCCAGGCTTGTCTTTTCATGATGCTATTCCATTTCTTTAGGGTGAGCAGTTCACTCGACTAATGTGCTGATAATAGCACAAGTGTGTTAAATTGATAGAGTCGTGCCGCGAGAAATTTTAGTGGGCATCCAGCCAGTGAATGACGTCACCAATGACGCTTTCATACTCCGGTTCATTGTGGATTTCGTGATAAAGGCCGGGGTAAATTTTCAAAGTTTTATCGGTTGAACTCACACCTTCATAGAGGATGGTTGCGCCTTGCGGAGGGCAGATTTTATCTTCCGCACCATGCAGGATGAGCAGGGGTAAAGTGATCTCTGACAGGCGATGATGCACTTCCCGGCTGCTGGCAATAAGCAGATAGGCCATGCGCAGTCGTACGTTGCTGCTATAAATCAGCGGATCATCCCTGTATTGGCGCACAATGGCCTCATCATGGGTCAGATACTGCGCTGATACCGGTGGAATCGCTTTCAGCTTTGGGAAGAATTTCTGCAAGAAAGCCCCGGCTTTGATGATCACAGCCGGTGACAGGGTTTCTAACGCCAGCGTCGTGCCGGAGATAATCAGGCCGGTTATTTCCGATTGATAACGCAGCGTGAACAGCAGGCTGATGAGTGATCCCATGCTGTGACCATAGACGAAAATGGGCTTGTCGGGTTGTTCCGCCTGAATCAGATCGAAGTAGTGTCTGAGGTCATTGACTGGCACATCGAAACTGTCGAAATGTACGCGTGTGCCTTCACTGCGTCCATGCCCGCGATGATCCAGCGCGTAAACGGCATACCCCTGCTTGACCAGTAATTCCGCAACATGGTCATAACGGCGGCTGTGTTCGCCTATGCCGTGCACCAGCAGAATAATGGCTTTGGGGCTGCTATCGGGCAGCCAGTGCACCCGGTAAAGCTGATGATCAGCGGATTGAAACGTACCCTCTTCAGCTTTGGCCATCGGGTTGATCTTTTCTTAGAATAGAGAATCGTCATCCACATCATAGGAAAAAGGGACATCCAGCCTCAGCCATGTGCGTCCGATGCGGAAGAGCGTCCCCGGTCGTAAATTCGCCCGGCCCTGAGTGGGGTTTTTCTCGTGCTCAACGTAGGTGCCATTGCGGCTTCCGGCATCCTGCAACCAGAAGGTCAGGATAAACGGATCGACAACTGATTCGCTGGCGGTGACACCCATCGAGATAATACCAAGCTGCGCGTGGAGACGCGAAACCTGATTATCATACGCCAGATGAATGTCGCATTCATCGCGGCGGCCAATCGAGAGAATCTGCTCATCACCGCTGTCGGGCTGGTCGAACCGCAGGATTTTGCCATCCAGCGGGCCACTCATATAGGTGATGGAAATCTGTTTTTCTTTAATCACCTTATTCCTCTTTTTCTTTCATCTTACGCTGGGCGATCTCCAGCTTTTGCTGCGAGGGTTCGTGATCCGGGTCAATCTCCAGAGCTTTCTGGAAAGCCTCGACTGCCTTTTCGTAATCTTCCAGGTTCAGCAGGGCTTCACCATAATTATGCCAGAACCAGACTTCGCCTTCACTATGGAATACCGCCAGCTCATAGCAGGAGAGGGCTTCTTCCCAGCGTTCCAGTGCAGCAAACGACAATCCCTGTCCGTTCCAGGCCCAGGCATAGCTGTCATCCAGTTCCAGCGCGCGCTGATAACTGTCAATCGCTTTTTCGTGCTGGGTCATGCGCCGTAAGATCTGCCCGCGCCGTGCCCAGCTATTGCTGTTCAGCGGCTGCGCTTCAATCGCGGCGTCAATCACCTGCAAAGCCTCTTCGCGGCGCTGCATCTCCAGCAGCAGATCAACCTGCCGGGTGTAATACAAGGGGATTTCCGGCGCGGCCTGTGACGCTCGCTGGAAACTGGCGAGTGCTTCTTCACGCCGATCCAGCGCCTGCAAAACCAGCCCGCGGCCATCCCAGGCAAGGTCATAATCCGGGTCGAACACCAGCGCTTTATCAAAAGCGTTTAACGCGTCTTCCTGCTGATCCAGCACGCGCAGCACCTGACCCAGCTTAACCCAGCTTTCGATATGCTCCGGGTCCTGCCTGATCGCCATTTTGAGCGGTTCCTGAGCAGCTTCAATCTGCCCCAGGATAATCAGCTCATCACCCTGGTTGTACCAGTACCAGACATCATGTGGATCATATTCCGCCGCTTTGCGGAAACAGCGCAGTGCTTCTTCGTGCTGCGAGAGTGCGTGCAGCGTCAGACCCTGACCGCACCACGCCCAGGCATATTTTTCATCCAGCTCAATCGCCCGTTGATAACTTTTCAGCGCTTCTTCCATGCGGTTGAGGCGGCGCAGAATCTGGCCGTGTTTACCCCAGATGCGCGGGTTATTCTCGTCAATCTTCAGGCCGGAATCTAACAGACTCAATGCCTGCTGATAGTCCTGCATATACACCAGCATATCGGCCTGTTCATAGAGATAGAGCCAATCGTTGGGGACGATCCTGCTGGCATGTTCGTAGGCTTTCAGCGCTTCCTGATGCTGCCCCATCGCTTCATAAGTCAGGCCCTGCTCATTCCATGCCCAGGCATAATGCGGGTCGATCTGGGTCGCCTTCTGATAGGCTTTCAGCGCATCTTCGAGGCGGTTGAGGTTGCGCAAAGCACTGCCCAGACGCGCCCAGCTACGGGCATGGTCGGGATTAAGCTGGGTTGCCCGTTCCAGCAGCGGCAGGGCATCGCGATATTTTTTGAGCAGTACCAGCACATTGCCCTGATTGTAGAGCAGGGTCGGCCAGGTTTCCGCGTCGGCGTGTTTTGCCGCTTCCTGATAACATTTTAAGGCTTCGTCATAACGCTTGAGCGATTCCAGCGCCATGCCTTTGCCGTTGATCGTCCAGCTATGCTGCGGCTGTAAATCCAGCGCGTGATCATAAGCATCAATCGCTTCTTCATAGCGCCGGACATAACGCAGCGCCTGACCGAGTTTCGACCAGCTCAGCGCGTGATTAGGGTCGGTAATGGTCGCCTGACGTGCCGGATAAACGGCTTCCTGATAACGGCGCAGCTCGATGAGTGTTTCGGCCATCGTGTACCAGTGCCAGACCACATCTGGTTGGTAGTAGGTGGCGCGTTTGAAGCTCACCAGCGCATCTTCCAGCCGCCCGATAAACTTCAGCGTCAGTCCCAGCCCATTATGCGCCCAGCCATATTCCGGCGCGAGACGTAACGCCTCTTCATAGGCTTTAATGGATTCGTCATGCTGGCCTAAGTAACGGTAAATCTGACCCATTTTCGCCCAGCTATTGGGATGCAGCGGGTCAATTTCCAGCGCGGTTTGTAAACGTTTGATGGCTTCGGCATACTGGCCCATCATGTGCAGCACATCGGCCTGATTCCACCAGTGCCAGACATCCTTCGGGCTGATCTCGGCGGCGGTTTCGTGACAGGCCAGCGCCTGCTCCAAACGCCCGATGCGATCTAACACCAGCCCTTTACCTGTCCAGGCGAAGGCGTAGCGCGGCTGAATTTCCAGCGCCTGATTGTAGCATTCCAGCGCTTCCTCATAACGCCCCAGCAGGCGCAGCGTGCGGCCTTTACGCGCCCACGCCCAGGCGTAATCGGTTTGCAGGCTGATGGCGCTGTCGTAGGCTTGCAGGGCTTCCTGCAAGCGACTCAGCTCGGTCAGCGAGTAGCCTTTGTCCATCAGTTCGCGGGCTTCCAGCGCGGGGCCGGTGACTTCCAAGACAGCGACTTCGCCGGTGACTTCCTCATAAATCGAAGAAAGCTCCTCTACCAGCGCGCTCCAGGCTTTGGGGCGATCCTTCGCCTTTTTCTGAAGACACCACAGCACCAGTTGGCGCAGGCTTTCCGGGATTTTTTCTTCCTCTTCCGGCGTAAAGGCCGGGGTCAGCTCGACATGCGCTTTCAGCCATTCCGGGAATTTCCTGGCATCAAACAGATAATGTCCGGTGAGCATCTCAAACAGCAGGCAGCCAAACGCGTAAATATCGGAACGGACATCGACGTTTTTGGACTGGCATTGTTCGGGCGACATATAGGGTGCAGTGCCGACAATCGCCCCCACGCGGGTTAAGGGCGCGGCATTACGGGCGGTAGGCGGTTCGGGTTCGGTGTTGGGTTCATCATCTGCCAGTGGAATATCTTCCAGTTCCAGTGAGCGCACGAGGCCAAAATCGGTGACTTTGGCGATGCCATCATGCGTGACCAGAATATTGGCCGGTTTAAGATCACGGTGTACCAGTCCCGGAACTTTCTGGGTGGCGTGCTGCATCCCCAGCGAGATGTGCAGGCCGAATTCCAGCGAGCGGCGCAGATCAAGGCGCTTGTGATCAATCCAGCTGCGCAGGTCAGGCCCATAGCCTTCTTCGCTGCTGATATGCTCCAGGATAATGTGCGGGCGACCCATGATATTCTGTACCAGTCGCGCCTGTACCACATGGCGATGTTTATCCAGCTTGATCCAGGTGACGGCCTCGTTGTTAAAACGGTTGACCGCGCGTTCATTATTCAGAAAACGGCTCTGGAAAGTCTTGATGGCTACCGGTTCACGCTGGTCATGGTCATAACACAGATAGACTACGCCCATACCACCGCGTCGGACATCAGCGACTTCATAGCGGCTTTCAATAGTGTCGCCCTGCTTGAACTCATCCTCGGCTGTCGGGCCATGCCGCCGTGAACGATAGACCGCTGTGGGGTGAGGTTTCTCCTCACCATGCTGATCAATCGGCGTGAAATGATCCATGCCGCTTTTATCGAATTCGGTTTCCGCCGGGGAATGATGCTCGGAGTCGTCGGAGAGGATGGTTTCTTCCAGCCCACGATCAAAATTGGTCACATCCGTCTGACTTAAAAAGTCCGACAAACCTGCTTCGGCATACGTCTGATCGGCCTGACCGGCATCAAACGACGTGACGATCTCGCCACCCTGCGGCGAAATCTGCTGATAATACTGGTCAAACAGGGTGTTCAGCCCATCATTGCCGGACTGTGCGCCAGAGGTATCTTCCGCAGCAGCCCATAAAGCTGTCGCGATATTGCGTGGTGACGGATTTTCCTGCGCCACAGCGACAGCCCACTCGGTCACCAACTGCATCATCTTACGGGCGAGGTCGCGGTCAATGTTGTTGTCCGCCATTTTATAGGCGTAGCGATAGGCGGTCATGGCCTTGACGACATACAGAATGAGCAGCTCGTTTTTGCGACCCACTGCCCGTCGCGCAGCCAGATCGCCGAGCGCGAACAGATCATTCACATCGGTGCGTTGCAGCGCCAGACGCCCCAGACGGCGAATTTCATCATCGGGGTCATTGGCAAAGTAATCCGCAATATCGGTGTTAAAGTGCTGTGGATCGTCGGATGTACTGTCTTCCGCATCGGGCCACAGGGGTTGGCGTTTACTATTCGGTGGTTTGGGCATCAGCGGCTTAACCTGTTCCGGTTTCAAAACGCAGGCGGCCATTATCGCCGGCATGGACGATGATGGTATCGCCCGCGACGAAGGCATCCTCAACAATAAGATTGCTTAAAGGTCGGGTAATCAGACGCTCAATCGCGCGGCGTAAAGGCCGTGCGCCGTTCTGTGGATCATAACCGGCTTCCAGAACTAACGTCTGGGCTTCTTCCGTCAGTTCCAGCTTTAATTTCTGTTCCGCCAGCCGCACATGCAGGTCTTTCAGATGCAGATCCAGAATGCCTTTGAGCACTTCATACGAAAGCGGGTCGAAGGTGATGATTTCATCTACACGGTTGAGGAATTCTGGCCGGAAGAATTGCTTGAGATGCGCCTCGTAATCCTGTTTATATTCCGGTGATCCGGCACCGAAAAATCCGATCTTCGTGTTGCCTTCCTGCAGGCCAATATTGCTGGTCATGATAAAGACAGCGTTACGCGCATCGACCTTGCCGCCACGCGCATCGCTGAGACGACCTTCATCGAAGACCTGCAGGAAAATGTCGAACACTTCCGGCGCGGCCTTTTCCACTTCATCCATCAGAACAACGGTGTAGGGACGGCGGCGCAGGCCATCAGTGAGTTGCCCGCCGCGATTGCTGTCTTTATAACCGGGTGGCGCACCGATCAGGCGCGCGATG
>JBBSQD010000241.1:0-9979 GCA_038258185.1 Aggregatilineales bacterium | reverse complement strand
CTGCAAAACAACCAGATGCAATACTGCGGGCAGGCCGGAATCGCCGTGGAAAATGGCTATGACTTCACCGTGCAGGACAATACCTTCTTTGGCAATACGCATGGCATTCTGTTGTGGTCAAAACATATCCCACAGTTTGCCAATACCGTCCCGAAGAATGATACCAGTTATAACTGGACGATTGAGCGCAACACCTTCCAGCAGAACGCGAAGGCGATTCGCATTGCAGCAGATCAGGATCACGGCATTCGCCCTTATCAGCCGGGTGCGCCGCAGCCGCATGATCACATCATTCGCGCCAACACTATCCGCGATAATCGGTTGGGCATTGAGCTGGCGGGTGCTGAAGCGACAACCATCAAGGACAATATTGTGGAAGGTAATGTCGAGGCAGATAAAGTTTAGTCGCCCGACAGTGCTTTAGGTGCATCCAACGCAAGAATGCGAGCCCCGGTTTCGATATTGTACGTCATGACCTATTCGCCAAAGGGTATTTCGGCGTGGTTTTGATAACTTCGCCGTCGATAGTCAGATAAACAATCGACGGGTCGTCGTGGATGTCAGTGTGGGTGATCTCATATTTCCCGACTTCGCCTGTGGGGTCGTCATAAATTCAAGTCTACAACCTAGTGATATAAAACACATTTTGCACGTATGCGTTATATTGCTGCACAATATTCTGCTAGGCTGTATCATTACTCTCGATAGGGGTGAAATCCCATTTGTTGATTCCCTCATCATACAAAATGCTTTGAGGTAATTCTTTTTTGATGAGTCTAATCAGAAAGTCAGACAAACTATATGAATGCTTTTCATAGTAGTCATGTCTATTCTCTTGGAAAAGAACCGTCCAATTATTGGGATGGCCTATAGTTTCCCAGAAAAATGTATCACCACTTACAGTATCACCAAACGGTAAAACACCGCCCAACTCAGGAAAAATACGATACGGTGGATAAACCTCGTTGAACTCTCTTTTATATTTAACTCTAACCTTGCGGAGATCGGTGAGTTTATTGGCTCCTAGCGGTACGAAGTTTATGTTTGGTATCGAAGAGAATGGATTCCAGATAATAATTTGATTTCCTATGTAGCCACTTCCATATGCTTCAATGAAGTGTTTATAGTCGTCTGGCAAGGGCGTTGCAATCTTTTCTTCGATCATTTTCCAATCATTAAAGCTACCTGTATCGATGCGACTTGGCGGAAGCAGAAGAAGACGTGATAAAATTTCGATGCTCATAGTAGATACTCCATTATCTAACATCAGTAGGCACTTGTGAGAGCTAATAGATAGTTAACGAAGATGTCCCAAATAGCTAAGGGATGGCTACAATCACGAGCTTTTATTTGTTCTACGACTTCAGCGATTAAACTGTGCCATCACTATCATAAATTAAATTAACTTTCTCTTCTTCGCTAATGTTTAATAGTCCGTTAATGGACTCCTCACTGGACTTATGGTCGATGAAACCCTTGTGATAAACTGATTCATGGCTGGCAGGGTAATTTTGCTCTGTGACATTCCCCAAAATTTCCGCCTGGAGTGAGTACAAACCATGAAATCCTTTCGCAATTTACTACCTTTTCTCAAACCTTACCGCCTGCACATGGCGCTGGTCATTGCGGCCACCCTCGGTGTGACCGTCACCAATCTGGCGCACCCGTGGATGATCCGCACCATGCTGCAAGTGCTGGATGACAACACTTCTGATGTCAGCGCCAAATCTCAGACCATCACCTCCCTCGCGCTGGCCTTACTGGTCATTTTTGGCCTGCGCGCGTTTGCCGCTTTCCTCAAGAGTTATGTGGCGCATGTCATGGCGTGGAGCGCGGTCAGTGATATTCGCGTCCGCTTGTATAGCCATTTACAATCGTTGTCCCCGCGCTTTTATGCGGATCGCCAGACGGGCGAGTTGCTGTCGCGCGTCATCAAGGACACGCAGGACATTGAGCCGCTGATCGCGCATTATATCCCGGATATGATCGTCAACATTCTTATTCTGATCGGCATTGCCGGTATTCTTTTCAGCATCGACCCTATTCTGGCGGTGCTCACGCTGATTCCAATGCCGCTGCTGCTGCTGGACGGTATGTTCTTTGGCAATCGCATGAATCGCAGTTTTAAGCTGGCTGCGCGCGGCATGGGGCAGTTGAGCGCGGTCATTCAGGATAATCTGACCGGTATTAAGGAAATCCAGATTTTTACGCAGGAAAACCGTGAGCACAACCGCATCAATCAAATGTCCACGCTGAACACACAAGATCGGTTGTATGCCCTGAAGATGATGGGCATTATGCACCCGTCGATTGAGTTTTTAGGCGCTGTCGGGATTGTGATTGTGGTCTGGTTTGGCGGTCAGGCAGCGGTCACGGGTCAACTGGCGATTGAAGATGTGGTCGCGTTTATCCTCTATCTCGGCCTGTTCTATCAGCCGGTGACCCAGTTGGCGGCCATGCAGGAACAGCTTCAGGTTGGCCTGACCGGACTTGAACGCGTGACGGAAGTGCTGGAACTGGAACCGGATGTGAAAGACTCGCCGCGTGCGGTTGATCTCGACCATGTGCGTGGCGAAATCGAATTTGAAAACGTCAGCTTCGACTATCAGGACGATTCACCGACTTTACGCCATGTCTCGCTGAAGGTGAAACCGGGGCAGACCTTAGCACTTGTGGGGCCAACTGGCGCGGGCAAAAGTACCATCGCCAGCCTCATCCCGCGTTTTTATGATCCGCAGTATGGCTCAGTAAAAATTGACGGCATGGACGTGCGCGACATCAAGCTGACGACTTTGCGGCGCAATATCAGCATGGTGTTACAGGACGTATTTCTGTTTAGCGGCACGGTGCGTGATAATATCCGCTACAGCAATCTGAACGCCAGCGATGAAGAAGTGATCATCGCGGCTAAAACTGCTAATGCGCATGAGTTTATTATGTCATTGACCGATGGCTATGACACGCATATTGGTGAGCGCGGTGTGAAACTTTCCGGTGGACAAAAACAGCGTCTCGCCATTGCTCGTGCGGTGCTCAAAAATGCGCCGATTCTCATTCTGGACGAGGCTACATCAGCCGTTGATACCCAAACCGAAATTGAGATTCAGGAAGCGCTGAATGAACTGATGAAAGGGCGCACATCCATTGTGATTGCTCACCGCCTGTCAACCATCCGTAAAGCCGATCAGATCGCTGTGCTGGACGATGGCTGTATCATCGAAACCGGTAAACATGAAGAATTAGTCGAGAATGACGGACTGTATCATCGCCTGCACGAAGCAAGCATGATGGTTTAATCGAGCAAAATCGCTGGATACTGGCGCAGCTAGCCGCCAGTATCCAGCCCCAATTGAAATCCTCAAGGCATTTTCAGACCCGCTTTAGGCCTGCTCAATTTCCAGAAAGGTGATCTTCTGGCTGCGGCCAGACACTTTGAGCATCACATCAAAGCCGGTCTTTTTCCAGCCATATTTCTTGTTAATCAGGCGGTTGGCGTGGTCATGTTCCGCTTCTGGAAGCACCCGCGCCTGCCCCCAGGCGGAATCGCCTAAAGATTCGCCTCTGGAGGTGCTGGGCTCTACCATCACCTTAGAGTTGTTGCCAATCCGCTTGACCTTGCCGCTGTCGCTCTGGGTGGTGACATACAGCTTATTGCCTTCACGGGCAAACCAGACCGGCGTTGGCACGTCCTCACCATTTTTGCGATACGTCGTCAGCAGCATGAAATCATGCCCGTTCAATACATCAAATGTCGTTGTTGGTTGTGTTGTAACCATGTGATTGTGTTCCTAATTCTGAAATTCTATCTGACCCGATTATAAATCGTGCATATTAGAAATGACGTAATATTCAGCGGTTACTCAGCCAACCCACATCTGGCTTTCACGACCCCTTGTTAGATTTAGCGTTTAACAAAACTCGACTCCGAACAGGACGTTTTAGATGCAAATTGATCAAACCGTTTTTGAGAGGCCGGTGCAGGGTGTAAATCTGCGCCTCGGCTCACTCGTTGACCAGTTGGACGACCAGCGGCCCGTATTGCTGGTTTTCCTGCGACACTTTGGCTGAATTTTTTGTCGCGAATTGATCCAGGATTTACGCGAAATCAGCACCGTGGATACGGCGTATCCCGCCATTTTGTTCTTCTATCAGGGCACAGTGGAGCAGGGTGAAGATTTCTTTGGTAAATTCTGGCCGGAGGCTCGTGCAGTCTCCGACGAGAACAGACAGTTTTATACTGATTTCGGCATTGGGCGCGGTGGCCTGCGTGAAATCGTTGGGCCGGATGTAATCGCGTGCGGCCTACGGTCAGCGCGAAAAGGACATCGGCTGGGTCAGGTTATTGGTGATCCGAGCGTGATGCCGGGATTATTTGTGACGCGCGGTACACAGGTGATCTGGCAGCATGAATTTCGCCATATCGGCGATCATCCTGATCTGCTGCAAATCCCGCAACTGGCTGGATTGACCCATTAACTGACGCATATCTCAGACCCGACATTTCGTAAATACCACGGCTTAAATGCTGCGGTATTTTAGTAAATGCTAAATTGATTGACGCGTTAGAATTTACGTTCTACACTGGGTTTATAATTGAACACATGATTATGTATCCCACTTAAATGAGAAATCTGGGTTTATCTATTGAGCAAAATTTGAACATTTAAGGGGAATGCTTAGTAGTTATGTGTATAAAGCAATGAAAGACTATTGCGTAAGGGGATTGGCAATCTGAAGGTTGGGTGGCTGATCCGTCAAAATCACAAAATCCCGCTTTACTCCTTTAGTGGCCTCACACATGGTCTCAGTCCCCATGTGTGGGGCATCTTTGTTGGAGTCAGCCACCCGTTTGGTGAAAATGTTTAATGCATTAACGCAATGTTATCGTGATTAAAAATCAGATGCAAATGTTTTAAGTGCTTTATCTGAAGAATGAATGTATTTTCTGTATAACTTATACAACGAACTGGCAAAAGTATATAAAACCTGCCGCTGAAAAGCGACAGGTTTTTTTAATATTGATAATGACTAAGGAATAGGTTCAATGGGCTGGGCGTTGCCGAACTGAACCGGTGAGATCTCATCTGGTGTGGCCCATGCCACGCCATTTTGGATCACTTGCAGCACTTCCTTCTGATAGTAGGTGGGGTAGGTTTCGTGACCGGGGCGGACGTAGAAAATTTTGCCCTTGCCACGCTGGTAGCAGCACCCGCTGCGGAAAACCTCACCACCTGTAAACCAGCTCACAAACACCAGCGTGTCCGGTGCCGGGATGTCGAAGCGCTCACCATACATTTCTTCCAGCGGGATTTCGAAATAAGGCGGCAGCCCTTTGGCAATCGGGTGACCGGGTTCCACGACCCAGATACGCTCTTTATCGCGTGATTCGCGCCATTTCAGGTCGCAGGTGGTGCCCATCAGTTTCTTGAAAATTTTGGAGAAATGACCGGAATGCAGCACGATTAAGCCCATGCCATTTATGACCCGCTTGTGGACACGCTCGACAATTTCGTCAGATACATCTCCGTGGGCCATATGCCCCCACCAGGTCAGGACATCGGTATTATCCAGCACTTCCTGGGTCAGGCCGTGTTCTGGCTCATCCAGCGTCGCGGTCTGGACTTCGTAACCCTGCTCGCGCAGATGTTTTGCAATCGGAGTGTGCATCCCTTCAGGATACAGTTCCGCAACCTTCGGATTTTTCTTCTCGTGGCGATATTCATGCCATACGGTTACACGTGTCGTTTTTGCCATGCTTGCTTATCCTTCTTAAAATAAATTACAAATGAATCAATTTGCCGTCCTGCGCGGCGGATGCCTGAATAGCATCCCACAAACGAGCCATACGCAATCCAACTTCTGGCGGGCAGGGGTTAGCCAGAATGCCATTGCGCACCGCGATAAACTGCTGCCATGTGCCCAGCGAGGGCGGGACTTCGATTGTTTTTAACTCGGCATCATCGCTGAATTGGGCTTCGAGTAAGTTTCCCCATACGCCTGTGCGCAGCATCCCTTCCGTGCCAAAAACGCGCACGTCCGACCCGCCATTGGGCGTGTCACCGCAGCCGTGCAGCGTCACCAGAACGCCGGACTTCAAGCGACCGATGACCACACCCAGAATATCCACATCGCGCGAGCGATTATCCAACCATGCGGCGACTTCTACAAATTCCTCGCCAGCCAGATCAACCACCGTGTTGAGCATATGCGCACCGGTATCAAACAGGAAACCGCCGCCAGCGATTTCTGGTTGCTGCCGCCAGGTGTTAGAGGTCAGGATTTTCCAGTTCTGCCAGACTGTCGCGCTGATGGTGAGGATTTCGCCCAGTTTGCCAGATCGTAAAATATTGACTGCCGACCGGACATAAGGTGACATGCTGCCATTAAAAGCGACCACCAATAGCTTGCCGGTGCGGTCACGTGTTTCAATCAGGCTGGTGGCTTCATCACCATTCATGACCATCGGTTTTTCCAGCAATACATCCAGACCAGCTTCAAGGCAGGTCGCGGCTTGATTATAATGCTGCGCATGAGGAGTGGCGATCAATACGGCATCCAGCATTCCGGCATAATCAGTGAGCAGAACTTCCAGATCAGGCTCATTTGGCGGCGCATCGAGTCCGACTTCCAGGAAAAGTTCACTGGCTGCCTGATAGGCCGCTGGATTGGGTTCGCACACGACGCTGATCTGCGTGGTATCGGTCTGTTGGAGCATGCCACGAATATGATGGCGCGACATACCACCGGTACCGATGACCGCGACACGAATAGGATGAGATTGGGTCATAATGGGGAGGACTCTCTCCGATGAAGGGATATTTTCAGATAAATTTTATCTCCTCTATTTTAACCCATCCACCAGATTTCAAAATAGCCATTATCCCGCTAATTGGTCAGGCTTTAAGTGGTCTTAGACAAGCCGACCTGATGCTTTATGATTGGAGGATAACTGAATTCATAGCATAAGGGATAAGCGCTCTATGGCCGAAACTATTCTGCAATTCGCTCATGTGACCGATACGCATCTGATTATGCCGGGACAGCAGCGCGATTACAGCGACATCCCGCCCGATCTGGATGAATATGCGCGGCAAATTCTGGCGCTGCCTTACACGGCGAATGAGGCTGCTGAAACGCTCGTGCGCCGGATTAACGCGTTGCCCATTCAGCTTGATTTTGTGCTGCATACCGGAGATGTGGCCGGACAACTGCGTGCGCCGGAAGAATACAATTACATCCGCGATACGCTCAGCCAGATCAGATATCCCATTCACTATGTGCCCGGTAATCATGACGTGGGTGAGGCGTTCCAGACGGTTCTCCGTGGTCAATCGGGTGCTTATGACCATAGCTTTACCCTCAACGGTGTGCAGGTCGTTTGTCTGGATAGTAACGGTGGATTATTGCCGCATTCCGGTTTGCTGGCCGATGAACAACTGGCATGGCTGGAAAGCATCTGTAGCGCAGAGGATGATCGCCCGCTGATCGTTGCGATGCACCATCCGCCATTTACGATTGACGTGCCCTGGCTGGATGAATTGCGCATAGCCAATGGCGAAGCCATGCACGCGATTCTGCTTAAGGCCAAAACGCGATTGCGCGGCGTTTTTTGTGGACACATCCATAATGGCATTGAGTTTTACCGCGATGGCGTACTCTACAGTGCCGCGCCGAGTGCCTGGTGTCAGTTTACAGGCTGGCCGGGTCATGACCGCTCTACACTCGATCCTGAAACGCGCCCCGGTTTTAACGTCGTGACTCTGCGCGCGGACAGCACGACCATCCGCCGGCATCATTACAACATTGATTAGCACTTGCTAATCGCTACTTCTCACACATTTATTCTTGGGGTAAGCTGATAGCGGTGTTTTTGAATGCAGTTTGTGAGTATCTGGTTATGCTTTATCAACCCGGCGAGCGTTCGCCATATGGTGTTTCAGTTAAACGTTTTTCCTGGCGGCAGTTTTCAAATGAATGGGTAAAACCGTTTTTAACAGTTTTACTTTTCGGCGTGGTGATCAATCTGTTTTTTCCGCGCTATTACGTGCTGGGTCACAGCATGGAGCCACAGCTTCATGAGTATGACTGGCTGTTTACCAGCAGTCTGAATGCACTGACGCAATCCATCCAGCGCGGGGATATTGTGGTGCTGGTATCGCCTTATGATGGCGCACTGGCGGTTAAGCGGGTGATTGGCTTACCGGGTGAGCAGGTGCGCATTCTGGCTGGACAGGTTTTTATCAATGATACGGCTTTGAACGAAGACTACATTGAAGAAAGCGCGACCTATAACGGCTTCTGGCAAGTCGCTGCGGATCAGTATTTTGTGATGGGTGATAACCGTAATCACAGCCTGGACTCGGTGGATTATGGCCCGATTGATAAGAGTCGCATCCGTGGTGCAGTGAAATTCCGTTTGTGGCCGCTGGCAGATTTTGGTATGTTTCATGCTCCAGATTACGCTGAGAGTGAGGTTCAGTGAAGATCATCGCTTTTTCCATCAATCCACTTTTCCCTGATTTTGTAATGGGCGGTGCGCCCAAACATCTGCAGAGTGTGGTCATGCATCTCGGTGAATTGGGCCATGAAGTCACTGTTTTGGCGACCAAACGGGATGATAGCAATGTGCCGTTTCACTGGCATGAGAATGTTCAGGTGCTGCCCATTCTGCGCTTTCATCAGCCTTTCCCACAACCCTATGCCGCACCAGCCTATAATCTGGCGGCGATATTGCAGGACGTGGGCGATTATCTGGCACAGGCGGATGTTTTCTACATGCACGATGGCGAGTTCTTATTCCCGTATGCTCATAGCCATGTGCCGACTGTGGTGTCGCTGCGCGATAATGTTTACCCGGAAACCCTGCAGGGCGGATTCTTGTTTCAGGGCGATGACCTGATTTTAATCTCGGAATATTCACGGCAGTTTTTTCTGCAAACTGCGGGACGCTTTTTCCCCGGCTACGAAGATCGCACCATCGTGATTCACAATGGCGTGGATTGGGATCATTTCAAGTGGACGCCGCCCAAAGAAATTCTGGATGTGGTCGATATTACCCCTGGTGCTTATCCAGTGGTGCTGCATCCCCACCGACCAGAAGAAACCAAAGGCATTCGCCAGACCATCGGTGTTGTGGATTTGCTGGTGCATCAGTACGGCTTTACAGACTTAAAAGCACTGGTGCCGCGCTGGTTGGATGTGACTTTCTCAGCCGATCTGCGTGCCTTTTATGACGAAATCCAGAATGAGATCAATACCCGTGGCCTGACGGATAACTTTGTCTTTCATGGCTGGATACCGCAGAGTCTGATGCCGCAGTATTACAGCCTGGGGGATGTGACACTGGCTTTAGGCAGCTTTGTCGAGTCGTTTGGCAATTCTGTTTATGAGTCGCTTGGCTGCGGCACTCCCTCGATTCCAGCGCGGATTTCCTCGCACCGTGAACTGCTGCCAGAGTATCTGATTGATAAAGTAGACTTTAATGATATCGAGAGCGCAGCGCGAATTGCCGCTGAGATTATCCAGAGCAAGCGCCGCACATCTGCTGAGACGATGGCTTACCTTCACGAGCATTATTCGGTTCACCAGCAGCGTGCGGCCTATGCCGATGTTATTCTGAATGCACATCAACGCGGCGGCCTGAATTATGTGCATCCCACGCTTAATGCTGAAACGCGCTATAAGCTGCCCATCTGGTGCTATCCCTCGCAGACCCGCGGCATCTATCACGACTTCCGCATGGATTACTTTCAGTCCGAAACGTTCAATGACTTGATTGCGGCTTATCCTCACGGCTTTACCATCGCAGAAGCTTTGACACATGACATTGCTCAGGATCAGATCGAGACGTGGTATCGTGAAGGCTATCTCACACCTGTGAGTTGATAACCGCGTGGATAGCAAGTGACATACCCGTATAAAAGCCTCTCTGCATTCGTATGCTGCTTAATGCTGATTGTTTTCATCCCAAAACGGATTT
>JBBSQD010000240.1:0-10092 GCA_038258185.1 Aggregatilineales bacterium | reverse complement strand
TTTGTGGTCGCAACGCCCACACACACGCGGGTCGGGCAAATCACCAAAGCATTCTTCCAGACTGGTTTGCAGTTCGTTCGACATGGAGCATCCTTTTTTGCCCCATTATCTCTCAGCTTGCATTTTGAAGCGATTGCCCTGCCCTATATCCCAAATTTGGGATATACTTGGGATAAAAAGATAAATGAACAGCGGGAAGGCCAATCGGCTTTCCCGCTGTGGTTTGTGGCAAAATTTGTTGAATTTATTCGTGGACGGTGATCGTCGCGGGGTCGATAATGCCCTGCGGTGAGCCTTTGCGGATGGCAAGCTTGACTTCACCAATGGCGCGGGTGACTTCAATGCCACGCGGACAGGCCGGGGTGCAGTTATAAATGGTACGGCAGCGCCAGACGCCATTGCCTTCAGACAGCACATCGAGGCGTTCTTCGGCGGCCTGATCGCGGCTGTCGAAGATAAAGCGATGCGCCTGCACAATCGCTGCCGGGCCGACATATTCACCATTGGCCCAGAAGCTGGGGCACGAAGTGGTACAGGCCGCGCACAGAATGCAGTTGGTGGTGTTATCGTAAATCGCGCGATCTTCGGGGGATTGCAGCCGTTCGCGGCCATCCGCAGGCAGCGGACTGTCATTGACGAAGTAGGGCATCACCGCGCGGTAATGGGCGAAAAACGGCTCCATATCCACGATCAGATCCTTGATAACCGGCAGACCCAGAATCGGTTCGACCTGAATGGTGTTGCCGACATTGCGTATCAGCAGCTTGCAGGCCAGGGCGTTACGGCCATTGATGCGCATCGCGTCGGAACCGCAGATGCCGCTGGAGCAGGAACGGCGGAAAGACAACGTGCCATCCTGTTCCCACTTGATGCGGTGCAGCATTTCCAGCACGCGGTCAGTCGGTTCCACATCGGTTAACTTAAATTCCTGCCAGTAGGGTTTTCCGTCCGAGCGTTCCGGGTCATAGCGTTTGATTTTGAATGTAACGTCCATGAAGACTCCTAAAAAATGAACATTTGTGGATAAGAGCCTGTTCCATACAGACCCTTACCGTGAATTTTACAACTTGCTTACGCTTAGAGGACATCTGAAAATTCATGTGCAAAGCATAAAAGACAGATGCTCCTCTTCAACCTCACCCCTGTTCGCTTCGCTCACTTTCCCCTCTCCAATTTGGAGAGGGGAGGAATTGCCACAGGCAAGGAGGGGTGAGGTCATCCATACGCAACATTTAAATATTCAGATAGCTTCTTACAATCATTTAGTAAACACGCTCTTTTGGCAGGAAGCGCTTATCTTCCTCAGCCAGCGAGGTGTTGACTTTCTTATCCAGGTTGACAATTAAATCCAGTGTGCCCTTTGCGTACGGTTCCTCATTGGCGGAGCGTACCAGGGTGTGTACCATCCAGTTTTCATCGTCGCGGCTTTTGAAATCTTCGCGGCTGTGTGCGCCGCGGCTTTCCTTACGCAGCACCGCGCTTTTGGCGGTGACCTGTGCCAGGTCGAGCAGGCAGCCCAGTTCCCAGGCTTCCATCAGGTCAGTATTAAAGGTCTGTCCGTTGTCTTCGATAAAAATATCGCTCTGGTACTTGTCGCGCATCTGACGAACGTCTTCAATCGCCAGATTGATGTTTTCTTCGGTGCGGAACACACCGACGTTATCCATCATGGTCTGCTGCATGTCTTTACGCAGTTGACCGATGCGGGTCTTGCCTTTGGCACTGCGGATACGGCTGAACTCTGCTTCGATCTCGGCAGTGGGGTTAGCTGGCAGCGGGATAAAATCGGCATGTTTGACGTATTCAGCAATCGCCTTGCCACCACGCCGACCAAAGACAACCAGATCAACCAGTGAATTGGTGCCTAGTCGATTGGCACCGTGGCAGCTGACACAGGCACATTCACCCGCAGCATATAAACCGGGCATCACTGTCCAGTTTTCGTCAATGACGACTTCCGCGTTGACATTGGTGGGGATGCCACCCATGGCATAATGCGCGGTCGGCTGGACGGGCATGGGCTCTTTTAAGGGGTCAACGCCGATGTATGTCCGGCAGACATCCAGTGTTTCAGCCAGATTCTTGGCGATGTAAGCATCGTCAATCCGGCGAGTCTCACCAGCTTCAGCCAGATAACGATTGACCGTTTCTGGTCGAATATCCAGATGGACATAATTTTTGCCCTGAATGCCGCGCCCTTCACGGATTTCCATATAAATCGACCGGCTAGCAACATCGCGGCTGGCGAGATCCTTAATTGAAGGCGCGTAACGCTCCATAAAGCGTTCACCGTTGCGGTTGAGCAGAATACCACCTTCACCGCGAATACCTTCGGTCAGCAGCACACCCAGGCCATATAAACCAGTCGGATGGAACTGATAAAATTCCATATCCTGCATAGGCACGCCACGACGGAAAACAACTGCCGCGCCGTCTCCGGTCAGGCTGTGCGCGTTGCTGGTGATCTGCCAGACACGTCCCCAACCGCCAGTAGCGAACAGGGTGGCTTTACCATGAAAGACATGAAATTCGCCTGTGCCCAGCTTGATGGCTGTGACACCGACTGCGCTGCCCTGATTCATAATCAGGTCAACCACATGATATTCATCGAAAAAGCGCACATTGTTTTTAATACATTGCTGGTAAAGCGTCTGCAAAATCATGTGGCCGGTACGATCCGCAGAGTGGCAGGCGCGGCGAACCGCTTTTTCGCCAAAGTTACTGGTGTGACCGCCAAAGCGCCGTTGACTGATGCGCCCTTCGGAGGTGCGGTCAAATGGTAGCCCCATGTGTTCCAGCTCGATAATCGAGTCGATGGCTTCTTCGGTCAGGACTTTAACCGCGTCCTGGTCGGCCAGATAATCGCCACCTTTTACGGTGTCGTAGGCGTGCCACAGCGGCTTATCTTCTTCCAGATTGCCCAGTGCCGCGCCGATACCCCCTAATGCCGCGCCGGTATGGCTGCGAGTGGGATAGAGTTTGCTGACCACGGCGACATTTGCGCCACCCTGGCTGGCGTAAAGTGCTGCCATCAACCCAGCGCCGCCCGCACCCACAATAATGGCATCAAACTGATGTGTTTGCATGTTAACGTTACTCCTAAAACCAGAAAGGTTTGCTGATAAGGGCGAGGCTTAATCACCCGCCCTTATGTAAATTGTTGACTTTCTCAGGGGTGTAAATTCGCGGCAGCTTCCTGTGCCATTTCAATCGCGGCGGTATCAATCGTGCCTAATAATGCACCGCTGCCCAGAACCAGCAGCAGAGTCGCGCCGATCACGCACAGGTAGATCATGGCACGGCGCAGCACCGGGCTGCTCATGGTGTAATCGGTTAAGACATAACGCAGACCATTGAAACCGTGTGCGGCCACCAGAGCCAGCAGCGCGAAATCATAGACACGCCAGATGGCGACACCGCCGACCAGTAAATTCCAGCGGTTGGCGACAAATTCGACAGCCGTACCACTCGCATTAATGATGCCGCCTGTACCGACCACCGTGCTGCCTTGCGCGGTCAGGTCGAACACGCCCTGCAGGACGTGCATCATCGCCAGATGACCAAACACCAGCGGCACGATCAGCAGACCACTGATGCGCATGTAAGACCACCAGAAACGCTCGATACTGCTGCCGCTGTTTTTCCCGCCGATAGTCACGTCCGTGTCACCCGCAATGAGGCCGTGAACGACGGAGTAGAAAATCGCGGCGATCAGCGCGACGGCCATACCAGCGATAAACGGCAACTGCTCGACAAGCACTTCAGTAATCGGCAGTACGGATGGAGACTCATTGTAGAAGTCCAGCACATGACCAAACATCAGCAAAAAGACTGGAATGAGGATAATTGCAGTCACGATCAGCACGATCACAGCGGCGCGTTGTTGAAAACGCCACAGATGTGGACGGTAATCAAAAAAGATGATGCGCAAACCGTTAATGGCATGATAGACGACTGCTGCGACCAGACCAAATTCACCTAATGTGAACAGCGGTGACTGGTAACTGGCGATTGCCCGGACATACTGGCCGGGATAAAAAACTGCCCATGATGTGTCGATCACGTGAAGTATAAAGAAGAAAACGACACCCAGACCAGTAAGGCGATGCAGTATCCAGCTCCATTGGCCGATAGCACCGCGATAACGCAGAGTTTCTGTTAGAGTTGTAACGAGCGAAGTCAAAATGAAGTCCTCCGAGGAAGCATTAATTCAAAGAAACGGAGAGGTGTTTCGTTACGACGCATTATAACACCTGGGTATGGCACCTGCAACGTTTACCACATTTAGAATATATTGAAACTTGAGTTCTGTAGTGGATAATAATTTATCGCTTTCGAGTGATAGGCGGACTACAGTTGAGGCTAACATCCGCTATAATGAAGCCTCTGATCAGGTCGGGAGATAGATAAAGCACAATGATACGGCGAACCCGAAATGTAGCGCTAATGGCAAGCCTTGCCGGATATACCGCTTTTCGCGCACGGCGGCGCGTTTTGCGCCCAATGCTGAAACTTCCCCCGGTACGGTATAACGTCGGGGTGGAACGTAATTTGCGGGTGCCTATGCCCGATGGCGTGACCCTGGCGACAGATCATCATTTTCCACGAGCCAAAGGTGATTTTCCGACGATTTTAATCCGCACACCGTATGGTCGCGGGGTCAGCAGCAGCATCTCCGGCCTGAGCGAAGGTTTTAAGGCGCAGCGGTTTGCCGAGCGCGGCTATCACGTGATCGTGCAGGATGTGCGCGGCAGATTCGACTCTGACGGAGCGTTTGAGCCGTTTTCCAATGAACGGGCGGATGGTCTGGCCACGCTGGACTGGATTGCCGCTCAACCCTGGTTTAATGGCAAAGTGGGCTTGTGGGGGCAGAGTTATCTCGGTTTTTGCGAGTGGGCCATCGCTACTGCCCAGAAATCCATCGTGCAGGCGATGGTCCCCGCCATTACCGGCTCACAATTCAAGTCAGTAGTGTATGCCGATGGTTCTTATGCCTTGAATACCAGCCTGCGCTGGGCTTATCTGACTGAATTTATTGGCAACCGGCGCGGCTGGCGCAACTGGCGCTCACTGCCGTATACGCGCCGTTTGATGCGCGGACGCATTTTCGAGCGGGCGTATCAGCATTTACCCATCCGTGAAGCGGATCGGGTGGTAGCGGGACGACCCATTCCGCCGTTTCAGGATTCGTTCACTGTTGCTGCACAGGACTCGCCGCGCTGGGATGCGGTCGATTACAGCAAGGATGTGCCCAACGTAACCGCCCCGGCGCATCTGATTTCCGGCTGGTATGACGCGGTACTGCGCGAATTATTGATGGATTATCGGTCACTGAAGCGCGCAGGGCGCAATCCTTATCTGACGATTGGGCCGTGGTCGCATATCGACCAGCAGGTAACAGGCATGATGCTGCGTGAAGGTATCCGCTGGTTTGATGCCCATCTCAAAGGCGATTCATCGCAACTTCGGCAAAAACCGGTGCGTATTTATGTGATGGGGTCGGACTCGTGGCGCGAGATGGATCAATGGCCGCCACCCTACAATGAAGCGCGGTTCTATCTGCAAGCGGAAGGCTGGCTTGCACCGGATCGCCCGATTGGGGAGCGTTCCGCCACCCATTATCATTATGACCCTGCCAATCCCACACCGTCTTTTGGTGGCACGACTATTTTCCCCCCAGCCGGTTCGCACGATGTTGGTCTGCTGGAAACGCGGCAGGATATTCGGCTGTTTACCACCTCGGTTTTAACGACGCCGCTGGAGGTGATCGGCCCGGTGCACATCGAAATGTATGTCAAGTCCAACCGCGACTATACCGATTTTGTCGGTCGATTATGTGATGTTTATCCAGATGGGCGTTCGATGAATATCTGCGAAGGACTGTTCCGCATTGAACCGGGCAAAGGTACACTTATGCCTGATGGAACCCTGAAAATTACCATCGAAATGTGGCCAACTGCTTACTGCTTTTTGCCCAATCATCGCATCCGGCTGCACATCTGCAGCGGTGCACATCCGCGCTGGAATCGCAACCTGGGGACGGGCGAGCCGATTGGCAGTGGCCGAAATATGCTGGTGGCCGCACAGAGCGTTTATCATGATTGGGCGCACCCATCAGCGCTGGTACTGCCGGTGACCATCCGCGACTGACCCAAAACCAATTAACAATCCTATCAGAGCAGTTAGATGATTGGTACGGACACGGCATGCCGTGTCCGTACGAGATGAGATTATGCCCAGATACTAAGTATAAAAGGAGGTAAAGGTATGCTGAACACAGGCAGACAAATTCACCACCCTCTGTCCCAATTTTTCATTATCTTATTGGCGGCGATGTTCATTTTTAATGCCATCACACTGGTTGTGAATGCGCAGGAGCAACAGCCCACCCCGCTGCCGACCTGCACGGTTGCGCAGATCGAGACGGCGGTGCTTCCGCCTTATGTCCCCACCACGACGCAGGGCTTTGTTCAGGCGCAGGGTGATAAATTGGTGCTGTTGGGTGAGGATTATCACATCCGTGGTGTGAATTACTATCCGGTGCAGTATCCGTGGCGGCGTTTTCTGATGGAAACCAACGTCGAAGAAATCCCGCGTGAACTGAATCTGCTGTATGACGCCGGCTTGAACTCACTGCGAATCTTCCTGTGGAATGAGGCGCTGTTTGACTGCCCCGGCAGCGGCGCGGTGCCGAATGTTGATAACTTCCTGCGGCTGGACGCGATCATCCATGAGGCAGCGCGGCAGGGTTTTCGCCTGGTTATCACACTGAATGATATGCCTGACCTGGAAGATTACCCACTCTATACCAGCCCAAATCACAATCAGTTGCAGACCAACTTTATCGCCCAGCGCTATCATGACGAAGCGGCGATCATCGCCTGGGATGTGCGTAACGGCGGTGATCTCGATTACAGCGAACCCACGCCGGAAGATCAGCGTTTTGATAAACAGCAGGTGCTGGACTGGCTGGCGCTGACCATTTCGCAGGTGCGCGCGGCAGACCCCAATCATCTGATTACTGCCGGTTGGGTGAATGATACAGAAGCGACATTCCCGTTTGTGGATATTGTCAGCTTCCAGCATCGCGGGGATAGTCAGGGATTGCGCCAACACATTGATGAGTTAGGCGAAGCCACTGATAAACCGGTTATGCTGGTACAGTTTGGTTACGACACAGCGACCTTTAGCCTGGATCAGCAGGCCAGCGCAATTTATGCCGATGTCCAGACCGCAGAGAAGGATAACGGCGTGGTCGGCTGGTTTATCTGGACAGCCTTCGACTTTCCTCTGAACCGCACCTGCATTGAAGACGGCTGCGTCAGCGAGGATAATTACGAGCATTACTTCGGCCTGTGGAAAATCGATTATACGCCCAAACCCGCCGCAGGAATTCTGCATGACCTGTTTGGCCGCTAACCCGATTGGCCGACCAGATGCGCTCTCAACGAGTCAGACCGGTATTTGCTTCGGCATCAGGGGTTATTCTGGCGGTCATTGGGCTGCTGTTTTATGATTACAGTTATCAACCTGCTGTGGTCGGTCAGCTTGAGAATGCGCCACCCTTAGCCACCTGCACCGCCACGGAGATTGAAGCCGCACAGGATGGTTTATCACTTTATGAACCTGTGCTGAGTGAGCATTTTTTACGTGTTCAGGATCAGGCTTTGTGGCTGGATGAAAAACGGTTTCAGGCGCGCGGGATTAATTATTATCCCTCGCGCTATCCGTGGCGGCGTTTCCTGACGGAAGCAGAACCGGAAACCATTGACGAAGAACTGCTGCTTCTGCGTGATGCAGGCTTGAACACGTTGCGGGTTTTTCTGTGGAACGAAGCTTTGTTTCCATGCCCCGGCAGCGGCGCGATCCCCAATGTGCCCGCTTTCCAGCGCCTGGATGATTTTTTTGACATGGCGATCCGTCACGGCTTTTACCTGATTGTCACGCTCAATGACCTGGCTGATCTGGAAGATTATCCCCTGTATACCAACCCCCTGCATACACAGCAGCAGACCGCGTTTATTGTCGAGCGTTATCGTGATGAAGCTGGCATTCTGGCCTGGGATGTGCGGAACGAAGGCGATATTGATTACGGCTCGAATCAGGCGTTCGTGAATCCTTTCCCACGCCAGCAGGTGCTGGATTGGCTAGCACTTGCAATAGCTGATGTGCGTGCGCTGGACGATCAGCATCTCATCACCGCCGGCTGGCTTCATGATGCAGAGTCGACTGCGGAAATGGTTGATTTTGTCAGCTTCCATCATTGGAGCAGCGCCGATGACTTGCGCGGACGGATTGAAACGTTGCGCAGTCATACCGATAAGCCGATCTTGCTGGAAGAGTTTGGTTACAGCACGTTTCGGATGAATGAAGATGAACAGGCGCGTAATATTTACGAAGGCATTCTGGCAGCGGAACAGAATAATTTAGCGGGTTGGCTGGTGTGGACGGCCTTCGACTTTCCGCTGGATGCCACTTGTATCCGACCGGCTTGCCCCAGCCTGGATAATGCTGAACATCATTTTGGCCTGTGGCAAACCGACTATATCCCCAAACCTGCCGCCGGTATCCTGATAGATTTGTTCGGTAGTGTAGAGTAATCCCTGAAACCTTTTCTGTCATATAAGCATCCCTGTGGTTCAATAGAGTGAGCGCCATTGAACATTATCCACAGGGATGTTTTGATGAACTTAAACCCAACCATTATTATTAGCCGCCGCGAATGGCTGCGCGTCAGCATTTATGCGGTGATTTTGATTTTTGTGACCCTTATGCCCTATTGGCTGGGGTGGAGCAGCGCAGGTGAAAATCAGGTATTCAGCGGGTTTTTGTTCGGCGTCGATGATGGCAATTCGTACATCGGCAAAATGCGCCTGGGCGCACAAGGTCAATGGAATTTCCACCTGTTCTATACTGCCGAAGCGCATGACAGCGCTGGCTTGATCTTTCTGCCATACATCGTGCCGGGTCAGATCGTGCGCCTGTTTGTGGCCGAAACCGACCCTGCGCTCACCCCAGCTTTAATCGGCACCTTTCACTTCATGCGCGTGATTTTTAACGCTTTGCTGATTGGTGTGCTGTATCGCTTCATCGCGGTGTTTCTGCGATCTGGTTGGGCGCGTTTTTTCGCGCTGATTCTGGCGACGCTCGGGGGTGGGCTGGGCTGGTTACTATTGCTGGTTGGTGGGTTGCCGCCGGAGTGGTACATCCCGGAAGGCTTTACGCTGCAAATTTTATTAGGCTTGCCGCATCTGGCACTGGCGCGGGCGCTGCTGCTGCTTGGCTTTCTGGCATTGTTCGCCAGCCTCAAACGGACTCGATGGCAGGGTTGGGCGTTTTTAGCGGGTGTCTGCTGGCTGATCGTCGGTGTGGCGGTGCCCTTCTATCTGGCGATTCTGTATTGTATTCTGGGCGCCTGGGGTCTGGCATTGTGGCTGCGCGAGCGTGCGTTTCCGCTGCGTTTATTCTGGCGCTGTCTGCTGGCGGGATTAATTACGCTGCCATATTTTGCTTATAACGCCTATATTTTTTCGACCAATCCGGCGTTTGCACAGTGGTCAGCCCAGAATTTGCTGGCTTCCCCATCCCCGCTGGATTACCTGCTAGCGTATCTGCCGCTGGCTGTATTAGCGATTATCGGTGGCCGCTGGGCATGGCACAAGGCCGGTTTAGATAGTCGCTATGCGCTGCTCATCGGCTGGCCAGTGATCGTACCGTCTCTGGTTTATCTGCCGATCAATGTACAGCGCCGCATGGCCGAGGCAGTTATCGTCCCGCTGGCGATTCTCGCGGCTGCTGGAGTAATGCTGCTGGCACGACAGGCGCGTTCTTACCGGCATGGACGGCGGCGGGTCGCGCTGATCGCCTTACTGGCAATGATCCCGGCCAGTCTGTTTTTGCTGGTTGGGGCTTATTTTACGGCCATGAGCAGCTACCCGCCGACCACAGTCCCCGCCGCGGAGATCGCCGCGCTGGATTGGCTGAACCAAAACGCACAACCCGGTGAGGTGGTACTCAGCACGTTTGAGACCGGTAATCTCATCCCGGCTTATACGCATCTGTACAGTTATGTCGGGCACGGGCCGGAAACAT
>JBBSQD010000239.1:0-10138 GCA_038258185.1 Aggregatilineales bacterium | reverse complement strand
CGCTGGCGATCCCCGGCACCATTCTGGCGGAAACCTCTCTGAGTTTCCTCGGATTAGGGTTACGGCCTCCGGTGGTGAGTTGGGGGGTTCTGCTGCAGGAAGCCTCTAATGTTCGCTCGGTAGCAACTGCGCCGTGGCTGTTATGGCCGGCAATAGCAGTTGTGATTACGGTGCTGGCGTTGAATTTCCTTGGGGATGGTCTGCGTGATGCGGCTGATCCATACGCATAGTTTGAGGACTTATGGAAAATAATTCAGATATTTTATTGGAAGTTAAAGGCTTAAAAACTCACTTCACGACTGATGAAGGTGTTGTAAAAGCAGTTGACGGGGTTGATTTCACTGTTCCGCGCGGGTTGACTTTAGGCGTGGTGGGGGAGAGCGGTTGCGGCAAAAGTGTCACTGCCTATTCAATCCTTAAGCTGGTGACCAAGCCCGGTAAAATCATTGAGGGTGAAATCATCCTGCGGGACCGCAACAATCAGTTGGTTGATCTGGCGCAGTTAGATGAATACAGCCCGGAATTGCGCCGCATCCGTGGGGATGCGATTGCGATGATTTTTCAGGAGCCGATGAATTCGCTCAGTCCGGTGCATACTATTGGCGACCAGATTATGGAAGGCATTCTGCTGCACCGTGACGTGAATAAAACTGAAGCGCGTCGGCAGGCGATTGAATTGCTGCGGTTGGTGGGTATGCCTAATTCCGAATCACGGATTGATGCGTATACCTTCCAGTTGAGCGGAGGGATGCGGCAGCGCGCGATGATCGCGATGGCGCTGGCCTGTCATCCCATGTTGCTGATCGCTGATGAGCCGACGACTGCGCTGGATGTGACCACTCAGGCGCAAATTCTGGAGCTGATCAAAAACCTTCAGAAGCAGTTGGGCATGGCGGTGATGCTCATCACGCATGATCTGGGTGTGGTGGCCGAAGTGTGCGATGAAGTCGTGGTGATGTACCTGGGTGAAGTGGTGGAACAGGCGAGTGTGGATTCGCTGTTTTATGATCCGCTGCATCCCTATACTAAAGCGCTGTTACGCTCGATTCCGCGTCTGGGTTATGGCCGTGAGCAACAGTTAAACCCGATTGAAGGCTCTATCCCCGACCCGTATAACCGTCCGCATGGCTGTCCGTTTCATGACCGCTGCGACATGATGATGCCCGGTAAATGTGACATCATCCACCCTAAACTGACCCATATGCCGGATGGCCGCACCGTGCGCTGTCTGCTGTACGAAGACACCATTCAGGAGAACGCCTGATGACGACAAACATGACCCCTCCTGAAGCAAAAACTGAGGAACTGCTGGATATCAAGCATCTGAAAATGTATTTTCCCATTCGTCTCGGATTGCTTAACCGGGTCGCTGGTTACGTGAAAGCGGTGGATGATGTGAGCTTTACCATCAAACGCGGTGAGACGCTGGGACTGGTGGGGGAAAGCGGCTGTGGTAAAACCAGTATTGGCCGCTGTGTCGTCCGTGCTTATGACCCGACTGATGGCGAGATGCTCTATCACGATTACAGCACGGGCGCCGCTACGCCGAACCTGGTTGATCTGGCGAAAATTGAAGAACATCAGATGAAGCCGTATCGTCGTAAAGTGCGCATGATTTTCCAGGACCCATATTCCTCGCTCAATCCGCGCATGACGGTATTTGATGTGCTGGCTGACCCGATGCGAACGCACAATATCGCCAAGGGCAAAGAACTGGAAGATCGTGTGGCTGATCTGCTCAAACGGGTAGGGCTGCGGCCTGAATTTATGAAGCGCTATCCCCATGCTTTCAGTGGTGGTCAGCGCCAGCGGATTGTCATCGCACGCGCGCTGTGTCTGGAGCCGGATCTGGTGGTGGCTGATGAAGCCGTGTCCGCGCTGGATGTGTCGGTACGGGCGCAAACGCTGAATCTGATGCTGGAATTGCAGCAGGAATTTAATCTGACTTATCTGTTTATTTCGCATGATCTGAGCGTGGTGGAATATCTGGCAGACCGGGTCGCGGTGATGTATGTGGGTAAGCTGGTTGAAACCGCATCCACTGCGGAATTGTATCGCAATCCGCGGCACCCCTATACCGAAGCGCTGCTGTCGGCCATTCCCCAGCCTGACCCGCGCCGCCGGACAAAGCGCATCATTCTGGAAGGCGATGTGGCTGACCCGGCCAATCCACCCAGCGGCTGTTATTTCCATCCACGCTGCCCCTATGCGAAAGACCGCTGTAAAACGGAAACCCCGCAGCTTCGGCAGGTCAGCCCCGGACACATGTCCGCCTGTCATTTTGCTGAAGAACTGGAACTTAAAGGCGTTGATACGATGAAAGTCGATTGACCAGCAACTTTTAACATTAAACGGGCATGTCGCAGATATGCCCGTCCTCATATCCTACAATCATACTGATAAAGGTTAAAAAATCATGCCCGGCAAAGGCGATACCTGGAACGAATCCCATACCTATAAGGACGCATGGACGCTGCGCGAAGTGCGCCGTTTGACGAACTTCGGTGCCACCAATCAGACCCCGACCTATCATACTAACATTGGCTTTAGCGAAGATGGTGAATATCTGATTTTTGCGACTGAGCGCGAAGGCCGTGCCGCTATCTGCAAAGTGCAGGTGGAAACCGGCGACATCACCCAGTTGACTGACTGGATTTCCGAGCGAGACGTGGAAGGGCGCATCGTGGATGGCTCACGCCTGTGCATCGCACCACGCAGCCGCTGGGTGCTTTACAGCCATATGCAATCGCTGATCGCGGTGCATCTGGACACGCTGGAAGAACGCGTGCTGATCCCCCGGCAAGATGTGTCGATTATGCTGGGGATTCCCAGTGTATCGTGCGACGAAGATCACATTATTATTCCCGCGTTTACCCAGCATCCACAACTGGCGGCGGGTGAGCGTCTGACAATGGATTTTTTCCAGGCGTTCCCCACAGGTGAAGGTGTGAGTCTGAAGCTGTTGCAGGTGCCGCTGGAAGGTGGCGAGATTAAAACGGTCTATGAAGAAAACGGCATACGCTCGGCACATTGTCCGCATTCGCCAACCGATCCTGATCTGGTGCTGCTGGATCGTGATTTTCCGCCGCGTTACTGGGGCGGCAGTGACGGTAAAACCAACCGCATCTGGACGTTGCGGATTTCAACCGGCGAACTAACCGAATTGCCGTCACAGGATCCCAACTTTTTTCAGGTTCACTGCTGCTGGTCTTACGCTGGCGACGAGATTTATTATCACGGACGCAGCGCCCACGGCGGTTATTTTATCGGTGTGTGTGACCCGCAGGGCAATACCGTCTGCGAATATGGGATGCACGGTGCCGACAATTACGGTCATGTCTCGTCGATGGCTGGCCGTCGGGCGATTATCATCGACGGCAATCTCAGCAATAATCTGCTGTTGTGGTTATATTATGACGAAGAACTGCCACGGGTTGAGGTGATTGCGGCGCATGATACTGACTGGGGTTATCCTCCCGGCCAATTCTCGCACCCGCATCCCCTCAGTGACCCGACTGGAAAATGGATTTCGTTTAACAAATCGGAAAAAGGACGCACGGATGTTTACGTCGTGCGGGTGTAAATTGGCATGAGGGTCAACCCTCGTGTGGATAGCAATGGAGCCGCTGAAAATGACCTATATCCCTGAGTTTACCCGTGAGGAAGCGCTGTCATTATGGTCGCGGCTGGTGGCGGGATGGGCGCACAGCCTGGACGACGAGGGCGCGCGCACCCTGATGGATGGTAGCCCCGGATATGCCGATGCGGGGGGATCGCTGGAAGGATTCACGCGTATGCTGTGGGGCATCGGTGGCTGGTTCTCGCAGCCGAATCGCTCTCCGGTCATTCACTGGCGCGATGAAATTTTCGATCTGTCGGCCCTGACGCGGCGCGGCCTGGTCAATGGCTGTGATCCCAATGCGCCGACTTCATGGATGCGCTCGATGGGTGTGGCACCGCGCGAGTACGATCAGCGCACAGTGGAAAGCGGACAGGTCGGTTTTGCAGTGTGGCAAAGCCGCGATTATGTCTGGAAGCATTTGTCGGACACTGAGCGCGGTCATGTGCTGGGCTATCTGGAACACTTTGGCCGACGACCGCAACAGTGGAATAATAACTGGGCGCTTTTCTGGGCGTTGAACCATGCCAGCCGTAAAGCGCTCGGCCAGCACTTTGAGCAGAACGTTATTGATGATGTCATCGAATATTATCTGGATAACGTTTACTGCGGTGATGGCTGGTACGACGACTCGGCGGTGAAAGGCGCGGGTTATTTTGATGATTACAATACCTGGGTGTTTGGGTCGCATGTGCTGGCCTGGGCGCAAATCGATGGGCATACGTCGCCGGATCGGCGCGATGTGCTGCTGCGCCGGGTCAAGGACTGGATGCGCCATTATCCCTATTTCTTTGCCGCCGATGGGGCTTACAGTGAATTTGGGCGCAGCCTGTCGTACAAATTTGGCCGTTTGGGGGCGCCTTTGTGGGCTTATAAAATGGGCGTGTGGCCGTATAGTCCGGGGATGCTCAAGCGTCTGGTGGGGCGACATCTGCGCTGGTATGTGGATCGAGGCGCGATCCGCGCGGATGGGACGCTGCGCCAGGAATTAACCGCTGGTGGAAGCGCGGAAGTGCGCGAGCGTTATATTTCGACTGGCGCGACCTATTGGGCGATGCAGGCTTTCGGCGGTTTGTGGAGTCTGCGCGATGATGATCGCTTCTGGACAGTGGCCGAGGAGCCACTGCCAGCCGAGCAGGGGGATTATGTCAAAGTGTTCCCACAGCCCGGTTGGGTAGTGGCGGCTAATGCGGGTGAAGTCCAGCGCTTTAACGCGGGCAGTGTCAAACCGGGTTATGGCAACAAATATAATAAGCTGCAATACACGACCCAGCAGCCGTTTAATGTGGGCTTATCTCAGGGGCAGTTCAGCCCGGATGGCGGTTTGTGTCTGGTGAGTGGCGGCGTGAATGGCATCCGCAGTAAAAATCTGGCGTACGCTGTGGGTGAACCGGGCTGGCTGCGAATGCGTTATGAGATCGCGCTCAATCAATTTGCGCATCTGATAGAGACGGTGATAGTGGTGCGCGGCAAATCGCATTTGCGGGTGCATTTTATCCTGCTCGATCCCAAGACTGATATACCTGTGAGCCTGATTGAAGGCGCCACTCCGCTGGGTTATGACCCCGGTGGCACACCCTGGCTTATCACGAAGGCGGATATGGCAGCGGCTGGACTCGATGACCAGGTCTCCGCGATTCAGATGCTGGCAGGTTATGATCGCGCTGGTTTCTGGAAGGGTGATCCGCACAGCAACAGTGTGTATGCGGGGTATGCGCTGCCGGTTTTGCATGTTGATGAGGTACTGGCGGGACATACGTTAGCCTGCCTAGTATCTCAGGCGGAACTCAGCGGCTGGCCACCGGCATGGGATTGGTTGCCAGACGGCACATTCGAGGTAGAGTGGGGCGACTCCGGCACGATTATCATTCCGCCGCTGGAGGTTGCTCCGTAGGCTTTAAGGATTGCACATAAAAGCAAAGAGGCGCGAAACTGCGCCTCTTTTTTTGTAAATTGATACACAGCGATTTACTATGGCACCAGCCAGTAACGGAAGTTGCCATAAATGCTGTAGTTCTGGCTTTCAGACGCCCACCCTTCACCGAGCGCGGGGTCATCATAACGGATGTAGTACCATGTCAGCGGGCCATAACCGGCGCAGATGGGGCCAGCCACGACACTAAAGGTCTTGGGTGTTGCTGAATAGTAATAATCGTTGTAGACGACATGAATCGCCGGGCCTGCCGGATAGTAACGCAGGGTACTGAAGCGCTCTGCAATCTGGCCGGTACCGCCTGCAACCAGTTGTGAAGGCAGCGAGCCAGCACAGTCAGGGCCACCAGCTACATAGTAAGGGCCAAAATCGGCGGAGCTGGGCAGACCGGGGTAGGGCGGTTGATAGGGCGGAGGCGGCCAGCCCCACCAATCATGATTAGCCAGCGCCGGGCTGACCGTGAACACTGCCAGCGTAGCCAGCAGCACCAATAGAACAGTAACTTTACGCATAGAGGACCTCCAACAGATTTAAGTGAGATGTTAAGCCAACACTGTGTAACTATATCTCTTTAGTATAGTAATAATGCTCAATCACGCAATTTTGTCTGCAATACGCACAAAAGTGGGTTTACGCGGCTGATCTGACCACTTCTACAGTCGAGGCGCTCACAGTCGTTGAGCAGGTGCAGGTCATGTACGATCTCACGGTGGCGGAGGCGCATACCTTCGCGGTCGGTGAGGGTCAGTGGGTGGTGCACAATTGCATAACATCAGGTACAAACAATATAGATTCCCGCCGTCCAGGTACTTCCGCAGGAATGCGAACCCCTGTCGATGAAAATGCCACTGTCAGGATGGGACGGTGGATGAGCCAAGGGGAATATGATGACATGGTAAGCACAGGTAGAGTACAGATGGGTAGCGAGGGAGAAGCTACTTATGTTTTGCTTGATGGACCTGACGGCTTTGAGGCGCAAGTACGCTCCGGAAGTGTATATGCAGAATTTGATGTCCCAGCTAACAGTGCTTGGTGGATGACAAATGATGACTTGGGTTGGGCGACAATTCTCACCCCTGGGTCTAGCCAAGCAAATCGCTGGCGTATCGTCACAGGGCACAATGTATATGAAATGCCAACTGCTACAGACATTACCGATATTTTGAGAAGGAAATGATAATGACAATCAATTACACAGATGTTGTAGAGCATATTCATCGCAAGACGCTCGAATTGTCTACTGAAGGGCTTTCTCGGCCTGATGAAGATCTATTTGTTGAAATAAAGTTTCGGATAAAACAGGGTGAAAAGACTATACATCTTAAATTTCAGTCAAGGTTAGCTGTGGGAACAATAGGGGTATGGTTTGACAAGGAAAGCATGGATATTTCAGTATGGGAAACACAGGGGGGGGAATCTGTATATGAGTTTCACAGTATCATAACGAACCATAATGATGTAAATAATCATGTTGACGAAGCAATGAATGCCTTTTTAAATCCTAATTTCAATCAATAATTAGATGTTTTGTTGTAGCCAGTAGTATCTACGATGAACTCATCGGGGAGGTAGAAGCATACACGTTCATACATGACAACCAGATCGTATATCTCACTATCGACGGCGAAGTCATCAAGACCACACCGCCGAACCATCCCTTTTACACAGCCGATGGTGAATGGGACGTGGCGGTAATCTGGAAACCGGGGATCGCATCCTAGAGACAAGGATTAAGGTATGTTAATTGAGAGAGTATCGCAATACTTGTCAAAATCAGTAAATATAAACAAAGAACACACCGTAAACTGTATGCATACGTTGTTTAGATCAACAATATTAAAGGTATCGCCAGATGTCTCTGAAATATTGCCTATCAATTTGAAGTTTACCGAGTCGAACAATAGCATATATCGCGTGTACCTAGATACTCACAGATACATATCAGCGATTGTATCTGTGTCAGACAGAGAAGTTCTTTGGATCGATAATGATGCTAACGATGCAGACTTGAATAGGTTCATTGTGCAAAATGGATCTCGTGGTTGGACAATAGACCTTGATGTCATTATGGAGTTGATTCTTCTGAAACTTAACTATCTAGGAGAACCTAGACTGCTGCGTGATGCAGGAGAGATTCCAGTAATGTCAGACCTTCAACTTCACTCGGAAAAGTTGAAAAACTGGCAAGATCAACAGGATAAAATCTTAAGCAACCTCAAGCAACATGTTAGCTCTCCTAAGTTTACAGAAAATTCCAATAATTTAGAGCTATATATATGGACTCAATATGAAGGCATTATCTACAAAGTTATTGTTCGTATAGGAAATAATCCAATAATTTTGCATTCGTTCGAAGAAATTGCTAAAAATATCGGGAACTATATAATCCCACGATAGATTCTACTCTTAGGGCAACAGCCTCCATGTGAGACTGTTTATCATACTACGGACGAAGTCGGGGAATATGAAGTCACCCACACGTATATCCACGACGACCCAACGATTGCCTATCTGACCATCGACGGCGAAGTCATCGAAACCACGCCAAACCATCCCTTCTATACGGCTGAAGGAGAATGGCTCATAGCCGGCGATCTCGAAACCGGGGATCCCATCCTCGCGTTGGATGGTAGCTACGGCATAGTCGAGGCGCTTGAAGTCGTTGAGCAGGTGCAGACCATGTACGATCTCACGGTGGCGGAGGCGCATACCTTCGCGGTCGGTGAGGGTCAGTGGGTGGTGCATAACATCGATATTAACAGCTATTGCAGTATTAGAATTTCCGAGGATCCAGCAGAGTTTGTTGTTGAGGCAATTTCCAAGGCTAACAACCATAGTATTCTGAAGTTTGAGATTGACAAGGTACAGCGACGGCTATACGCTCGGATCGAAACTATGAGCAGGAAGCAAAACATCACTGGTTATAATCTGAAGGGCTGGCAAGTATGGAAGGGACTATGGAACGTACCCTCGGTTGGCTCACCAAGCGGCGCAGTATCAGTGTTCGCTGGTGCAAGAAATTTGAAAACTGGAAAGCTTTCATTCAATTTGCTTGCACCCACATTTTGTTCAATTTAGCATTTTACGGATAGATACTTAATAGTTTTCATCTCCAAAAGCGTCCTAATTTGAAAACGAAAGTGAGGACTCATGCAGAATAAACATATCACTGTTTCCATACCTTTACATGGTTCAATGCCTTTGACCCTGATTCAGTGTCCTTCAGGTTCATTTCAAATGGGTGGCGGAGCATTAGAAAAAGTACCTGGGGAAAATCCGCAGCATGAAGTTCGGATAGAGAGGGACTTTTGGATGGGTCAAACACTGATAACACGCTCACAGTTTTCATCGCTTATGGGTGGGGCTGATCGCGTTCGTGTCAACGAAAACTCGCCTGATTGCCCAGCCGCTCAGCATACCTGGTTAGATGCTGTTGAGTTTTGTGAAAAACTCTATGCGCAACTGCACGGCAGATGGTCTGAATTTGGTTTAAATTCAGACCTGAATTATCACATTACTCTGCCTACTGAGCAGCAATGGGAATATGCCTGTAGAGCGGGAACAACAACGAAGTGGTTTTTTGGTGATGACCACAGCGAACTTGTAAACTACGCGTGGTATGGCAGAAATGTCAGTGATTTTTCTCCAATACCAGAGGTAATGCAGAAATTGCCAAATCCATGGGGATTGTATGATTTGTATGGGCTGGTTCATGAGTGGTGCATGAACGATATTTACAACTATAGGGACACTATTAAACCGCCTATCTCGTATCCTTCAAAGACTGATTATTCAAGCCATGTGTCCAAAGCTCTTAGGGGAGGCGCTGTAGATAGTCACTTCTGGCATTGTCGCTCGGCATCGCGAAGTACGCTAAGTCATTGGAATACAGAGAGCGATTCTACAGGGTTTCGTGTTGTTTTGATCCCTGAATAGTTTGCAGGGTCAAGCCCTTCACGCAAGCATCAATGGCACATAGCAGGCGATCTCGAAACTGGGGATCGCATCCTCGCGCTGGATGGCAGTTACGGCACGGTCGAGGCGCTTGAAATCGTTGAGCGGGTGCAGGCCATGTACGATCTCACGGTGGCGGAGGCGCATACTTTCGCGGTTGGTGATGGTGGATGGGTGGCGCATAATGTGTGTCCTATTGAGTATCCTAAAACCACACAAATCAAACAATTTGGAGTTCGTCCAGAAGGAGGAACATATAGGCCACTCCAACAGCAGGCAATTGATATAGCTACCAATATCGGGGGTACACAGAGTAGCAACTATCTATTCATCGTTGATTTGGGCGAGCTCAGTAAGGCAGACGCTCAGGTATTCAGGTCGGTGTTTTCAACACCCTCAACTCATACCGTGATATTTGTCAATGAGCCCTAACTCTAAAGGAGACTAGGTAACCTCAGTTATGGATAAGAGAAGCAAAGGCGAGGGCTTTGTCCAGGCCGAGAGAGGGCTTTTTGGGCTGAAAGCAGTAAGCGAGTAGCCCAGCAACCAGATGGGCCATGAAGTTGACGGGGCTGCGGTGACGGGTGTGTTCGATCTGCGAGATGTTCTTGAGCTGGTCGATGATGGTCTCG
>JBBSQD010000238.1:0-10162 GCA_038258185.1 Aggregatilineales bacterium | reverse complement strand
TGTCGGAGGATGTTAACGCCATTGGCCTTAGCCGCTATCACATCATGAATTCGGTCGAAGCCAGTCTGAAGCGCCTGGGGACAGATCATATCGACCTTTATCAGATTCATGGCTTTGACCCGGTGACTCCGCTGGAAGAAACGCTGCGGGCGCTGGATGATCTGGTGCAGCAGGGCAAAGTCCGTTACATCGGCGCGAGTAATCTGGCGGCGTGGCAGTTGATGAAGACGCTTGGCATCAGTGAACGGCTGGGGTTAGCGCGTTTTGAATCGCTGCAAGCCTATTACACCATTGCCGGACGCGACCTGGAACGCGAAGTGATCCCGCTGGTGCAGGATCAGCAGCTTGGCATTATGGTGTGGTCACCACTGGCGGGTGGTCTGCTCTCTGGTAAATTTGACCGCGATGGTTCCAGCCCGGATGGCACCCGCCGCGCGTCGTTCGATTTCCCGCCTGTGAACAAAGACCGTGCATTCGATGCCGTCGATGTGATGCGCGAAGTCGCGGATGAACTCAATGTCAGTGTGGCGCAGATCGCGCTGGCATGGCTGCTGCATCAACCCGCAGTCACCACGGTGATTATCGGCGCCAAGCGTATGGATCAATTAGAGGACAATCTCAAAGCGGTGGATGTCTGCCTGAGTGATGAGCATTTAGAACGCCTGAATGCGGTCAGCCAGCTTCCCGCAGAGTATCCGCAATGGATGCTTGCCCGTCAGGCAGATGGGCGCTTACCCGCTAATTAAACACTCCGGCAGGGTTTGCCCTGTCCAATTTGCCATCTTTCACGGACAATTATTGGCCTTCGGTTGTGCAAGCGCACAGTCGGAGGCCATTTAATTCAGGAGACAACTACTTGCAGATTGCAAACTGGCAGGATTATCTTGCCGATAAACAGGCTGGCGAGCATAGCGTCAGCGGCAGTGTGAAAATTCTCAAAGACCTCTACAGCCCGCAGTTGGATAACCAGCGCGATATTCTGGTTTATCTGCCAGCGGCTTATGCAACAGGCGACACGCATTACCCGGTGATTTACATGCACGATGGGCAAAACCTGTTTGACGCGCAGACCAGTTTTGCCGGGGAATGGCAGGTGGATGAAACCCTGCTCAGGCTGGAAATGGAAGGCATTGCCGCGATTATCGTCGGCATCAACAACATCGGGCCGGAACGACTCAACGAGTACAGCCCGTTTCAGCATCCGCGCCTGGGCGGTGGCAAGGGTGATGCCTATCTGGATTTTATCGTGCAGACGGTGAAGCCTTTGATCGATGCGGAGTTTCGCACCCGGCCAGAGCGCGAGCATACCGGCATCATGGGGTCGTCGATGGGGGGCTTGATCAGCCTTTATGGCTTTTTCAGCCAGCGGGAGACGTTTGGCTTTGTGGGCGTGATGAGTCCGTCGCTGTGGTTTGCCAGCCGCGCCATTTTCCCCTATCTGCGTAGCCAGCCGTTTCGAGCGGGCAAGGTGTATATCGATATGGGTACAGCGGAGTATGGCATGCCGCGCTGGCAGAAATATCTGCCACGGCGCATGTTCGATAAAAACTGCACGGATACGCGCCAGCTTTATGCGGACTTAAAACAGAAGGGTTATCAATCCGACGATACTATCCGCTATATTGAGGATGAAGGCGCGGTGCATAATGAGTCCGCGTGGGCACGGCGTTTGCCGGATGCGCTGCGCTTCTTATTGCGCGGCTGATCTGCTTCAGCAATTTCGCTGCGGCCAATCTCAGAGATTGGCCGCTCTCATATGTGACTCACTTGACAATTCTGCATTGTTGATTTATCTTTATATATAAATATTGATATATGGATGATTTATGCTCAAGTATGCCCTGCTGGGATTCCTGAATTATCAGCCGATGACCGGCTATGAACTCGAAAATTTTATCAATGTGTCAACGGGCAATTTCTGGCATGCGCGTCTGAGCCAGATTTATATGACGCTGAAACAGCTTGAGCAAAAAGAACTGGTCACATCGGTGATCGAGCCGCAGGAAAGCCGCCCTGACCGGCGCGTGTATACCATCACCACAAGTGGCATCGACGATTTACATCACTGGCTGGCGCAACCTTTGCTGGAGTTGGAACCGGAGAAGGAAACGCTGCTGCTGAAGCTGTTTTTCGCACGGCCAAACGGCAAGCAATCTATCCTGACGCAACTGCGGATTCAGATGGAACTGCACCGTCAGCAGTTGGATAAATACGAGCATTATACGCATCCGCAAAAAATTGATCTGGTGCATGAAAATCCTGAGTTGATCGAGGACTCGCTGTTGTGGGAGCGTACGTTACGCTTTGGCGTGATGTATGAACAGATGTACGTGGAGTGGCTTCAGGAGAGTATTGAAAAACTGGATCGTGAGCTTTCCGACTAAAAAAATTTGTATAAATATATCAAGATTTATACATCAACTAAGCCATATAGACACAGGAGAAGCAAAGATGGAAATCAGTGAAGCGACACGGGTAATGCTGGGTTTAACCCTTATCACGGTTCCGACGATTGAGTTTGGCGGGTACTTTTTGCTATCGCAGACGCACAACTCAAAAATTATCAAAAGCGAGCTGCAACGGGCGTTTTATCGAGCGGGCCATGCTCACGCGGGGGTCTTGGTGCTGCTGGCGTTAATCGGTCAACTGCTGGTGGGTGTGTTGACAATTGCCCCGGCGTTAGAGTGGTTCATGCGCATTGGCTTATTTGTCTCGCCCATTCTGGTGTCAGCGGGATTCTTCCTCGGCGCTCCCGGTGAGTCCGGCAAGCCCACCCGCTGGATTCGACTGATTTACGCGGGTGCGTTGTATCTGGCAGCGAGTATGCTGCTTTTGGGTGTGAGTTTACTGTTGGGTTAAAGCATCAAGTGAGGAAATGGATCATGTGTGGACATCATAAAGGTCACAACGAAAAACGCAAATCTGACCAGACAAGCGCCTGCGGACATGGGAAATCGCCGATTGCTCATGTCCGTAACCGTGACGGGGTGACGCTGCTGCGCTTCCCGGTCTGGCCGGTGATCGGCTTCCTGAGCTTCGCGATCTGGTGGCTGCCCAATCCGTTACTGCTGATCGTGGGTGTGATCGGCATTGCGCTGGTTACTGGCCTTCAGGTTGATTTCAATCAAACGGACAAAGTTAAGCGTAAGCCCAAAAACGACGATCCGTACTACGAACTCTGAGGCATTTCATCGGCGGCGGGCAGGGTAAACCAGAAAGTACTGCCCGCGTCTGGTTCGCTGGTCACGCCCACTTCACCTTTCAGCCGCGTCACAATGCGCAGGAAAATCGACAGGCCTAATCCCGCCCCGGTGGCTTCATGTGTGTGAAAACGCGAGAACATATCGAAGAGTTTGGCCTGATTTTCTTGCGAGATGCCCATGCCATTATCTTCAACTTCATAGCGCACTATCTGACCCTGACGGTAACCCTTCACGGAGATGCACGGCGCAGGATTCTCGCGCCCGATATATTTGACCGCGTTGCCGATCAGATTGGCGAAGACTTCCTCCAGCCAGATATCATGGCCCATTGCGGGTGGCATTTGCTCCATAATCTCAATTTTGATACCGCGTTCTTCCATCTGCCCCTGAAAACGTTCCGTTGCCCCTTTGGCGGCTTGAGTCATATCCACAGGGGTGACAATGTCGCTGATATTGCGCAGACGTGCCAGCAAGAGCAGGCCGGTAATCATGTTTTCCATGCGACCAGCGGCTTTTTCGATATTCTGCACATATTTGATGACGGTGGGTTCAAGCTGTTCATGCTGCTGCAAAATATGAGTGTAGCCCATAATAATGCCAATCGGCGCTTTGAGATCATGGGCGACAGTATGGCTGAAGGCATCCAATTCGTTGTTGCTGGTTTCCAGTTCCACAGCATACTGGCGGATCGTTTCCTCGGCCTTTTTGCTCTGGGTAATATCACGCAGCACGATCACCCGCCCGGTCATTTTGCCGCTGCGATTGTAGATGCTGGACAGACGCATATCGAGGAAAAGTTTGCTGCTACCTTCGTTGAATTCCAACTCGACCTGTGCTTCAGGCGCATCCCGATAGCGGGTCAGCAGATCGGGAGCCTGCGGGAAAGCCTCGCGGACAGATTTGCCAATCGCCACACTGGCGGGGATATGGGTTAAGGCTTCAGCGGCCGGGTTCAGGTCAACCACCTTGTTTTCGGCATTCAGCACGATAATGGCATCACTCATGCTGCGGACAATTTTGCCGTAAGCGGCAGGGACAATATCAAACAGATTTTGTCGGAACAGATTCCAGCCAATCGGCAAACAGACCAGCGCAAAGCCGATGGGTGTGGTGTCAAAATGAAGGGTATCGCTTAAGCCGGTGATAGTGAGCAGATTGCCCAGCACAGGCATGAATACCCCGGCCAACAGCCACGCGATCTGTCCACGGAAAAACGAGGGTGCGCGAATAATTGAGCCTACCATGATTACTACTGACAGCGCGACAATCAGATACAGATAGAGCATGCCCACATAAAACAGCGGCCCGTTGATCGTTTGAAATGTGACCGCGCCATCAATGGTCGCTGTGCCGACTGCCTGCCAGTACAGACCGTGAAATTCGTTTGTCCAGGCGGCGATAGCCTGAAATGCCGGGATGAAAAACAGAATCGCGATATTGCGCGGGGTCAGCCAGTTGCCATGATTGGTGTAGATCGTGACAAACAACAACCAGATCACGGGCAGACAATAGAAGATGTGCTTGATTTTGACCCAGAATAAAATGATCTGCAGATCGGCTGACATTAATTGCAGCGCATAGGCGATCATTAAACCCGCGACAAAAATCGCATAGATAAAGAACAGCGTCACGCCCAGCGTCGAATCACGGCGCCAGGCAATCAGTGCAAAAATAATGAGAAGTGCCGACACCACCAATAGGGGAATCGCATAAAGATTAGACTGCCAGGCCAAGACATGCCTCCGGTTGATAGCCAATATCTGTATTGCACAGGAGTGCCGCCAGCATAAAACGCTGGCCTAACAATAGAGATACCGGATACATACTTATATCTATTTATAGCACCGGATGCAATCCTGCACTCATTAAGGTTACGTCGTCTTACGTCGCGGGGAGACCTGCTGCCACACTGCGATCACTTCGCACAGGCGTAATGTGAGCAGAGTCAGCAACGCCAAAAACCCTAAACCACCTAATGCCGCGAGTGTGATGCGCCATGTGGATTCCGGCAGTAAGTTGGCGATTACGCTGACCGCAAAAATCACGATGACGATCACCAGTACCCGGGCGATAAGCGCAACCAGAAACAGCGAATTGCCCATCCCGCCCAACGGCGTGATCAAACCGAGTGCAGCAGACAAGGCCGCATCCACCGCGGTATAACCGGCTGTCAGACCCAGCGCCAGAATCAGCGCGAATAAATCAGGGCGTGAATCGGCAGATACTATACTGGAAAGGCCTACCGCGATCCAACTGACCGCGCCAACGCGTAAAATACCGACCATGATATGATCGCCCCATAACGCGTGTAGTGTCGCCCACCATTTGCCCCACACGATCTGGCGCACATCCAGCGTGGTCAGCAGCAGACTTTCCCAGGTGCGGCCTTCCTGCTCCCGGCTGATGCTGTTGGACGCGAGTCCCATGGTGATGAGCGTCACCACTACGTATAAGGCGATATTCATAATGATGAGCAGCGTGACAAACAGGCTGCTGTTGGTTTGATCCGCTGGCATAATCAATGCCCAGATATGCAGGCCGGTAAAGGCTTCGAGCGTAAAAACCAGCGAGGTGAGCAACGCCGGAATCAACATGACCATCGCCAGCAAAATCCAGATTCGGCCAGATCGGCTGGTATTCATGACGTGTTGCTGGTGTTTTAATTCGGCACGCAGCACCGGGTTTTCTTTGGAGAGTATCGCCATCATCTATGCTCTTTCGGGGTTCAGTTTGTCTGTTATGCGGTAATCGTTACGCAAAGTCACCTTTTAAGCATAAAGCAGATTTACCAATTCCGGCGTAAATATCTGTAATAAAAACGGGCAAACCTGAGTTTGCCCGTTAAATGGATCGTATTGGACTGCTGACTATTCCGCGGTATTTTCCGGGATGCTGGGGGCGGCCAGTTGTGGCAGGACGTAGAATGTATCGGCCACGCCAGTTAATTCAGCGTTTTCGGTGGCGGCGGTTTCGCTGTTGAGGTCAATCGCGGCACCGGGGAAACGCAGATTCGCCACATGCAGTTGCTCATCCGCGCCATTCAGCAAAACGGCCAGCCCACTCTGAGCATCACCATCAATGGTGGTGAAGTCATAGGCGACTGCAAAGCCTTCGGCATCATCGCGGGTCACCGGCTCGACACTGAGAATATTCGCACCCGGACGCAGTGTTTCGACAAAAGCCTGCGCTGCGGCTTCATCAGCTACGGTGTCAGGATTGGTTTCCACACGCAGGGCGATGTTGCCAGTGCTGTTGGTGATGCTGGAAGGTTGACCCGGTGCGCTGTCCGCCACAATCCAGTCCGAGGGGAAACGAATGATATTTCCGTTGACCTCATCATAGTAGGCATTCCAGGCGAAAGACGTTTCCGCAAATTCCGGCACGATCTGTAGTGAAGCTGCGACTTCGTCCAGCACATACAGCAGGGCATCCGTGGCATTTTCGGGTGTGACCACGCGCACAGACTTAATCAGATTACCATCGGCCCAGGCTTTTTGCCGCGCCACAAATGTCTGGTTATTGGAGGTCAGCGTGAAATCCAGAATCAGATCATCCCCTTCGCGGGTACGGCCTGTTTCTGTCCAGGTGTTGTAACGCGCCCAACTGCTGGCGAGTGATGACGAGCTGAACTGTGCGTCCACCTCATCTAATGTGAGGGGAGTATCTTCCTCACGGATAGGCTTATTCACATCAACCTGAATAATACTTTGTGCGGCAGAGTTGGAGAGAGTCGCGCGGACGCTGTCGACCGTATTGGTCGGTACACTGGGTATCCAACCGGTGGGTTCGGCGACTGTGAAAATGCCACTGGGGTGCAGGTATTGTTCACTAAACGAAATCGTGCTGATATCCGGCGGTGGGATCGGCGTCGGCTGAGGCACTTCAGTCGCTGGGATTTGCTGTACGGTGGAAACATTCGTTGATAAGGCTGGCAGAATGACAGACAAACCCATAATGGCTGCCATCGTAATGCCAAAAATATAAGTGAAGCGCTTCATATTATCTTGCATAAGGGACTCCAAACAAAACCGCTCTAAACCGCGATATCATACCTGAAAACACAGGCGATGTTAAGTGGCGTGTGAGATCGGCACAAAAGAGCGCGGTTTGGTGAAGCTTAAATTTGTGGAACAGGGCTTACATGGATAGGGTTAGCGCCGGCGAACAAAGCCCAACAGGAAAATCAGGATAATCGCACCGACGAAAGCCACTACCAGGTCTGCGAGTGAAAATTGCAGCACGGGTAAGGCGACCTGAATCCCCAACAGGCCGAAAATCACCCCACCCAGCAAGCCACCCAGTAAGCCAATGACAATATTCCCCATGGTGCCGAAACCACGCCCACGTAACAGCACCCCGGCCAGATAGCCAGCTAATGCCCCGGTGATGATCCAAACGATGAGTTGTCCTAACGAGATGCTCAAAGTCATAACTTCCTCTGTGAGTATACGCCGCTGACCGCAAGCGTTAGAATAGAATGATGCCAGATGTTACATTTAATCTGTCGATTTCGCTATGTATTCAGCAGGGAGTTTGCGCTATGGAAACCCTCGAAACACTTGTGAACCCGGATGATGAACGTTTTCAACAGAACACCACGCACAACCAAGGGCTGGTCGCCGAATTGCGCGAGCGCCTGGCGCAGGTGCGTCAGGGTGGTGGGGAACGTTACCAACAGCGTCAGCGCGATCAGGGCAAGTTATTTGTGCGCGAACGGATTGACCAGTTGATTGACCCCGGTTCGCCGTTTTTAGAGGTCGCTGCGCTGGCCGCCTGGGAACTGTACGACGAAGATGTACCTTCTGCCGGCGTTATAACCGGAATTGGACGGGTGAGCGGCACGGAATGTCTGATTATCGCCAATGACGCGACGGTGAAGGGCGGTACCTATTTTCCGATCACTGTCAAAAAACACCTGCGCGCCCAACAGATCGCGCTGGAGAATAACCTGCCCTGCATTTATCTGGTGGATAGCGGCGGGGCATACCTGCCGATGCAGGATGAAGTCTTCCCGGATAGCGATGATTTCGGGCGCATTTTCTACAATCAGGCGCGGATGAGTGCGGCAGGCATCCCACAGATCAGCGCCGTGATGGGGAGCTGTACGGCAGGTGGTGCCTATGTCCCGGCCATGAGTGATGAAACGGTGATTGTCAAAGGGACGGGGACGATTTTTCTGGCAGGGCCACCGCTGGTCAAAGCTGCGACAGGCGAGGAAGTGAGCGCAGAGGAATTGGGCGGCGCGGATGTGCACACGCGCATTTCCGGTGTGGCGGATCATTACGCTGAGGACGATGCTCATGCGTTAGAAATCGTGCGCGGGATTGTCGCGACGCTGAATCGGCGCAAACGCATCGACATGGATATCGCGCCGCCGGAAGAACCGCTGTACGACCCAGAAGAACTCTATGGCATTATCCCCACGACTTTCCGCGAGAGTTATGATGTGCGCGAAGTGATCGCACGTCTGGCCGATGGCAGCCGTTTCCGCGAATTTAAGGCCAATTACGGTACCACGCTCATCACTGGTTTCGCTCGGATTGAAGGTTATCCAGTCGGTATCATCGGCAATAATGGGGTGCTGTTCACCGAGAGTGCGTTAAAAGGCGCACATTTTATCGAACTGTGTACCAGCCGCAATATTCCGCTGCTGTTTTTGCAGAACGTGACCGGATTCATGGTGGGCAAGGAGTATGAAGCGGGTGGCATCGCCAAGGATGGCGCGAAGATGGTGCATGCAGTGGCGAATGCCGCTGTTCCCAAGCTGACAGTGATTATCGGCGGGAGTTTTGGCGCGGGGAATTATGGCATGTGTGGCCGTGCGTATGGCCCGCGCTTTTTGTGGATGTGGCCCAACAGCCGCATTAGTGTGATGGGTGGAGAGCAGGCCGCCAATGTGCTGCTGACGGTCAAGCGTGACCAACTGGCGCGGCGGCATGAACCTGACCTGACCGAAGACGAGCAGGCCGCTTTCAAACAACCGATTCTCAACCAGTATGAGCGTGAAGGCAGTCCCTATTATTCCAGCGCTCGCCTGTGGGATGATGGGATCCTCGACCCAGCAGAGACGCGACGTGTGCTGGGTTTGGCGTTAAGCGCCTGCCTGAATGCTCCGACGGAAAAAACTCAATTTGGCGTGTTTCGGATGTGAGTCGATATGAACTATTGAAGGGCGGCAAATATTTCCTGCACTGCCAGTGTGAAACCCGGTAGAACATCATAACCATTGATCGTCTCCCCTTCCGTCAGGATTTCGACATCCATATCAGGCCGGTACACTTCGATAATCTGCTTTTCGGGGAAAACCAACCAGACCATTTGTGACCCGTTTGCCAGATAATAAGTGGCTTTATCGCGCATTTGCAGGTAGCCATCATCAGGTGATTTCACCTCAACGGCCAGGTCAGGCATATAAGGCGCTGGCCCTTTTCTCACCAGTGGACGATTGCGACCACTGACGTAGGATACATCTGGCAGACGCGCATTATGCTCATCACCGGGGAGTTGATACCTTGCCTCGACTAATGCCCATCCCAATGGATTATTGCGCAAATAAGACATGAGAAAAAAGTTGATTAGGGAGACAATGGCGGCATGAAGTTGAGTCGGCATCTTTTCAATGATCTCCCCATGAAGTAGTTCAAAACGACGATTCGCATTTTCCGATAGGGTGATCCATGCCTCAAATTCGGCAGTGGTATGCACATTTTTCTGGATAGACATGTGATTACGCTCCATAACAATCGGCCTGATTGTAGCATATTATGGGTCTAATCAGCCCTGTGCGGTTAGGTTCCTGAAGGGTCAATCGTTTTCCAGATTGCATAGAGCATCAGCAGGGCGGTGAGGTTGTGCATGCTGCGGACGATTTACAAGCCTTGAACCACGCCAACTAGAATAATCAACACACCAACTATAGATGCTACTGATGACAATCCACCAAGCGCCAACGGCAAACG
>JBBSQD010000237.1:0-10254 GCA_038258185.1 Aggregatilineales bacterium | reverse complement strand
GCGGTTACTGGGGCCGCTTTGCTGGCTTTATCACAATCACACAATTAATCGGAATTTCCGCCGCCAAAGGGGTTGACTCTCACGTTACGGGATAGCTCGGACTTTCTTAACAATTGAAATACATTTTAGTAGCACAAATTTGCCGGAGTGATACGTCTCACTATATGCTTAGGTAATATTTTGTTTTATCAAAAGGTTCAATAATGCGCATTGGTTCTGGATCACATACTTATGAATGGGTCGAAAATTGGGCGAAGATTCCGGCAGAGATTCAGCCCGGATATACCCACGGCGTAGTTGAAGACTCTCAGGGGCGGATTTACGTCCATAACGCCAGCAGGCATTCGATGCTGGTGTTTGATGTTGATGGCAATCTGCTCAACTCATGGGGTGAGGAATTTGCGACAGGCGCACACGGACTGCTGTGGAATCAGGAAGCCGATGGCGAATACCTGTACCTTTCCGCCACCAGCCAGAATATTGTCGTCAAAACCACGCTGGATGGTCAGGAAGTGCTGCGGATTACCACACCCGACCTGCCCGAAATTTATAATGATGACAAAAAATTCGTCCCCACAGAAACCGCCGTTGCAGCCAATGGCGACATCTATATCGCGGACGGTTATGGTCAGCCGTGGTTACACCGTTATGATGCCAGCGGAACTTATATCAGTTCGTTTGGCGGGCTGGGTGCCGACAAAGGCCAGTTGAATAATCCGCATGGCATTATGATCGACACACGCGGGAGCGAACCGCTGCTGTTGGTATCGGATCGGGGCAATCACCGTCTGCAATATTTCACGCTGGATGGTGAAGCCGTCCGCATCACCGAAGGTATGATCGACCTCCCCTGCACCACCGATCAGTATGGCGATGAGATTTACATCCCGGACTTACATTCGCGCCTGACCGTCCTCGATAAAAACGACCAGCTCATCACGCATCTGGGTGAGCGTGAAAAAGGCTGGGAGATTCCCGGCTGGCCCAATATCGACCATAGTCTGCGGCAGGTCGGCAATTTCACCTCTCCGCACGATTTACACGTCGATAGCAGCGGCAACATCTACATCGCCGAATGGATTTCCGACGGACGCATCACCAAACTGGCGCGCGTCTAAACCGCGGGATTAACCAATCTGCACGGGTTTGAGAGCTTGCATACTCGTGCAGATTTCATAAATCTGCAAACTTTTTTACAAGATAGGGAACTGTAAGGGATGTAAAGGTATAGATAACATACTACACAGGTAATTTTTTTAGTGAAAATAGGATAAAGGCAATGTCTCCCCCGGAAAATAAATTAAATACACCTTATGTTAGTCTGATTTTGCCAACCTATAATCAGGCAGAATATCTGCCTATCGCACTCGATAGCATTTTCAAGCAAACCTGGCGTGATTTTGAACTGATTGTGGTCAATGATGGTTCCACCGATAATACCGCAGAGGTATTGGCGGAATATCAGGAAAAGTATGATTTCAAAGTTATTCACAAACCTAATGGTAAGCTCCCGCGCGCGCTGAATACCGGTTTTGAGCAGGCACGTGGTAAATATCTGACATGGACATCGTCTGATAATATTATGCTCCCTTGTATGCTGGAAGTGCTGGTACAGGGGCTGGACGAAAACCCCGACGTGGGCTTTGTTTATGCCGACTGGGAAGTTATCGACGATAACGACGAGTTGATTGGCACTGTGCGCACGCTCGACCATGATCGTCATTTGCTGATGCGGGTCAATTATGTCAATGCCTGCTTCATGTACCGCCACACCTGTCAGGAAACCGTCGGCCTCTATGATCCGGAATATATTCTGGCTGAGGATTGGGAATACTGGTGGCGTATATCCGCCTCGTTTCAGCTTTTACACATTCCGCGTGTGCTGTATCAGTACCGGGTTCATAGTGCCAGCCTCACCTCAACGGCAGTCCTGACCTCCAAGCAGGGGTTATCGGTAGGTTATCAAAAACTGCTGACGGATTTCCGCAGCAAACCGCTCGACTGGTATATTTCGCGACTCAAAGTGGCATGGGTGCGCTTGAAATTAGGGAAAGATCCCCAGCGCTATCTCCAACCGTACCTGGAAGGATAAGATTTGATGAATTTGACCCCAGCGGTAGAACTCGCGCTCAACTGGCTCGACCATTCAGCGGTACGGCACACGACAGGCCGTGCCGCTGGTGGCGTAAATCAGGGTTACAACTGGCAGGAGCGCAGCTACCCGTTTGTGTACAACGAAATCACTGGTTATGCCATCAGCATCTTTGCCTGCGCCTACCGCTGGACAGGTCAGGAACATTACCTGGATTACGCGCAGCAGGCCGCGGATTATCTCATCCGCGAGCAAGTGACGGATCACACCAGTCGGCTGTATGGCGCCCTGCCCCAGGGCTTAAGACTGCCGGACATGCAGCTTGTCCGCGAGTATTTCAGTTTTGATGTGGCGATGGTTATACAAGGCATGCTCGATCTGCACTTTATACGACCCAGCAACACCGTGCTGGAATCTGCCATGCTGATGGGCGACTGGCTGATCGAGCAGATGCAGCAGCCAAACGGTTCTTTCCGCGCGATGTATGATGCGGAGGCGGACACCTGGGAACATATGGGGGAACAGTTCTTCGATGATTTCGGCTGTCTCCATTCCAAACATGCCATTGGCCTCGTCAAACTGTTTGAAAGCAGTGGTGAGGAGCGCTTTGCGGCTGCTGCCCGTAAAGCCTGTGACTGGGTGCTGACTCTACAGGATGACGATGGCGGTTTCCGCGCCAGTGAGCGTCAGCCGCAGGTCATCAGCCATCCGCACAACTACACGCTGGAAGGTCTGCTGTATACCCATTATGTTTTGCAGGATGATCGTTACCTTCAGGCCGCTAAAAAAGGCGGTGACTGGCTGATCAATGCTCAGAATAACGATGGTTCGATCAACATCGCCTATAAGCAGAACTGGCTGAAAATGGGCAGGCGTATTACCGAGCGTGTCCGACCCAAAAAAGTCGCGGATGCAACCTCACAATCCATTCGCAACTGGCTGCTGCTGTATTATCTGACTGATGATAAGCGCTATCTTCAGGCGGCTGAACGCGCCGGAGAATGGCTGCGCCCGATGCAATGCACTGATGTCAGTGATCCCAATGCACTGGGCGGGTTTTATTTCTGGCCGGGGCATCCGATCATGTTTACGTGGGCGACCATGTTCGCGGCCCATGCGCTTTACGCACTCGATCAGGTCAACCGACCCGATGCCTATAAGCAACTGGTGACCGAATTATTTTAGGCATTCCGATCAACGTTTGAGCGCAGAATCAACGCTCTGTTTGCTGACCGTATATTTAGGGACGACGTTTTATGCTCAAAGTCATGACTGTAATCGGCACCCGTCCGGAAGCTATCAAGATGGCACCGGTCATCAAAGAGCTGGAAAAATACCCCGACAAAATTCAATCCATTGTGTGCGCCACCGGTCAGCACCGGGAAATGTTCGATCAGGTGATGGATATTTTCGGCATCACGCCGGATATTGACCTCAATCTGATGCAGCCGAACCAGACACTTGCCAGCATTACCGCGCGGGTACTCACCGCGATGGACGAGGTTATCAGCACGCATAAACCCGACTGGATTCTGGTGCAGGGCGATACAACCACCGTCATGGCTACGGGTCTGGTGGCCTATTATCACCGCATCAAGCTGGGGCATGTCGAGGCAGGGCTGCGCACCAACGATAAATTCCAGCCGTTCCCCGAAGAGATCAACCGCCGCATTGCCGATGTGGTCTCCGACCTGTATTTCGCCCCGACCGAAACCAACCGCCAGAATTTGCTCAAAGAAAATGTGGCGGAAAAAGCCATCGTCATCACTGGCAACACCGTGATTGACGCGGTACTGATGACCGCCGCGCGGGTTGCCAAAAAACCGCTGCCGGAGTCGGTTGGTCACATCAACGGCAAACGCTTGATTCTGGTCACGGCGCATCGGCGCGAGAATTTTGGCGAGCCACTGGTGAACATCTGCAAAGCACTGAGCGAAATCGCGGAGCGTTATCGCGATAGTGTCCACATTGTCTATCCGGTGCACCTTAACCCCAACGTGCAAAAACCCGTCTATGAGCTTTTAGGCGATATTCCCAACATCACGCTGACCCCACCAGTCGACTATGAAACCCTGGTCGGCCTGATGCACCGGGCGCATATCGTGATGACCGACTCCGGCGGTTTGCAGGAAGAAGCCCCCAGCCTCAATAAGCCGCTGCTGGTGCTGCGTGAAACCACCGAACGACCGGAAGCCGTTGAAGCCGGTGCGAACAAAATCGCCGGGACAGACCCGACTGTGATCGTGCGCGAAGCGGTGCGCCTGCTGGAAGACCCGGAAGTTTATGCGCAGATGGCCTCCGCGAAGAACCCTTATGGCGATGGTCAGGCCAGCCAGCGGATTGTCCGCGCCATTCTGGATTATTAATCGCCACCCATAAGCCTCTCCGACAACTGGTGGAGAGGCTAAAACATCAGCCGCCGCCTGGCGTATTTCACTTCAGTGCGCAGTATCATTTGACCCCTCACCCCCGCCGCGCAGGGCGGGACTCCCCCTCTCCCACACCCGCTTCGCTGGGGCGAGGGGGCTTCCACATACCAATAGGCTCCCTTTCGCCCCTTGTGGGAGAAAGGGCGGGGATAGAGGGGTAACAAATCAACGCATCAACTTGAAACGCACCTACCCTCATAAAATAAGATTGCCTCAAATCCTAACCTGAAACATACTATAGGCATGTAGTTATTTCAGGAGCAAGATTATGGTTCAATATGGCATCAACTTGAATCCACGCCATCCTGTGGGGCAACCCAGTAATATCAACGACCTGCTGAGTGTCCGCTGGGCTCGGATTGTGTTTCAAGCCGCATCCCTCCGTCAATCCATTACCGATGCATTTAAATTCTACGACCCAGAAATCAATCGCTATAATCAGATCAGCATGCGTACACTACTGGTTATTAATCAGGAAACCTTCTGGGGGAATGGGCCCTGGGACAACGGTGGTTGGGACAATTATGCGCGTGAATTTGGCGCTGTCTGCGCCACAATCGCTACACACTATAAAGGCAAAGGGGTAGCTTACGAGATCTGGAATGAAGGGGATAACAAAACCCCATCATCGATTTACATACCTGCCGATCAGTTTGCAAAAATATTGGATGCCGCCGCTAAAGCCATCAAAGCCGCAGACCCGGATGCACTCGTCACCTTTGGTGGTTTAGCCAGTGGAGCCGTCCAGGCAGCAGCCTATGTCAAACAAACCCGAGATGCCCTCAATGGTCGTCTGCCAGTCGACTCAATCAGTCTTCACCCCTACGGGCAGTGGACACCCAACTTTGACAGCAAGCCAACCTGGGGAAGATGGTATGGTCAGTTAGAGGACTATCTGCGAATAATGGTCTATGCCTTCCCCAATATCCCCTTCTGGCTCAGTGAAATTGGTATTTCAGAGGATATGAATTTCCCGCCAGAGCAGTACCCTATGGTTACCAAATATATGGACGGTATTTACGACCTGGTGACCAATCGTTATGCCAACAACGTTGACCTTGTGGTTTGGTTCGCGTGGTCGGATGGGATGCATAACGCGGGGATTGTCGATACAAATAACCGCCCCAAAACATCCATTTACAATAAATTCTTTGAAATTTCTCGTGCAACCCAATTTAATGCTGGGCCTAAACCGCTGATCCTGCTGCAAGGCATCATCCTCATAACCACCGATGGTCTCAGCCTGCGCAAAGACCCCAGTGTCAGCGCCACCCGCCTGACGATCATCCCCAAAGGCACCGAGGTCATCGCACTGGAAGCACCCGCAGAGATTGTGCGTAAACTGGGTAAAACCGGCGAATGGCTGCAACTGAGCACGACGTCCGGTCTTGAGGGCTGGTCAGCCGCGTGGTTCCTGCAATTTTCAAAAGTCGTCGTGGCGACCACCACCAATCTGAATATTCGCAGCGGTGCAGGAGCGAATTTTGACAAAATAACTACAGTACCCAAAGACACTCTGTTAACCATAGTGGACTCGCTGGAAAACAGTATTGCGAAGATCGGCAAGCAGGATCAATGGTTACAAGTGCGTATCAGTGAGGACAAAACCGGTTGGGCGGCGGCGTGGTTCCTGACATTAGGCACCGTCGACGATGAGCCGGTGGATGAAGAACCGCCGACACGCACCCTGGTGTATCCGACTGTAAACCTGAACATCCGCAGCGGTGCAGGCACCAGTTTCGACAAAGTGGTGACGGTTACCAAAAATGCCCCCCTGCTCGCACTGGAAACACCGCAGCAGGTTTCCACTAAAATTGGCAAACAGGATCAATGGCTGCAGGTCGAAACACGTGACGGCCAATCCGGTTGGGGCGCGGCGTGGTTTTTATCGCTCAAGCCGACCGATGCGCCGCAGATTATCCTGCTCACACCGAACACCAATCTCAACCTGCGGACGGGCCCCGGCTCGGAATATGAGCAGATTGTCGTCATGAAACCCGGCACCGAACTCACCGTGGTTGATGATCCGCAAGGCGCGTTAAATACGTTAGGAGTCACCGGCTGGATTAAGATCAGAATGCCGGATGCCGTGATTGGCTGGACAGCCGCGAAATATCTGCAACGCGTGTAGATTCAATAATTGACTAAAGCAAACGCCCCTTTGTACGTACAAAGGGGCGTTTCTAGACTTTGGCAGTTTAAGTAGCCCTTGAAGAGAAATCGAGGGCTGTTTTTGTATTGCAATGGGTGTTGAAAAGGCAACCCAGGCTCAAGAGCGCATGGAAGCGTAGATAGAGTTCTTAAGAGCGGTTAGATAAGCCTGTTTTCCAACCCAATCATAAGGTGTTGATGTAAAGATGGGTCGGAAAGGGTGCTGCCCCCATAAAGCAGCGCGGTAAGAGCGCAGTAGAGTGGCAAAAGACCAGCGACCCGAGCCACGCCACCAGCGTGTCGGAACGTCAGGCGCACGGGCCAATCCAAAGGTGCGGTAGCCCGCCAGCAGCAAAAGCGAGTAGACCCAGGCACTCCATTGCACGGACAAAATGGCGGCTATGGGGTTGAAGCATTGTTTATGTCCTAAGCCAAAGGTGGTTTTGAGTTCACGGTGAGCAACCTCGACTTCCCAGCGTTGCCAGGCCCAGAAGAGCAGCGTTTCCAGAGGGAGAGGCAATTCCCAAGTGCCATGTGCATCCTGTACGGCATTCACCAGAAAAGGCAGTGGCTGACGACGGTACTGCCGTCCATATTTGTTTTTGCGTTTTTTGCCTCTGACCACAATGAGAAAGAGCGGACACTCAGCTGCCCCACGCCGCAAGAAGGGACCCCGCACACAGACTTCCAGATGGCGCGTTCGCCCGCGTACTTCCAGTGTCATCTTCTGCCAACGTTTGTTGGATCGCCAGATACTTTGTGGTGTAGACGCCCGCTTGCCATATTTGCGGTTGCCATGCATTGTCTCATCGGGCAGGTGATACAGAACCCGGTTCTTAGCGCTCCGCGCCAGCATGGTCACGTCTGCTGGCAGATGCTGCCACAACTTCAAATTGTCATAGTGCCCATCCCCCACAAACAAAATCGCTTGCTCAGGTCGTTCATGGGCCACAAACTGCTGTCGCAACCACGCCAGAAACTCCACACTCGCTTCCCACTCCTTGAGTGGCTCAACCGTCTGCGGCTGGCTCTTCTCGGTGAAGGCAGGCATCCAGCGCAAAGGAATAGCGCGACTGTAGCCACTTTCCTCTGGCACCAGCCAACTGCCATTAAACCATCTCTGCGCCGCATGGATCCCCACCATGAAGGGCGGCGTTCGCATATTCCGCAGCCAGCTTGCTCCCTCCAGCTTGCTCCCTCCAGCTTGCGACTGCTGCGCGGCGTCTGGGTCGCATCCCCTGCCACCACATACACTTCATCTTCGCCAACATAGCCCAAACTCTCAGTAAATAGTCCTGCACTTGCCGCCTCGTAGTTGAACCGTTCTTCACTGAACAAGCGATACCATGCACTCCAATCCTGCTCGGTGAGTCCCAGGCTCATGAGCAGCTGCGTGATGGTATGACGTCCAAATGTAAATATTTCTGCCAACACCAGCATCTCCACCCGCTCAACCACCCGCTGTTGATCTGCTATCCCTGGTTGGCCTGATAGGAGCGTGAATAGATTCTTGAGGAGTTCTGGGTTTTGAGGGATAGTTGACATCTGGACACCTTCTCGTTCGCTGTTTCTTGGTCGATCCAGCTTTTAACGAAAAGGTGTCCTTTTTGCCAAATCTGCCAAAGTCCAGAAACGCCCCTTTGTACGTACAAAGGGGCGTTTGCAGACAGGATTATCCAATCGCAGCGCGCAGTGCTAAAAAGATCAGCCAGCCTAAAACCATCAGCAAACCAATCTGACCATGCAGCTTCGCCGTGCGTCCCTGTGCCTGATGCAGCAGCGTGGTATCCGGGCTGGTCGCCACAATCCGTTCCAGACGATAAGCTTCCGGAAGGGTGATAAACGCCGCCAGTGTCGCCCACGGTGCGTAACCCAGCACGACGATGATCGCCAGCAGCACATATGTCCCGTAGACCAGAATCGCATATTCGATACGCGCCAGACGTAGGCCGAGAATAATCGCCAGTGTGCGTTTATTGACTGCACGATCCGCATCCATATCGCGGATGTTATTGGCGTGTAAAATGGCCGCCACCATAAACGCAATCGGCAGCGACACGATCACCGGCAGCCAATCGAACTCCCGCGCCATCACATAATATGCTCCCAGTACCATCAACGGGCCGAACATGATCCCTGCTGTGATCTCACCCAGGCCGTGATAGGCCAGCGCGAACGGCCCAGCGGTATACAGCACTGCCCCCAACACCCCGGCGATGCCGATCCACAGCAGCAGCGGGCCACTCTGCGACAGCAGATACAAGCCGATCAGCGACCCGCCAACCAGCGAAGCAATCGCCCCCATCAGCACATCACTCGGGGTCAGCACCTGATTTTTAATCGTCATGCCCTGCCCCGCCACTTTGAACTCGTCCGCGCCTTTTCTGAAATCGGCATACTCATTCACCAGATTAGCCGCCGTTTGCAGCAGCAGCGCGCCGATCAGGGCCAGCACGAACGGCACCAGGTCAAACACGCCCTGTTGCAGCGCGATCACCCCGGCCACGCCGATGGGCACATAGGTCGCGGTAAATACCCGCGGACGGGTCGCACTGTACCACGCCGCCAGTTGTTGATTTAATGTTGATGTCGCCACAGGTTATCCCCAATCGTAGACCGGCCTGCATGAGTAGCCGGAAATGTCCATTTGCTAAGTATAATGCCCATACTACTACACTCAAGGGCATTGGTTGGATATATCAAGGTAGCTTACACATCAACTGACGGATTTTGTCCTACTTTAAGTTAATATCTCAAGGAGAGGTAGATCAATAGGTTGGATATGAATCACAATGACAGAAAATTGGTTGAAACAAAAATCTATGATTTGTCCAGAGCATTAAAGAAAAACTCAGCCACGAATTGCTATGGTGAAGAAGACATTGATCAATTTTTGGAAGTCTGGCAGGAATTAGCTCGATATTATAAAAATAGCACAGACACGGATATCAGCGTAATCACCATACGGGAATATATGCGTTGGGCACATATCTTTGGAGCATATGCTCAATCTCAAACTGTCAGCACAGATTGTCAGGAAATATCGGTACAGGCTCGTGATGAATTAAGTGGTTTCATAGAAGATATTTTAATCACCGTCGCGGACAAACTCGATTTACCAGACTGATTTTGAAGTCAGTGTTATTTCATTAAAGCAGAACATGCCACAAAAGTTAGCCCATTCTGCTGACAATATAGGGATCAGGACGGGATCACGTCCACATGAAATAGGGCATATTGGTCGCCATACCAGAGATTGAGGGCTGAATCGGCACCATCATTTGCAGCGGCCCGTGCGTAACTGCCGACAGTCCATCGTTGGTGTGCGCAAGCTGAATTTGCACATTGGAAATATCCGGGCTGTCGCACAACGCCTGAACCAGCGGCCCGCGGATATAGGCATCTGCCGAATCGACATCGTCAAACAGATAGATGCCCCCGCTTTGTTTGGCAGCCTCATTCGTCAGCCAGATCTTCCACAGCAGCCCGTCCACCCGGCTCACTGCCGCGACAGTCTGATTACACATTTCAAGATAAGCAGGTGTCGGCATGTGGTAACGAAAATTAATTTGCGCAAGAGTT
>JBBSQD010000236.1:0-10296 GCA_038258185.1 Aggregatilineales bacterium | reverse complement strand
TTCTGCTGCGCCTGCTTGGTGGCCGCGACTAATAAACGGCTTGTACGTGATTTCGTAAAAAGCAGGGACATGGCCGATTGCCATGTCCCTTTTTGATTACTGACTCGCCAGTACCGGCTGGATATCCTCACCGACGACGACCACCACACCATTCGCCGCCAGACCATCCGCGCCGGGGCGGATGCGCTCGGTCGGCAGGTTGAGCAACGCCGCCAGATAACGCGCTGTCCACGGGTTCACGCCATAATCCTGAATGACGGTTTCGCCATTGCGCGGTTCCGGCACACTGCCGACATTGGTTATGGTCACGCCCTTACTGGCGAGCCAGTCACGTGTCTGTCCCGCAAGGCCGTCGACAGTGGTGTTATTGAACACCCCAATCACCGGGTTTTCCGCCTCGGCCCGTTGACGCAGATCGGCCAGCGGCATTTCGTCCTGTGGATTAAACACCTGATCCACCAGCAAACGGATGGCGTTGTAATTGGGGATGAGAATCTGGTCGCCCGTATCGGTAGTGCCCAACTGTACGTACAGGTTATCAATCACGCCGGTATGGATGTTGTCAGTGGGGATTTCGCGGATCAGCAAGCCCAGCCGGATAATCTGATCGAGCGGCATGTTGGTGACCACGCTGTCTTTTAGTTCATCATAGAGGCTGGGGGCCTGTGCTACCAGATTAGTGATGCCTTCCAGACTGGCGACTTCGGCCTGCATCGCCTTCAGCACTTCCTGCTGGCGACGCGCCCGGTCAAAGTCTGCCCCCTGCGTGGCACGGGTACGCGCATATTGCAGCAGATGCTCCGCGTCCAGCATCTGACACCCGGGGTCAAAACGCACCGGAATCGTGCCAAAGCCGGCATCAGGATAGTCCGGGTCGTCGATGACTTCCTTGACGCAGATCTCGACGCCACCGGGGGAAAGCAGATCAACCACAGCAGTAAATACATCAAAATTGATACGGATAAAATAATCCGTGCGCAGGCCAAGCTGATCCTGAATGGTCGCCGCGGCCAGCGCTGGCCCGCCACCGGGATAACCGCCGCTGTCGCCACGCGCATTGGCAGTGTTGATGCGTGCCGCCAAGCCGCCATCGGGGATATCCACCCACAGGTCACGCGGGATCGACAATACGCCGATCTGCTTCGTCACCGGGTCAATATTGACGACCATCATCGTATCGGTGCGAAAATACTGTTCGTTGTCGTTGGTGCCACTGCGCTGGTCAATGCCCAACAGCAAAATCCGTATCTGCCGTGGATCATCCCAGCTATAGGCCGCCAACGGATCAGCGGCAGCGAGGTTGATCTCTACAGTCGCCTCGGCCACTGCCTGCGATTCAACCGTCGGCTCGACAGCCACTGCATCACTCGTCGGGGTGGGATTATCCACCACGGGCGCATCAGTCGGCGCGGGGGTCAAGGTCGGCTGCGCCGCCAGAATATCCCGCAGGGAAGCCACTTCAATGCCCGCCTCACCGGCATCAATCGCGATCTGCCGCGCTCCGGCAAACGACACCACCGAACATAGTCCAGTCATGCCGATAAAAAACAATACACCAACCACAAATAACCAGCCAGGAATACGCATAAGCTGTCCTGTTTATCATTTCCAAAGTTGAGGGCATTATAGCGGAAATAGCGGAGCTGTGTAGCCTACGTGTCGCCTACGGATGGGTACCTGAAGGGGTAATCAACACAGACGGGGTGACGCTTTTTTACGTCCAACCCCGCCCGTTATGCAGATCTTATTCGCTGGCTTCTGCGGTCACTTCCGGCATGACTTCGGCTTCGACAGTCGTCTCAGCCGTGGGCTCAGGTACGGGCGTGAGATCAAAGGTGCCGTCGCCCTGCGGCTGATAGACAGGCACGTGTAGCTGCTGTTCGTCGCGAATCTCGAACAACTGCGTCAGCGCCCAGCCTTCCGTGTCTTCATAAATCACATACAGCCAGCGACCATTTTCGGTCTGCGCCAGCGGTGTGGCCTGACTGCCAAAATTGACAATGCCAACCACCTCACCCTGCACGGTGGACGGTTCGCTGCGCAGGTGCACATTAAAGCGCGTGGTAATCAGTGAGGATGGCGGCACCAGTTCGGTATTGGAGCCATCCAGCACCCTCACCGGCAAATCAGATGGATCGCCGATCACGGTCACGGTGAAGAAGGCCACCCAGCCCGTCGCGCGTTCTTCCGCTTCGATATACAGCCAGTCGTTCTGGCGATTACTACGCGCCAGCACTTCGGCTTCTTCATCCATATCCAACTGGCCGACGACATCATACGTAATGTCCGGGCCGCTGCGGATATTCACGCGGCCATAAGCCACCACCAGCACCTGATTAGCGCTTTCCGCATCCGGTGGCTGGTTTGAGCCGGGGGCTTCCGACTCGGTTTCAGGGCTGACTACCGGCAACCGCATAGGGTCATCTTCCAGAGTCACCGAAAACGAGGTCACCCAGCCAAAGGGCACATCGTCCACGTCGTCCAATACAATGCGCAACCAGCGGGTGGCTTCGCTGTCGCGCCCGTTGACAATCACGGTGTTGCCCGCTTCCAGTTTCGTCACGATTTCAAACTGCGTATCCGGCCCACTCCGGACATTCACCGTCTGGTAAATGGTGCCGCGCTGGGTAATTTCCTGTGCCTGTGCAGGCGTGACTGCCAGCAGCCACAGACTGTTCATCGCCAAAAGAGTCATGAGTCGACGCATATGTTTTCCAGTATGCTTATTCATAATGTTCATTATAGCATCCTCATTGGGGGAGCTTAAGACATACTATTCAAGCATGCCAATCACAGAAACACGTCAGAAACTTCTAGCGGTTAGGTGAGCAGCACGAAAATGCCCACTTCCGAACCTCTGTGAACCCAAATGAACCATTTTTAACCATTACTCATTGAAAATTTTCCCGGCCTGCATTATACTGGCACCGTGAAAATCATTGAACAACGGCACAATATCATGAACCAAAAAACCATGCAGATTTTAGAGCTGCATAAAGTATTAAATCGTCTCGCGGATTACTGTACGTTCTCCGCCGGGGCGGATTTAGCGCGTGAACTGTATCCCTCGCTTGACCTGGATGAAGCCAAAACATGGCAGCGCGAAACCGCCGAAGCGCGGGAGATGCTGGAGAATCGCCAGAACGTGAGTCTGGGCGGGGCACGTGATGTCCGTGAGGCAGCGATCCAGGCCACACGCGGCATTATGATTGACCCGCAGACGTTGCTGGACATCCGCTACACGCTGCGCCGCGCGACCACCCTGCGCCGCACTATTGGCCGCCTGAAGGGGCAGTATCCCCTCATGGCCGAGCTGATTAACGAAGCGGAAGAGTGTACGGGTTTGCAGGAAGAAATCGCCAAAGTCCTGAACGACAACGCTGAGGTGATGGACAACGCCAGCCCAAAACTGGCGATTATCCGCCGCGACCTTAAAGTGGCTTATGACCGGCTGATGTCGCGCCTGAATCGCATCATCACCAATTCCAACAACGCCCAGTTTTTGCAGGAAACGATCATCACGACCCGTAACGGGCGCTATGTCGTCCCACTTAAAGCGGAGTTCAAAGGGCGTATTCCCGGCATTATTCACGACTCGTCTTCCAGTGGTGCGACGCTGTTTATTGAGCCGCTGGCCACGGTGGAAATCAATAATGAGTGGCGTGAGCTGCAACTGGAAGAGGAAAAAGAAATCCGGCGCATCCTGCTGGCTTTGACCGATCTGGTCGGGCAGGAATCCGAATATATCGTGCGCACGGTCGAGGTGCTGGCGTATCTTGATCTGGTGCTGGCGAAAGCGCTGTATGCTGATGATCTGGGCGCGGTCGAGCCGGTGCTGATCCCTTTTCAGCCCACCGATGATCGCCCCGGTAGCACCATGCATATTCAGGGGGCACGCCATCCGCTGCTGACGGGCAACATCATCCCGATTGATATTCATTTTGACCCCGACGTGTGGGTACTGGTCATCACCGGGCCGAATACCGGCGGTAAAACCGTGACGCTCAAAACGGCGGGGCTGATGGCAGTCATGGCGCAATGCGGCCTGCATCTGCCCGCTGAGGATGCCAAGCTGAGTGTGTTTGAAGGCATTTACGCCGACATCGGTGATGAACAGAGTATCGAGCAATCCCTCTCCACCTTCTCCTCCCATATGACCAACACCATCCAGATTTTGAACGAAGCCAATGAGCGCTCACTGGTGCTGCTGGATGAGGCTGGTGCCGGTACAGACCCGGCGGAAGGGTCGGCGCTGGCACGGGCGTTGCTGACGCATCTGCGTAACCGGCGCGTGACGACTATCGTCACCACGCATCACCCGGAACTGAAAATTTACGCCGTGGAAACCTCCGGTGTGCGCAATGCCAGTGTCGAGTTTGATCTGGAAACGCTGCGCCCGACGTATCGCCTGATTATCGGCCTGCCGGGACGCTCCAACGCGCTGTCGATTGCCACCCGGCTGGGGCTCGACCCGGACATTATCGACGCCGCCCGCAGCATGGTCGCCACTGAAGACCTCGTGGCCGATGACATGCTCGATGAAATCCAGCGGACGCGCGAAGAAATCCGCCGCAGCCAGGTCATCATCAAGGCGCTGGAAGAAGACATTGAAGAACAACGCACCGACCTGGAAGCACGTCTGGATAAAATCGAGGATGAACGCCGCGATATTATCGCCAGCGCACGCCGACAGGCCGAAAACGAATTGAAGGAAGTTCAGCGCGAGATCAAGCGTGTGCGCAGTGATATGCGCGCGGCGGGTCTGCCGCTGGAAGCGCTGAAGCAGGTGCAGGAAGCCGCGATGTCGATGAACGCCAATATCCAGACGCCCATCGAAAATGCGGTGGATATGCCAGACAGCACCGACTGGATACCGCGTCTGGGTGATACCGTCTGGTTGCAGACGCTGAACGCGGAAGGCATCGTCACCGAACTGGACGAAAATGAAGCCCAGGTGCAGATCGGCGCGTTACGCGTCCGTGCCAAGCTGGAAGAATTGCAGCATCGCACCCGCAGCGAAAAACGCCAGATCAAGCGCGGCCACAGGCGCGAATACGAAAAATCGCCTGACCCGATTGTGCCCAAAGGCAAATCACCGGGGCTGGAGCTTGATCTGCGCGGTGAGCGGGTGGAAGAAGCCCTGAAACGCCTCGAAACCTATCTCGATGCGGCCTATACCTCTGGCCTGCCATTTGCGCGGATCATCCACGGTAAAGGCACAGGCGCACTGAAAAAAGCCGTGCGTGAACGTGTGGACTCGCACCCGCTCATCAGCAAAGTGACCGAGGCGCTGCCCAATGAAGGCGGCGGTGGCGTGACTATCATCCATATGGTGCCCTTTAATTAAGCTGATATAACTGATTATCCAAACGGATCACATTCCTGTGATCCGTTTTTATTTCCGCTGCGGTCACTTGCGGCATATACCAGCAGTCATGTTACAATTATCGGCAAGAGGCCATGACAAAATATGCTGCGAATCCTGTCCCTATCCATCCTGCTGCTCGTCGCTTTACTGACCCTCTCGATTTTGCTGATTCGGCAACAGACGTTTGATGCGTCGGGGGTGCGCACTGTCCTGGAAATTATGGAGGATTGCGCCCCGCCGTGCTTCATGAGTATCCGCCCCGGTGTGACCACCGACGATGAAGCCCGAATGCTGTTATCCAGCCACCCGTGGGTGACCAATCTGGCGGTGTACCGGGATACCGGCGGACGTGTGCGCAATATGGTGTGGGACTGGAATAATGAAGCCGCGCCCCAACTGGATACTTCCAGCATCATTGAGGTGGTGGATAGTCGTGTCAGAAGCATCGCCGTGCGTACCAACATCCTCATTGGTGATATCTGGCTGGTTTCCGGTGCGCCCAACACCATCGCGGCGGGGAATATCTTTCTGATAGCGGATTACCCTGATAAAGGTTTCAGCTTTGGCAGTGCGGTGACCTGCGGCACTTTCTGGCAGGGATGGGTCACGTTGTATATCGAGGCGGTGCCATCTGTACCACCGGCTGAACTTTCCGACCTGGCCACTGTCCGCCAGAAGTTATGTAAAAGGGGCTGAAAGTCTGGTGAGTTCGTGCCGGGGACGCTTACGGTGATTAATCAGCATGAAGCGGTATACTATGGGGACTTGTCGGCCATAATCAGACGCAAATCTGTGTTCAACTGGTTTCTCAAAACGATTTTCTGGATGACCGCGCTTTTCCTGATCAGTATCACCGTGATTCGGGCGCGCCCCTATGAAGCCAGTGCTTTTAATCAGGCGCTGGCCCCGGTCGAGGATTGCAGGCTCCCCTGTTTTATGACCATCCGCCCCGGCATGACCACCGCGGACGAAGCCTATGATCGGCTGACTGCGCATAACTGGGTCGCGGATATCGTCGATGATACTCGTCCAGCCAGTGACGGTGGCATTCCCGGCATCAGCGGCGATCTTTTCTGGACATGGAGCGGAACTCAGCCGGATTGGGTGGACGCCACAGTGATGGGTCAGGTACGTCTACAGCGCGGTATGACGCGCTTCATCAGCCTGAAAACCACGGCACAGCTCGGCGATTTACATCTGACGCTGCCCACCCCCGATTGGGAAATTGTCTTTTTTGATCGGATGCCCAACGACGCTCTTGCCATCCATCACCGCTCCGCCTATCGCCAGACCGGCCTACTTTTCCAGACGGATCGTCAGAATTGTCCGGCGCAGGTTTTATGGAAACAGCCTGTGACCGTGACGATCTGGGGGTCGCTGGTTTCGTCTCAGTCCAGCGGTACGACAGGTAATGTCAATGCCGGTTGCATGGGACATTAACATGCTGCGCTTTGCAGCCTGTTATGCACTGTCACTGACGACGGCTTTACTGTTTGTCATGCTGCTGATACGGCTTCAACCGCCGCGTTATTCTGACTTACCGGACTCGTTAATTGTGCCGCAAACCTGTTCTCTCCCCTGCTTTATGGGCATTCAGCCCGGTCAATCCACCGCGCTGGAGGCCGTCACGCTGCTGGCATTGCATGAATGGGTTACCGACGTGACCGATCAGACCTCATACGCCGCTTTGAACGAACCGGCGTCATCTGGCCTTAATGGCGAAATTACCTGGAGCTGGAGCGGTAGCCAGCCGGACTGGATCGACCCCAGCAGCGAGGGCTGGTTGTGGGTCAGCCGCAACGAGGTGCAGTCGATGAATGTCACGACAAGACTCAGGCTGGGGGATATCCGTCTGCTGTTTGGCTTGCCTGACCTGGAAGTGGTGTTATTTACGGAGCGGACGACCACGCCCAAACCAGCGCGGGTCAATTATCGTGCGGGCTATTTACAGGGCGATCTCATCTTCTCCACGCTGCGCAACTGCCCCCTGAACGATCTGTGGAAAAGCCCGGTGCTGCTGCGCGTGGTGCATGGACTGGCGGCCTCACAGCGCATCAATTCCGCGGCGATTATTTATCGGGAATGCTGACCATGCGGGTAATTGGCTGGCGCATCGCCTTGATTTTAAGCCTCATGCTGACCGGCATAATCGGTTTGATTCGTGCTCAACCGTATGATGATGGCGGCGCGGATATGCTGTTTGCCATTGAGGACACCTGCGTCGCTCCGTGCTTTATGGGCATCCAGCCCGGTATGACCACAGCTACCGAAGCCCTCAGCCTGTTGAGTGGACACCCCTGGGTTAAAACAGTCGATGCACCCAGCAGTCGCAGTCAGGTTACGATCCGCTGGGAATGGAGCGGCCAGCAGCCCGAAGTGATTGATGCGGCGGTACTCGGTCAGATCCGGCTGTTTTCTGATCAGCGCGTGAGCATGATTCAGATTTCGACCCATTTACCGCTGGAACGCATGCGCCTGAATCTGGGGCTGCCGACCTGGTTCAATACCGCCGAATATGATCTGCCCAGCCGCGCGCATTATTTCGCCTATTCCGATGCGAATCTGCTGGTGTGGGTGGATGCCGGACGCTGTGCCGATCTCAACAGTGTGCTGACCAGCCCGACGACCTTCGCCTTCATGAGCGAAATTATCGAAAGCCCCTACGCGTTTCTATACGAATACATTTATCGACCCAACCTCTACCAACTTCAGCAACGCGCCCGTTGTCGGCACCGCTAGCGTCTTTTGGCTGTCCGCGCCGTGCCCAGAATCAGGCGGCCAATAGTCGCCCGAAAAGCGCCGATGATCGTACTCAGCCCACGAGCTAAAATCTCCGGCGGACGCGGTTGCAGCACCGGGAACGGCTGGCGCTCATACGCTGACAGCACCCGATTAGCGGCGGCGATACCCGTCGTGGCGGCACGCTCCATCCAGAAAGACGGCGTGTCATAACCGATCCAATCGCCGCAGGCCGTGATCCCCGGCCAGGGCGTTTCCAGCCACAGACTATCCTGCGTCGGCACCCGAAACTGCGTATGGTTCATGCTGTTGCGCCGGATGTTGCTGTGAATGAGGTGGCCGCGCAGCTCCGGGAAGGCGCGCTGTAATTCATCCAGCGTTTGAATCAGCAGGATGTTATCAGGCTGTTCCAGCACCGCTTTACCGGCATAGAGATGCACCTCAATTGCACTACCGCCGGTCGCAGTATGCCATGCGGCAAAGTCATCATACAGGCGATGCAGCCAGAAGAAATTGTCCGGCAGAAAATCGCCCGTAAACATGCCGCCGGGAGTGCCTTCACGCGGTGATTTGCCGAACCACAGACGAATGGTGGCATTGCGCACCGCACCGGGGAATTTCAGCGACGCGGACTGCGCTGCGGTCGCTTCGCCAGCCAGCAGCAGACGCTGCGCCGCCGGGGGCTGTACCGCCAGAATGACCTGCTCGGCGATCACCGAGCGTAAGCCGCGCCGGTTGGCATCCTCAAACACCACCCGCCAGCCGTGTTCGACGCGCTCTAAACGCGTGACCGCCGCCCCATAACGCACCTGACCACCAGCCGACTCCACATGCCGGATCAGCGGTGACAGCAGCGAGTCATGCGGCGGTGCCGGGAAATACTGCATGTGCCACGCATCGCGCCGGAGCATGGTATAAAACCGCAGCGCGGCGATAAACGCGGTCAGGTTGATTGTCTCTTTGGGTGCAGCCAGCAGATTGCAGCCGACGCCGACAAAGGTCGCTTTGAGGTTGGGTGTCCACAGCCGAAAATAATCGTCCATCATGAGGCCATCCAGCGCGACTTCCTCCTTCAGCGGGTCAAGGCCGACTGTCCACAAAATGCTGAACAGCAGACCAGGCAGCGACAGAAAATCCAGCGGGGTGATGGTGCGCCAGATGTGCGGATGAAACAGCAGTTGCAGATAGTGGAAGGGCGCAGGCAGCCAGCGTGAGCGTACCGCGTTTCCGGCCTCGATCATGCGGACTTCGCGCCCCCAGCGGTTAATCCACTCCTCACCGGGCGAGTCGATCAGGCGCGTATCGGTGAAGCGCTCCAATGTCGCCCGCAGATTGGCATAGCCGCCCCACACCGCATGGATGCCATGTTCGTCGCTGAATGTCCACGTTTGCCCGTGATGCTCAAATGTGACCGGCTCACCGCCCGACAAACGCCCCCCCGGCCAGGTGTGATCGGCTTCCAGTACCAGCGGCGCGACTCCACCTTCAGCCAGATGCGCGGCGGCGGTCAGTCCCGCAATCCCCGCGCCGATAACCACAACCGGGAAAATCTCATTTTGGTTGTTCACAGTCATTCCGTTTCGATTACTTCTAAATGCAGTGCCGCCAGGCGGAGTCCGGTGCGGTGCCAATGATGACAGGCACCGTGCTGGAATCGGCACGAATCAAGTCTTCTTCGACATCGCAAATCTAACTTCGCAAGGTATCGTCAAGTTAATCTTTGCTGACGATTAACAAGACATCTTCATTTTACTCTGTCAAATGAATTGTGTACTGAACGATTAATCAATGATTTGCGATAGTTTGCTCTCCCAGGCACCGCGCCCTATCAAACATCACGGGCGATACTTTGTCCCTAACGGTGAGCCGAGCGCCGTTTGATGGGCTGTGGCATTTTTGCCGCTTCTACACAGATGACGAAGACAAAGCGCATATTAACCGTCAGGCAGGTGGGAGGCATTACCGTTACGCTCAAGGCAGGGTAACAACGAATAGAGAATCTCATGCGCCGAACCTTCGCCATCATCACAGCCGTCTCGATCCTTTTAAGCATGTCTGTTCAGGCACAGACAGAGTCTGAGGACTTGCCCCCTTATCTCTACTATTATTCTCACATGCTGGGCGGTTTCATTGTGGAACGCGCCGATGGCACGGATAGCCGCCACTTGGCGACCGAGGCACTTCCGCTT
>JBBSQD010000235.1:0-10344 GCA_038258185.1 Aggregatilineales bacterium | reverse complement strand
CAGCACATCCACTACTACAATCACCGGCGCATCCACACTGCCCTCAGGATGCCACCGGCTGTTTTTGCTGCCCAAGCTGTCGTAGACACTGGTCGTCACATTTTGGGTACTTGACAGCCCCTACTCCGATATGCCGCCAGGTGACATAGGCATTTTAAATGTCAAAGGAATGCGATGGACTGGTCTGATTCGGGTTATCATAGGCCTCTTTAGCGAAATACCGTATTGATAAGGGAAGAAATTTATGCGCGTGGTGATTGTGGGCGGAACCGGAAATATCAGCGCCAGTATTGTGCCACTGCTGTTGCAGGCAGGTCACGAAGTCATGGTTTACAACCGGGGACAAAGTGGCACGGTGCCAGACGGTGTGCGTGTCATTCAGGGGGATCGCAGCCAGCGCGCGGAGTTTGAGGCGACCATGCAGCGCGAAAAATTTGATGTGGCGATGGATATGATCTGCTTCAGCGCGGAGGATGCGCAGAGCAATCTGCGGGCTTTCCGCGACGTGCAGCAGTTTATTCAGTGTTCGTCGGTTGTGACCTATGGTGTGGATTTCCGCTGGATACCGGTCACGGAAGATTATCTGATTAACCCAACGACGAATTATGCGCGGGGCAAAGCTGAGGCCGATGCGGTCTATATGGCAGCGTACTATGGCGCAGGCTTTCCGGTGACGATCATGAAACCATCCACCACGCACGGCCCACGGCAGGGATTGACGCGCCAGATCGCGTGGGATTTTTCGTGGATTGACCGGGTGCGTAAGGGCAAGCCGATTGTGGTGTGTGGGGATGGTCTGGCGCTGCATCAGTACCTGCATGTGGATGATGCCGCGCTGGGCTTTGCGGGGGTGGTCGGCAAGGCGCACTGCATCGGCCAGACGTATAATCTGGTGGATCGTGGGTATGCTACCTGGGCAGATTATCACCGCACGATGATGCGGATTGTGGGGCAGGAAGTGGAACTGGTCGGGGTGCCGCTGGCGGAACTGGTGGCAGTAAACGTCCCAGCCGTGGGAATCTGCAAGGATATTTTCGCCTATAATCTGGTGTATAGTTCCGAGAAACTGTTCCGTGATGTGCCGGAATTTCGTCCGCAGCACACGCTGGAAAGTGCCATGCGTCATATTTTAGAGGCGATGGATGCTGCTGGCCGCATCCCCGACTCGGACGCCATCGAGTGGGAAGATCAGATTATCGCGGCGCAAAGACAGGTGCGCGGCATTACGTTGAAGGTATAATCATTGCGGACGAGGCATGCCTCGTCCGTACATTTTGCAGGCGCTTTAAACGGGCAACGCTATAGGGGACAGTGTGTCAGCTTCGACGGTCATCAGATTCAAGCGTAAGGCCAGCCACGGCCAGACATACAGCGCCACCCACGCGACGAGGGCGTAACGAATCACGCGCAGCAGGTCGAACAAGACACTGCCTTCGTCGGCCAATGCGCCGAACAGCACCCGCAAGCCGAAAAACAGCACCATCACCAGAATGATTCCAGCCGCAAAGCGCAGTCCACGCTGCGCCAGACTGCCACGCACATTAAAGCGCACATCGCGCCGTTGCAGCCCATTGCCAATGGCGGTACCGATGAGAATACCGGTAATAGCGCGGGCGGTGTCGTATCCACCCAGGAAGACAAACAGGATAATCGCGGCCAGAACCACCATCGCGATCTGTGTGGTCAGGGAAAGCCGACCCCAGAACGGCACAAAATGGTCGATCAGCCAGATGAACAGCGCCAGAGTCAGCAGGCCGAAAACGATGCCGCCAACCACATCCTGTGGATAATGCACCCCGCCATACATCCGCGACCAACCCATCAGCAGCACATAGAGTGTCACAAGCGTCGTGACCCACCCGCGGCGCAGGCTGTAGGCCAGATAGCCCCACATGACAACCGCGATCATCACATGGCCGCTGGGAAAACCGAGGCCTTCATCCATCACCACCACGCGCACCGCGTCCGACACCATAAATGGCCGGGGCGTCTGGATGACCAGCTTAAGCGCCACATTGATCGTCACGGCGATAATCAGCCCGTAGAGCAGGCGCAAACCCAATTGGCGATTCACGCACCAGTAGATCAGCGACAGCAGCACCAGAAAGAAAATATCGCTCCCGGCCTGTTGCAGCAGCATTGCCAGCACGTCCAGAAAACCGCTGCTGCTGGCCTGTAAGCGCAGCACAAAATCCAGGCCGGCGCCTGTCTCTAATTCGCTAAACATAGTGGATTCGCTCCTGTCACGATTACCGCACAAATATCATAACATGGGGTGTTCGCTGAGGGTGAAAATCAGGAGAGCAGTTGCAGCAGACCGGGGCGCATGGTGAAAGTTAAGTGGCTACCGCTGGCGTGTTCGCCATCCAGGTCAAGGTCAATCGGCGGGGCGCTGGTGGTAATCTGAATTTCGCGGCCCCGATGGCTATACACACCGGGATGCGTGAGGTGGCTGCCATCGTATAATTTGCGCAGCGCCAGAATCGCTTCAAGCCGCGCCATGCCTTCGATCAACACAATATCGAACAGGCCATCGTCGGCTTTGGCATGCGGGGCGATTTCCATGCCATGCCCGAAAGTCGTGCCATTGGCGACCGCGACCAGATATGTCGGGCCGTCACGCCACAACACGCCATCGACGAAAACCTGCATCGGTTGTGGACGATAAGTCAGCAGCGTTTGCAGGGTCGATTGCAGAAATGTCCAGGGACGGCGCACGGCGCTTTCGTTGACCAGTTGATCAATTTCGCCACTTAAACCGGCGCTGGCAATATTGAGAAAATGCTCACGGTGACCATCATATTCCAGCAGGCCGACATCGGTCGCACGCGGTTCGGCTGTCGCGATCCAACGGGCGGCTTTCTCCGGGTCCAGGGGGATACCCCGACTGCGGGCCCAGTCGCGCCCGGTGCCAATCGGCAGATTGCCATAGACCATCGGTGGTGCTTCGGGATGCTGGGCGCTCAACGCGGCGAGGGCATTCACAAGAGCGTGATTGGTGCCATCCCCGCCGATAGAAATCACGCGCGTCAGGCCGCTGGCATGGGCTTTGTCCAGGTGAGCCGCCACTTCTTCGGGTTTCTGAGTGACCGCCAGCAGCAGTTCACCCAGGCTTTCCCACAAAAGCGGCTCAATCTTCTGCCACAATTTCCCGGCTCTGCCACCCGCAGCGTGGGGGTTAAGGATAATCAGTGTTTTGGGCATTCATACTCACTAGCGTGAGTTTTCTCCCTGCCAGCGTGAAAGTATTTTTTGAAAATCATCTAAATTAAAGGGTTTCACCAGAAAATCATCCGCGCCGCTGTCTAAAGCTGCCTGCCGCTCTACCGATGAAGAATGCGCACTCATGATAACAAAGGGCAGATCATGCCACTGTGGCGCATTACGGACGGTGAGCAAAAAATCCAGACCGCCCATTTCAGGCATCTTCATGTCACTGATGATCAGATCGGGCAGCTTGCCCATCGATTTCAGTAAATCAATCCCTTCGCGTCCATTACGTCCCAGCATAACATCATAACCGCCCCATTCCAAAACCTGGGCTAACATCATGAGCATGTCGGCGTTATCTTCGACCAACAGGATGTTTATCATTATAGGCCTTTTCAAAACTTACTACTCTGAAGTGTGTTAATTTATTTTAAGACATCTCCTTTAAGCAGACAATTAAGATAGGCCATTACACTTCACTGATTCACAATTATTTACGAATGTGACCTTCACCCAGAATAATCCATTTGTAAGTGGTCAGTTCCGCCAGTCCCATCGGGCCACGGGCGTGCAGCTTCTGTGTGCTGATAGCGATCTCCGCACCCAGGCCCAAGGCGCTGCCATCGGTAAAACGGGTGCTGGCGTTGACATACACCGCAGCCGAGTCGACCTCATCCAGAAAATAATTGGCATCATCCATGTTCTGCGTCAGGATGCCGTCGGAATGCTGGGTGCTGTGCTGGCGGATATGCTCGATGGCTTCTTCGATATTGTCCACCACTTTCAGCCCTAAAGTCAGCGCGTACCATTCGGTGTCGAAATCCTCCGGCCCGGCAGGCTCAACCCGATCATCGTCCCCGACCAGTGCATAGGCGCGGGGTTCGGCTTTGAAAATCACATCATCCTTGCCCAGATGTTCCACTACGCGCGGCAAAAATTCAGCGGCAATCTGTGCATTGACCAGCACCGTATCCAGCGCGTTACAGACTGCCGGACGCTGTGTTTTGGCGTTGTGGATGATCGCCAGCGCGTCATCGAGTTTGGCGGTTTCGTCGACATACAAATGGCAGATGCCAATGCCACCGATAATCACCGGAATGGTGCTGTTCTCGCGGCAGAAATTGTGCAGACTGTTGCCGCCACGGGGCACAATCATGTCGATATACTGGTGCAGCTTCAGCATTTCGCCCACGTAACGGCGCTCGGTGCTTTCGATATACAGGAAGGCATCGGCAGGCAGGCCGACGCTGGTCATGGCTTCCTTCAGCACACGCACCAGTTCCATGTTGCTGCGCAGGACTTCGCTGCCCCCGCGCAAAATCACGGCGTTACCGCTTTTCAGCGCCAGCGACGCCACATCCACCGTCACCTGCGGACGCGCTTCATAGATGACACCCAGCACGCCTAACGGAGTCCGCCGTTTGGAGACTTTCAGGCCATTGTCGAGGATCTGCTCATCAAACGAACCGCCCACCGGGTCGGGTAATTGCGCCACCATGCGCACATCAGCAATGACGCTGTCCATGCGTTTTTCGAGGTCAAGGCGATCTTTAATATAGTGCGGGCTGGTTCCGGCGGCTTTGGCATCGGCAATATCCAGCGCGTTGACTTCGAGGATTGCCGCGCGATTGGCATCCAGCGCGTCAGCAATCGCCAGCAGCGCCGCGTTTTTCTGCTCGGTGGTGGCCCGGGCTAACAGTACTGAAGCCGCTTTGGCTCGCTTACCCAGATCAGTCAGATTTACCACCTCAGTTGCTTCCATCATCGTCATTTTCCTTCCTCTGACAAAGGTTTAATATGTTCAGCCATGTGATGCTGTATGCGTTCAATGAATTCAGGAATGTACCGCGCCTGGTCATGACCACTCAGGGCCTGCGTCAGCTGTTGCAGTGTGCTGACCAATACCCCCAGCGGATAGGATGCGTCGGTGGGCGCACTGTAGAACAGGGATAATAAGGTCTGCTCGGCTTCGGCCACTTTTCCCTGAGCCAGCCGCGCTGTGAGCAGATCATTATACGCCCAATAATTGTTGCGCTCAGAATTCGTTTCGGTCAGCGCCAGTCGTTCCACCCGTTCATAGGCTTTTATCATAGCGTCATAATCGCCATTCAGCGAGTGCAGCAGCGCCAGATTACTGAATGGATAAGACGAATGGGGTGTCACGTCTGCGGCATGCTCATAAGCGTCAATCGTCTGTTCCACGCGTCCCATGCGCCGGTACAATCCACCAAGCGACCCCCACCACGACTCGCCATCGTTGTCCAGCATACGTGGCGAAAGACTGAGAGCATCCAGCAGGTTGCTCTCGGCCCTGTTCAGCATACGGTTGCGCTCGGGGCCTTTTTCCATCGCTTCGCCCTGTCGGCGCAACGCATAACCCAGGGCGGCCTGCGCCTGCGCCAGTTGCGGGTCCATCTCCAGAGCGCGGCTAAGATGCTCTACCGCCTGTTCCAGCAGATCGGAGTGGATATAGACGTAGCCCAACTGATAATGTGTGATCGGGTTAAGAACATCCAGTTCGAGCGCACGCTTATAGGTATCAATCGCGCCTTTGAAATCCGTCGCACGGTATTGACGTTCCGCCAGATTCAAAAGCGAGTGCGCCATCAAGGCGCGGGTGGTTTCCTCACGCTGCGCGCGGGCGGTGGATTCCAGTTCCTGATGCAGTGTTTCGAGTTCAGTCGACTTTTCTTTGAGCGCGGCATTCAGCCGCTGACGTTCCTCTTCCAGCTCATGCTCGATAAGCGTCTGCGTTTTGTCGACCTCATCCTTCAGCATCTGTTTGGTGTCTTCAACTTCTTTTTTGACCAGTTGGCGTGTTTCCTCAAGCTGGCTGATCGCCCGCTGGATATTGCGGGCGTACAAACCACCAATCACCGCCGCAAATGCGCCGGCTACCGCAGTTAACAAACCGATGGTCACACCCACGGATTCGTATAACCCTAATAAGCTAAAGGCATCCTCCACACCATCATCGACTCTGGCAACGGCCACATCAGCCCGGTCAGCGGCATTCTCCGCGCGGACAACGGCGGCCTGCGATTCGTTTGCCCGCTGCTGTCCCTGATCCGCCAGAAAAATCAGCGTGGGAACCACATCGGGTGTAGGTGGCGGCAGGGGTGTTTCTTCCTGGGCGATCAAGGGTAAAGTCAGAATCAAAAGTATCAGTATTATCGAAAGAATGCGCATCACAAACTCACAGTGCCACTCGCTGCTTCAGGACGGGACATATCACGCACTCTGGCATTCAATCCGTATGTGGCGCACCACCACTAACTTCTATTATCTTAAATGAGCACGACCATATTATTACGGTGAATGACTGCGTCCCCATAACTATAACCTAAAACCTGAAGAATGCGTTCGGATTTCACGCCGCACAGCTTGTTAATGTCGTCACTGTTGTAATTGGTCAGCCCGTGTGCGATCTCGGTGCCGGTCAGATCATAAACGGCCAGGGTCGCACCGCGTTCAAAATGCTGCTCCACCGCGACGATTCCAACGGGCAGCAGACTGGCGCCACCTTTGCACAAAGCACGGGCGGCTCCGGCATCGACCTGCACAATACCATTGGGCTTATCCATGACCAGCCAGCGTTTACGGCTTTCCAGATGCGTCGCCTGGGCGGCGAAACGCGTTCCAATTTCTTCGCCATTCAGCAGACGCACCAACACATCGGGTTCGCCACCGGCAGCGATAATCGTCGTGACACCGCTGCGGCTGGCAAGTTGTGCCGCCTGAATTTTAGTCACCATGCCACCTGTCCCCAAGTGAGAGCCTACCCCTCCGGCCAATGCGTAGGTTTCAGGGCTGATCTGCGTGACCTGCGTGATGAGGCTGGCATCGCGGTTATGGCGCGGGTCAGCCGTGAACAGACCGGGCTGATCGGTGAGAATCAGCAGCATGTCCGCTTCCAGCAGATTGGCTACCAGCGCAGACAGATTATCATTGTCACCGACGCGGATTTCTTCAGTGGCGGTGGTGTCGTTTTCGTTAATGATGGGCACAATACGATGGTCAATGAGCGTCAGCAGGGTATCACGCGCATTGAGATAGCGCGTGCGGTTATCAAGATCACCGCGCGTCAGCAACACCTGGCCGACAGTGATCTGAAAAATGTCGAACAATTCGCTGTAGATCTGCATCAGTTGACCCTGGCCGACACTCGCCAACATCTGCTTGGCTGGCAGTGACCGTTCCAGATCAGGGTAATTCAGCCGTTCACTTCCAGCGGCCTGTGCGCCTGACGACACGATGATGACCTCATGCCCCTGCTGATGCAGTTTCGCCACCTGCTGGATAATTTCAAGCATCCGCTGGCGGTTGAGGCGCGGGGTGCTGTTGGTGAGGACGCTCGTCCCCAGTTTGACCACGATTCGCTGCTGCATGGCTGTTCCTTGCGTCACGCCGGGGAGACTATCCCCCTAATCTATAACGTACAATAAACGGTGTACTCTGGATTATAGTGATGGCAGGCAGATGCCTCAATCCTCAGAAAGGTTTATCGATGGAATCTACGCCAGCAGCACGTCTCACCCGCGCCCGAATCGCGCTGGAAGGCTTATCCGTGGGGGATGGTTTAGGTGGTTTTTTTGAATTCGGCAGTTTGAAAACGGTGCAGCGTTACCTCGAAAATAATACGTTACCGCCTTCACCGTGGCGTTACACTGATGATACCAGTATGGCGCTCTCCATTTATCAGGTTTTGCGCGACCATAACGTTATTCAACAGGACGAACTCGCACAGAGTTTTGCGGCTCACTTTGATCGTACACGGGGTTATGGAATGGGCGCCAGAGCACTCATTTCACGTATGAAAAAGGGCGCACATTGGCGTGATGTATCCCGCGAGTTATTTAACGGTGGGTCTTACGGGAATGGGGGTGCGATGCGCGTGGCGCCATTGGGGGCATACTTTGCCGATGACCTGGATGCTTTAACCCATAATGCCGCCCTGTCGGCTGAAATTACCCATGCCCATCCGGAAGGCATCGCCGGAGCTATCGCGGTGGCCGTTGCAGCGGCTTATGCCTGCCGCTTACGTGAAGCTGAGGAACAGGTGATGCGGTCAGATTTCATTGACGTGATTCTGCCACACGTCCCAGAAAGTGAGGTAAAGCAGAATATCGTCAAAGCGCGGGATTTAGCAGCAGATACGAGTCTATCAGACGCGGTAGCCCTATTGGGAAATGGTAGCCGGGTGACTGCCCAGGACACGGTGCCATTTGCGCTGTGGAGTGCTGGTGAAAACCTCGCTCACTATGAGCAGGCTATCTGGAATACGGCGCTGGCTGGCGGTGATGTGGATACCACCTGCGCGATGGTCGGCGGGATTGTCGCCAGTTACACTGGGGTTGAGGGCATTCCTCCGACGTGGATTGCCATGCGTGAACCGCTGCCTGACTGGGCGCTGGGAAGCTCATAAAATTTATCATGCTCAATTTGGTACTTAAAACGCCCCATCGATACTCTGGGGCGTTCCGCAAGATTTTACACATCACTTTTATTACGCGAGGTTGACTGGCGCTTTGGCAAACGCTTCCTGAAAATTCCGCCTATGATTTCCTGAGCGCGAACTTCAGCCCCGCCTGGAAACCGGCACCGGCCACTTCGCAGTGGTTCTGATCCAGAAAAACGTGCTTCACCAGTGAAAACCCTTCGTAATTGCGGCCTTTCAGGATAGCCGCCATGCGCAGTGTGTCGGTGAGCGTCGTGTCGTTGAGATCTTCTTCGTACTCCCCCGCATACATGAAAATTCGCGCCGGAATCTGCTTATGCTCTTTGGCGAAAGCGGCCTCCTGCTCAAAGGTGAAGCGATTGCCATACGATAGCGTCGGGCTGCCGATGATCAGCGTGGCGAACAGATCAGGGGTTTCAAACAGGCCAAACAGCCCAAACAGACCGCCGTAGGAATGCCCGACCAGAATGCGATTAGTGGGGTCAGCGCGATAATTCTGCTCCATAAACGGCATGAGTTCATGCTTAATGAATTTGTGGAAATTCCCCGCGTCACCATTGGGTACCGGGCGCTTATGCTGCTCCGACATGGATTTTTCAGTCTCGGCGTCGTGGATGGGAGTCAGGTCGGCATCACGGCGGGTGAAAGCCTCACGGAAAGCGATCATAGGGTCAGGATCTTCAGGATAGCCGATGCCGACGACTATCGCATCACTGGTGCTGCCGCACAGCGATGTGGGGCGCACCATATCCGTGACCATGCTGAAATACCAGTTGCCGTCCAGCACATAGACTACGGGCCATTTATCCGGGACATTATGGAATGGCCAGTCTTCACCGGGAGGGCTGGCATACGCCCACGGCAGGCTGATAGTAATGCGATAGTCTTTGCCGGTATGCTGGGATTTCATCGTGTGCAGTTCGCTGTTGAGTATGGTGACAGGTTGTGCGGTCATTTTATTCTCCTGATGTTTCATGGGTTATACGCAATGGATGGAACGTTTATGGACGATAGTCAGCCTCGCCTATCGCCCCTTTTCTATGGCTTGTGCTCAATCACCGATTTGGCTGGCAGGCACCGGGGCAACACTACGAACCCGCCCCGTATAGACCAGCATCACAGTCAGTAAGCCAGCGATAACATAACCCAAAGCCATCGGCGTGACACTGTCGATCAGAAAGCGATCAATGAACGATCCCATCGTCGAGCCGATAACAAAGAAGGATGCGCCGTAGATGGCCGCGGCCATGCCAGCCGCCGATCCCAGCGGCTCCAGCGCCAGCGCACTGCTGTTAGGCTCGACTGCGATATTGAAGCTTTGCAGCAAGCCGACAAAAACAAAAAAGATGAAGATGTTGGGCACACCGTTGGACATAACGGTCAGCACAAACAACATGATGCCGAGGATGAAATAGGCAGTCAACAGGGCGCGGATCGTCCGCTCTGCGCCAAATCGATCCACCAGTTGGGCATTGAGGAAGGAAAAAAGCGCCATACTGATACCGATTGCGCCAAACATGAACACACACAGCTCTGGTTGACCGTAAATCTCGGTAATCACACGCTCGGAACTGCTGATATAGGAGCTGAACACCGAGAACAAAATGGTTGTGATAGCCGTGTAACGGACGAAAGCCCGATTCCCCGTGACCTGCCGTACCGAGTGCATCAGGGTT
>JBBSQD010000234.1:0-10445 GCA_038258185.1 Aggregatilineales bacterium | reverse complement strand
GTCCTCGAAGGCTTCCACCTCGACCTCGCTTTTGTCGGGTGCGCCGCCGCCCAGGCCGGTGTTCTTATACGCGCAGGCGATACCCCAGCCATAGGCTTTGGTGCCCTCCTGCCAGCCCCATTGGAACTCGGTCTTGGGATGATAGCGCCGCATATCGGATTTCACCAGATCGATGGTTTCGATCAGGCCAACCGACTCGCGCAGAAGCTGCCCGGTCGCGGTCGTTACGCCGACTTTCTGCGCATTCATCAGCCGGAACTCAGTCGGGTCAATGCCCAGTTCTTCGGCCAGCAGATCCATGTTCTGCTCCACCGCAAAGGCCGATTGCGTCACGCCAAAACCACGGAAAGCGCCGGAAGGCACATTATTGGTGTACATAGCAAAGCAGTCAATCTTCGCGTTGGGGATGGTGTACGGGCCGGTCGCGTGGGTCGTGGCGCGGGTCATCACCTTGTCGGATAGCGATGCGTAAGCACCACCGTCCCCGTAAAGCTTGGCCTCCACCGCGATCAGCTTACCATCGCGGGTCGCGCCGGTCTTGATCTTGATGATGGTGGCATGTCGCTTCGGATGGAAAATCAGCGACTCCTGCCGTGTGTACAGCATCTTCACCGGCGCTTGAGTTACATGCGCCAGCATCGCCACATGGATCTGCCCGGCGATGTCTTCCTTTCCGCCGAAGCCGCCGCCGATCAGCGTGCCGATAATTCGCACTTCTTTTTCCGACAGCCCCATCGCCAGCGCCACCTGATTCCGATCCTGATACGGAATCTGCGAACCGACATAAATGGTCAGCTTGTCATGACCTTCATAACCCTTCGGCAGGCCAATCGCGCATTCCGGCTCCAGAAAGGCGTGTTCTGTCGTGGGCGTGCGATACTCACGCTCGACAATCACATCGGCATCAGCAAAGCCCTGGTCAATGTCACCGTGGCGCACTTTAATGTGCTTCAGCAGATTCCCGGTCGGATGTTCCGGATGCAGATTGGGCGCTTCCGGTGAATGGGCAAATACCGGATTATCAACCACGGGCAGCGGCTCATACTCCACTTCGATCAGCTTCAGCGCTTCAGCCGCAGTTTCTTCATCCACCGCCGCCACAATCGCCACGGCGTCCCCGGTGAAGCGCACTACATCATGGCACAGCACTGGCCAGTCGCGGTACACCAGACCATGAATGTTTTCGGCGGGGACATCTTCGTGAGTCAGCACGGCTTTGACCCCGGCCAGTGATTTCGCTTTTTCGGTGTTGATGCTCAGGATGCGCGCGTGGGGGTAGGGGGAGCGCAGCGTCCGCGCGAACAGCATACCGGGGAAGGTGTAGTCATCGGTGAACTTGGCTCGTCCGGTGACTTTCTCGCGAACTTCCTGTGGCGGCATAGATTTGCTGATGGTGTGCATCGGCTCATTGACTGCCGGTTCATTGACAGCCAGGGCGGGTTCACCACGCTGCTGGCAGGCCGCAGATTTAATCGCCTGCATGACGCTGGTGTATCCCGTGCAGCGGCAGTAGGTATCCTTGAGCGCGACCTTAATGTCGTGGTCGTCGGGGGTGGGATTTTCATCGAGCAGGGCTTTGGCGGTTAGCATCAGACCAGGGGTGCAAAAACCACACTGCACCGCGCCATGCGTGATGAAATTCTCCTGAATGGCGTGCAGGTGACCATTCTGCTCAAGACCTTCGACCGTAGTCACGCTGCGCCCCTGTGCTTTGAAGACCGGATACACGCACGAATCAACCGGCGTGCCATCCACCAGTACCGTGCAGATACCACATTCGGCCTCTTCACAGCCGATTTTTGTGCCTGTTAAACTGAGATCGAGCCGCAGAAATTGGGCTAATGTCCGCGATTCGAGAATGTCCATATCATAAGGAGTACCATTAACGGTAATCTGAATATTTTGCATAGGTTGCCTACCTTTGAAACTCTCTTTTCGTTAATACTCTTCACTTTATCTGTGAATATAGAGTATAAAAGTCCCTCGCCCCTTGTGGGAGAGGGATTTAGGGTGAGGGGTAAATTCTAAATTCCGATATCTTCCGGGATAGCCTCGCCGGTTCGCGCGCGTTCGACTGCCAGCGGCAATGTGCGATGCAGCAGCACTTCGATCATCTCACGCCGATAATCCGCTGTGGCGCGATACTTGCTGGTACGCGGCTTCAGCACTTCCCGCGCAATATGAATGGCATCCTGTAAGGTGTCTTCCGTCGTGGGCTTCCCAATCAGCGCCGCTTCGACTTCGGCAATGCGCGTCGGGCGTGGCGCAACTGGCGCAATCGACACGCGCACATCTTCATAGGTGCTGTGTGTATCATCCAGCTTGACCCAGACCGCACAGCCCAGCACCGGAAGCGCGACTCCCTGCGGACGCATAATCCGCTTGAAAGCGGTGGCTTCCCCGGCAGCGCACAGATTAAATCGGAAACGCAGCAGCATATCGCGGGTAGAATCCAGCAGCGATTCTCCCGGCCCCATAAATAATTCGATCAGCGGCAGCCATTGGCGCTGACCCTGATAAATGACTTCGACTTCGGTATCCAGCGCGATCAGGGAGGTGGTACCATCTGCGGCGGGCAGGGCATGCGCGACATTTCCTCCTAGGGTGGCGACATTGCGCACCTGCGGCCCGCCGACCACCCCGCAGCTTTCGACCAGGCACGTCGCGAGGCTGCCTAATAGCGGCGATTTCACAATCTGCGTGTGGGTGACTCCCGCGCCGATAATGACCTGTCCATCACTTTCACTGATGCTGCACAGGTCGGGGATGCTGGTAATATCGACTAGTGCTTCATGCGGGATCGGATCGCCATTAGCTTTCATATCGATCAGCAGATCGGTGCCACCCGCGATAATCCGCGCCTGACCGGCATGCTGCGAGAGTAAACTCACTGCTTCATCAATCGTGGTGGGGGTGTAATATTTATTCCATAGTTTCATAGCCTACCTCATATCTGCTCAAGTAAGGTGAGACTCAGGCACTTTTCGATGGAATAGTCCAACGCCGCCGTTGGTTGCGACCTGTAGCCGTAAATAAATGGGTTCATTTCACGCCGATAGGCGTATTGATAACTTTCACCTGTATTATAGCACTCTATTATTCGACGGCCTCTAAGGAAGTCCCGGCCATCATCGCGCCAAGCTGCTCAACACTGACCGCGTCAGTATCGACAATACCGACAATTTGACCTTCATACATCACCGCGATGCGGTCACTCAATGCACGGATTTCATCCAGGTCTTCCGAGATAAGCATAATGGCGGTGCCTTTAGCCCGTTCATCTAATAGCCGCTGATGAATATACTCCGATGCGCCAATGTCCACACCGCGTGTTGGTTGGGCGGCAATCAGCACACTGGGGTGACGCGATAATTCGCGCGCTAGAATCAGCTTTTGAATATTCCCACCGGACAGATTTTTAATAGGTGTTTCCGTACCAGGGGTTTTGATCTCGTAATTGCGAATGGCTTCACGGCAGGCGGTGATAATAGCCCCAAAGCGCATAAAAATCCCACCGCGCACAAACGGCTGGCGTCCATGATCTTGCAGGACGTAATTTTCGGAGACGGTGAAATCCTTAATCACGCCATCAATCATGCGTTCTTCCGGGATATATGCCACACCTAAGCGATTAATGCTGACCGAATCTTTCCTGGTCACAACCTGATCGTTGACGGTCAGGGTTCCGCTGGTAGTGGGACGTAACCCGGCGATGACCTGCGCCAGTTCGTGCTGTCCGTTGCCGGATACACCCGCAACACCCATAATTTCGCCGCCATGCAGACTGAGCGAAACATTATCCAGCCCAACATCACCACGGTCACTACGGGCGCTGATATTCTCCAGTTGCAGTCGTACCGTGCCGGATTTGGGGGCCGGTTTGTCGTATTGCAAAACGACCGGACGCCCCACCATCATCTCAGCCAGACTGCGCCGGGTGGCTTGCTCAGTGTTGATCGTATCGACCTTGCGGCCATCACGCAGCACTGTGACCCGCTGGCTGATCGCCAGCACTTCATGGAGTTTGTGCGAGATGAAAATCAACGCGTGACCATCGGCGGTCATTTGCTGGAGGATGCGGAATAAATCATCGACTTCCTGCGGGGTCAGCACGGCGGTTGGTTCATCCAGAATCAACAGTGCCGCACCTTTGTACAGGGCGCGTAAAATCTCGACACGCTGCTGCTCACCGACAGCAAGCTGCCACACGGGAATATTGGGGTTCACCTTGAGGTGATAACGCTCGGAGAGTTCCTGTAAGCGTTTCGACACGACATCGAGATCTAATCGTATGCCGCGCGAGGACTTCATGCCCAGCGCGACATTTTCCGCCACCGTGAGCGAGGGCACCAGCATAAAATGCTGATGAATCATGCCGATTCCCTGTTGAATGGCATCCTGCGGGGATTGAATACGGGCACTAACCCCATTGATTTGAATGCCGCCTTCATCGGGTTGATACAGACCGTAAAGCATTTTCATCAACGTGCTTTTGCCTGCGCCGTTTTCGCCCAGCAAAGCGTGAATCTCGCCACCCCGAACATCAAAATTGACATTGTCAACCGCCAGCACACCGGGAAAGCGCTTGACAATGCCCTGCATCTGCAATTCGTTGATCCGATTGTGGCCGGTCGCCAGTGTTTGGATCATAAGTAGTTTATCCTGATCCGCTGGTCGAAAGATGAATATAAGCTATAAACTGCTGTCGCCTTTTTTTAGCGTGACTCTTGCTTGACCAAATCTGCCTAGCACGAATATCTTCAGCAGTGTTATTGAAAAAATTGCCGCTGCCGATCAACCAGAACATCCTATCAAGGCTAAACGGTGTTTCTCCTACCGCTAGTGAGATAGCCTGTAAAGCATGGATAGTTGCTCGTGCGTCTGATGGGTCAGCAATTAGGCCCAACCCAAAAGCAATCTCCATTGTGTGAACATCAGGTTTGACATACTGAACATATCCCAGGTCTTTTAACAAATCAAAAGGAAGAGCTTCTCCATAACCGGATATAGTCTGTAACTCATCCCTAGCCTGCTCTTGACTTATATTGGAAAAGTGATCATAAAACCCTTTTCCATTCTCAAAGCGACTCAAATAACGCGCCCCACTGATTATACTTCTGCAAAATCCATAAACTGGGGTTGAGGGTTCTGCGAGATGAAAAGGTGCATTGCCTAGGAGTAGAAAAAAGTCATATATAGTGAAAGTTTTGAATACTTGGTGTGGGTCGAAATCAAATAATAATTCTTTAAGTAAGCCCCATTTTTGCCTTTTTTCATTTGGTGAATCTTCCCAACCATCGCCAAAAATCCCTTCGATAGCATTTTTGCCCATGCCTTTGTTTTTCGCATGGTCGAGTACACATTCATAAATGCCATTCAACGTTAACTGGCCTATCTGATAAACAGGTTGAAGGTAGGTTTTCAGAATTGCTGGATTAATGTCATGCGTAACCAGCATTTCATGTTCTATATATTGACGTGTCAGGGTATAAAGGCGATGATTGCCCTGATGACTTTCGACTGTCATAAATCAATTCATTTCCCAATAAGGGCACAACAGCACTGTGCCCTTATGATTTAGACAACTACAAAAATTAACCTTCGGCTTCCGGTGTTTCTTCCGGTTCCATCATTTCGGCTTCTGGCAGCACGACAATGTCACCAGAGATAATGCCTTCGCTCAGTTCGTCGATCATCGCCTGAATTTCGGCGCGTTCGTCGCTGTCTTCTGGATAGCGAATGTCGCTGATGACCATTTCCAGGCCACCGTTTTCCAGATCAAGCACGTAGGACTCACCACCCAGGACACCCTCATCAATCGAGGCAATGATGTCACTGAGCACCACGTCCCAGCGATACACCTGGAAGGTCACGCCAATAGCATCGGCCAGTTCAATCTGGTCGGACTGGGTGCCAAACCACAGCACTTCGGTTTCGGCATCTTTGGCGACAGCAATCGGGCCAACGACCATCTGAGCGCTACCGGTGAGGACATCCGCACCATTGGCGATAAATGCCTGACCAGCCTCAGTTGCCAGCGGCACATCACTGAACGACTGGATGTAATTCACATTAACTTCAATTTCTGGATCAGTCGCGGCGACACCGGCCACAAAACCATCCACATAGGTTTTGGCATCACCGACTTCAATCGGGCCAACCACGCCAATGTTATTGCTTTCGGTCATGGATGCAGCGATCACACCGTTAATGTAGCCACCTTCTTCAGCGGCGGCGGTGTAAGCAAACACATTATCCAGCCCGAAGGTATTCACGTCCGTACCCCATGCAAAGGACACGTCGGGGAATTCTGGCGCGAGTTCTTCCAGAATCGAACCGTACTGTGAACCGTGTGCAATGATCAGATCATAGTCACCGCTGGCCGCCCATTCACGCAGGGCTACCGCGGCGTCGTCCACAATGAATGTACCATCCTGGAAGTCGAACTGGAAATTATCCTCGCCCATTTCTTCCTGAATCAACAGCAGCGCATCATACATGCTCTGGCTGAAGGCCAGGTCATTGGTGGCACTTGGCGCGACTGCGGCGACGCGGAATGGCTCATCATCCTGCGCGCTCACCACGGGGACAATCCCCACAGCCAGCAACAGCATGACCAGCATCAAACGAAAAGTTGTACTTGTTTTAAGCATGTTCGTTCCTCCGAAAGCTTTGTAAATAATGACACGCGGGTTCATCCGCGAATGTCTCCTGTGTGAGTGTGGTGCCTGTATTCAGCGAGCGCTCAACTGCCACGCTCGAACGGTTTGGTAAGGGCAGTGGGTTTTTCGGTTCGCTTGGAAGCGAAGATCAAAGCAATGATGGTAATGACATACGGTGCCATCACCAGAAATTCCGATGGAATATCGAAGCCACGGGCGCTGATCTGAAGTTGTAGTGCATTCACAAAGCTGAACAGCAGCGCCCCGGCCAGCACGCCATAAGGCCGCCAGCCACCGAAGTAAACCAATGCCACCGCGATAAATCCGCGTCCGGCGGTCAGGTTCTGCTGGAACAGATTTAACAGGGAAATGGATAAAGAAGCCCCGGCCAGCCCGGACATCACCCCGCCGATGGTCACGGTCATATAACGTATCCGCGCCACACTTACACCCATTGCATCGGCGGCTTCGGGCGTTTGACCCACCGCGCGGATGGCTAAGCCAAAAGTGGTTCGGTTGAGGATATAGGCTGAAATCGGCACCAGCGCAAACGCCACATAAACCAACAGATTGTGCTGGAAAAAGGCTTCGCCCAGAATGGGAATGTCCGACAAAATCGGGATATAAATGCGCGGGAAACCCTGCACGCTCTGCGGTGTGCCGACTAATTCCTGAAAGAGCAGTTCGCTCATACCGAGGCCAAATAAATACAGGCCGATGCCGCTGATGCCTTGCTCGGCTTTCAACGTCACGCTGATGAAAGCCATTGCCAGCCCCATCAGGCCGCCGACGATAATCGCGGCTAAAACGCCTGCGAACAGACTGCCCGTGACGTATACCGCGTAATAAGCGGCGAAAGCCCCCATCAGCATGATGCCATCGACACCCAGGTTCAGTACGCCACTGCGCTGGCCGAAGGTTTCACCAATGGCCGCGAAAATATACGGGGTCGCCAGCCGAATAGTCGATGCCAGGACGCTGGCGGTAAAAATTTCCTCAATCATAAACGGGTTGCCTTACTTCAGCGGGGGGTGCCGCAGGTTTCTGGGTTTCGATATTCTGGCGGTGCCGTGTCCGTCGGCGGACAAACAACTGACTGCTGACGACAAAAATCACGATAATGCCGTTAATGGCCGTGATAAGCGAAGCGGATACGCCGACATCGCGCTGCATCTTCTGTGCGCCGACCAGCAGTCCACCGAAAAATACCGAAGCGGGTAGCGCCCCCAGTGGATTAAGTCCACCGAAAAGGGCAGCGACGATACCATTAAATCCGGCGTTGGCGGTAAAACCAGTCGCGGAACCGTCGGTTTGCAGTCGATATTGTAGCCCCAACACCTGCACAATCCCGGCTAATCCAGCCAGTCCACCAGAGAGAAACAGTGCCAGAACGGTATAGCGTTTGACACTGATGCCTGCATAACGTGAGGCGCGGTCATTCTGCCCTACGGCGCGGATGCGATAGCCGATGGAGGTGCGCCACAACAGCACATAAATAATGATGGCGCAGATAATCGCGAGAATAAGGCCGAAGTGCAACCGGGTACGAGCGAAAAGCTCAGGGCTTTCCATGCCGAAAAGATCACTCATCAGAGAGGGCAGGGTAATAGCCAAGCGGGGGAGTTCAGTAGCTTCGAGAATGCGCGCGGTTTTTGGCACATGATTCAAACCTGCTTCTGCCGGGTCGAGCAGCGGCCCGTTCAGCAGATAATTCATGACCTGTACCGCGATTTGATTGAGCATGATCGTACTCAGGATTTCGTTCACATCAAAGTAGGCTTTTAAGAAACCCGCCAGCCCACCATACAGCGCCCCGGCGAAAAATCCACTGATAATCGCCAGTGGAATGACCCATCCCCCTAAATTTTCACCAAAGGCAATCGTCACGGTAGTACCGGCAATCGCCCCGGCAATCATCTGACCCTCACCACCGATATTGACGACGCCACCCCGGAAAGCGATACACACACCGATCGCCACAAACATGATCGGAATCGCTTTGACCAGTGTTTCGGCAAAGGCATTTTCGGTGCCTGCCGCGCCGTTCCATAGTGAACTGAAGCCCACCAATGGATCTACATTGAGCGCCAGCAGCAGCACCGATGCGACCATCAGCGCCAGGACGAGCGCCAGTATAAAAGGCACAGCATCAAAGATGCGACCGGATAAACGAGTGCGAATAAATGTCATCAATAGACTTTTCCAACGGGCAAACAAATAATTTACTGTAAATGTGACCAAAAAACCTTATCAAGTCGTATAAGGTATGATAGCGAAAACATGTGCAAAGTTACCAATTCAGACCTATTATATCCCGTGGCTGAGGCTTGCGCCGGATATTTTGGAGTCAGTATTTGTGAAACTCAACCAACAAAACCTGAATTTGAAGTTTTTAAGCAGTGACTTTGTCAAATATTACTAGGCGGTAGGAAATATTGAGTTTGCTTTCAAATCGGGTAAGATTCGATCATGACTCTATTTGTAGAATGTTTATAGGATGACATCATGTCCAAGAAGATTTTGCTCACCGGGGCTGCTGGACGAATTGGCAGCTTTTTTACCGCGCAGTATAAAGATCAATATGATTTTGTTCTGACGGACATGCGTCCACCGCAGGAAACATACGGCTTTCCTTTTATCGAAAGCAATATTACCGATGCGGATGCCCTGCGCGAATTAGCCAAAGGCGTGGATACGATTATTCACATGGCAGCGGATATCAGTATATTCGCACCCTGGGAGTCGCTGCTGCCCAATAATTTTGTCGGCACGTATAACGTCTATGAGGCGGCTCATGAGGCCGGATGTAAGCGCGTGGTTTTCGCTAGTACGGTTAATGTCGTCACCGGCTATCCTGACGATGAACTCAATATTCGCCCGGATATGCCCATCCGCCCCGGCAACCTCTATGGCTCCAGCAAAGCCTGGGCCGAAGCAGCAGGGTCGGTCTTTGCCGATAAGTATGATTTGTCCGTGATTTGCCTGCGCTTTGGCTGGGTTACTCCTGCTGATGAGGAAGCCGTCAGCAAGCATCCTGAGATGTGGAACATGGCACTGACCTTGCCGGATTGCGCCCAACTCGTCCACCTGAGTGTGGATGCTCCGGCGTCGCTGAAGTTTGGCGTGTTCCACGGCATCTCCGACAATCGCGAGAAGAAGCTGGATATCACCACCTCACGTGAAATCCTGGGTTATGCGCCTCAGTATGACGCTTTTGTACTGGGTGAAGCCGGTCAGCAATCTTAGTGAGTTTGTGATAGAACGTATTTTCTAAATGGCCTGTGTGCGGTAAAATAGATTAATCATACAGAGAGATTGAATGTTATGCCCGAATTCAAAGTGACGAAAGAACAGCGCTCGCTGATTCGCACGCAGGCCAAAACTAAAAACACGATTTTTCTGGAAGGCCCAGCAGGGACGGGTAAGACGACTGTCGCTGTGGAGCGGATGGTCTATCTGCTGGAAAAAGAAGTCACCGATGCCGGTTCGATGTTGGTACTGGTACCGCAGCGTACTTTGGCTTTGCCTTACTTTGAAGCGCTGCGTCGCTCGGACTTACCTGCAGGTGGTCAGCCGCAGATCATGACGCTGGGTAGCCTGTCTGAAGAAATGGTGGATTTCTTCTGGCCGTTGCTGGCACCCGAAGTGGGTTTTCAAATGGGTCAGCCACCGACATTCCTTACACTGGAGACAGCACAATATTATATGGCGCGGATTGTCGCGCCGCTGATCGACGAAGAAGGCTATTTCGATACCATTACGATCGACCGCAACCGACTCTAC
>JBBSQD010000233.1:0-10453 GCA_038258185.1 Aggregatilineales bacterium | reverse complement strand
CTGCTCGGCCAGAACATGATCCAGCACGGCCTGGTAATTGCTCTCAATAATGTCGAAACTCACCGAGGGGCGAATCTGGGAATAACTGTAGGTCAGCTCATTCGCCAGCCGGACAGTTGCCGTCGTCGTGTAGAGTCGGAGAATCGCAGCATCGGTTGTTGGCGTTGACGCGGGAATTGTCTGGTTGCTACAACTGACCAGCGTAAAAGCCACAATAGCGATTGCACGCCTGGTTCGCCCCATACGGTATCAATCCTGGTCGCGATTCAGCAGGAAATGAAGAATGTGAAACGGGCTTGAAATGGGGCAGGGTGGCGAGTTCAAGATAGGCTATCCTTAAGTGAACCGACTCAGTTTAAATAGCGCTGAAGGAACGCGCTCGTATAGGCAGTAAGATCACCATCATTCAGGATCAGATTACGCATCGTGGTGACGTGTTGGATCAAAAAATGGAGATTGTGGATACTGAGCAGGGTATAACCCAAAAGCTCCTTTGTCCGCACCAGATGCCGCAGATAGGCCCGTGTGAAATGCTGACAAGTATAACAGGTACAGCCCTCATCCAGCGGTTTTTGTGAAGCCGTGAATTCCTGATTGCGCAGATTGATGCGCCCGTCAAACGTGAGCGCCGCGCCATGTCTGGCGATACGCGTCGGCATGACACAATCAAAAATATCCACCCCGCGCAGGACCGCCTGTGCCAGATCATCCGGATCACCCACGCCCATCAGGTAACGCGGCTTGGCCGGCGTCATCAGGGGCATGGTCACATCCAGCGTGGCGTACATTTCCTGCTTGGTTTCACCGACGGCCAACCCGCCCAGGGCGTAACCGGGAAAATCCAGACTTTGAATAAATTCTGCTGATTTCGCCCGCAGGTCTTCAAACACGCCACCCTGCACAATGCCAAATAACGCCTGCTGGCTGTCGTCCGGGTGAGCTTCACGGCAGCGCACTGCCCAGTTATGGGTGCGCTGGACTGCCGCTTCGACCAGTGCGCGGTCACGGGGTTTGGGACACTGATCAAAACACATGATAATGTCCGCCCCCAGGTTCTGCTGAATTTGTGTGGCAATTTCCGGCGTGAAGCGGTGTGTGCTGCCATCAATGTGGCTGCGGAACGTAACGCCATCTTCATCCACTTTATTGATCTCGGTCAGGCTGAAGACCTGAAAGCCACCGGAGTCGGTCAGCATCGGGCGCGGCCATGCCATAAATTCGTGCAGGCCACCCAGTTCACGGATCAGTTCTGAGCCGGGTCGTAAATTGAGATGATAGGTATTCGCCAGCACCAGTGTCGCGTCAAGATCATGCAGATCACGCGGCTGGATGGCCTTGACCGTCGCCTGTGTGCCCACAGGTGCAAAGACTGGCGTGGGAATGGGGCCGTGGGGAGTATGGAAAATCCCGGCACGTGCGGCGCCCTGGGTTTTGAGAACTTCAAAATGCATAAAGTTGAATTCCTTAAGAACTATCTGCGATTATAACAAAATATAAAATTCCTGTCGTGGGGTTCTAGCGCCTCATAATAAGGAATGCTATACTGCTTTTCATGATAAGCCTTTATGATCTACTCGAAGCTTCTAATGGTCAATTGTTCGGTGAGCCAAACGCCCGTTTGTTCACCGGTTTCTGTCTGGATTCGCGGTTTGCCGCGGAAGATCAGATTTATGTAGCCCGTAAAACGGATCGCGGTGACACCCATCGTTATGTACGCGAGGCTGTTGAACAAGGGGCAACTGGCCTGCTATGCGCCCAACCACCGGATATGGATACGGAAGGGCTGACCATTATCATCGTGCGTGATGCCGAAGTCGCGCTGATGTCCTGGGCACATTATATCCTGGGCAAGCTGGGCACCAAGGTGATCGCTGTGGCGGGGTCGTCTGGAAAATCCGTGACCGCTGAAGCCATCACTGCGGTGTTATCGACGCGCTACAACGTCCACAACGGCGCCGGAGATTATCGCTATGGACGCTTGCAGTTAGCGTTGGCGCTGGCGGAATTAAAGCCCGAACAGGACATGGTCATTTTAAGCCTGAACGCCACCCAACCCGGCGAGATTGCCGAGCTGGTGCAGGCGACGCAACCGGATGTCGCTGTGGTGACACATATTGGTTATGCCTACACCGACTCCTTTAGTGACCTGGAGCAGATTGCGCAGGAAACTGGTATTCTGGTGGAGTATTTATCGCCTACTGGTCTGGCGGTTCTGAATTACGATGATGATCTGGTCAGGGCGATGAACAACCGTACCAGCCGCGCGAAGGTCGTCACCGTGGGCATGGCGGATTTTGGCGCGGATCTGATGGCCTATAACATCGTCCCCGGCCTGACCAAAACCGGCTTCGATTTGCGCCACGCTTATGATCGGTATGTCGGACGTTGGACACCGCTGCTGGGCAAGCATCAGCTTTATAGTGTGCTGTCAGCATTGGCCGTCGGCTTACATTTTGATGTGCCGCTGGACGATGGTCTGAAAGCCATTACCGATATGACTCCGTTGCCGGGACGCATGAATATCCTGCGGGGCGCGAATGGCGCTTTGATTCTGGATGATACTTATGATGCCACGCCGCAATCGACACTCTATGCGCTGGATTGGCTGGCCGCGCAAAAAGACGACGATGCGCGTCTGGTGTTTATTATGGGCGATATGGATAATCTGGGGGGGTACAGCCAGCGCGGACATCGCATGATCGGCCAGCGCGCCCACAACGTCAGTGACATTCTGATCACTGAAGGGGCTGAAGCGGCGCTGGTGGGGCGGGCGGCAATTGATCAGGGCATGGAACGCAAAAATGTGATGGCGACTTACAGTGTGCAGGACGCCGCCGCTGCCATTCATGAACGCTTTCCGCTGTCCAGCAATGATGTGGTGTTGGTCAAAGGCGGACAGGCTACGCGCATGGAAAAAGTTGTCCAGGCGCTGTTGGAAAATCCCGACGATAGCAGTGCGCTGGTGCGGCAGGGCGCACCGTGGGAAACAGTCAATCTGTTCCAGCCCATGTCCACTACCTGGGTTGATCTGGATTACAGCGCGACAGCCCATAATGTGCGTTTACTCAAGCAGATGGTTGGGCCGGAGGTCGGCCTGATGGCCGTGGTCAAAGCGGATGCTTATGGTCACGGCGCGGTAGCAACAAGTGTGACCGCCTTAGCCAATGGCGCCAATTTTCTCGGCGTGGCCTCCCTCGATGAAGCGCTGGAACTGCGTGCCGCTGGGCTTGAAGCGCCGATTCTGGTGATGAGTTATACGCCTGTCCATGCCGTCCGGCAGGCCATTCGCCAGAAGATCACGCTCACACTCTATGATCTCGACATGGCCTATGCTTACGATCAGGCTGCCCGTGAATTGGGCAGTATGCTGACGGTGCACGTCAAAGTGGATACGGGTATGGGTCGGTTGGGTGTGATGGCTAATGAGGCGGTTGCCTTTTTTCGCCCCTTGCTGATGATGCACCACCTGGACATTGAGGGCATTTATACCCACTTTTCGATGGCCGATGAAGACCCGGTTTACACAGCCGAACAACTGCGCATCTTTAAAAATGTGGTGAACCCTTTACGCGCCAACGGCTTCAGCTTCAAATATATTCATTCGGCCAATTCCGCCGCAACCCTGACGATGCCAGAGACATACTTAAACATGGTACGCGCGGGGATGGCACTCCACGGTTTATCACCGTCAGACGAGGTGCCCATTCCAGAAGATTTCAGACCGGTTATGAGCTGGAAAACGGTCATTGCGCAGGTGAAATCACTGCCGCCGGGTCATCCGGTCGGTTATGGGCAAACCTATCGCACCAGCGAACATGAACGCATCGCGGTGATTCCGGTCGGCTATAGTCACGGTTTCCGGCGCAAGCCGCATAACTGGGGGCAGGTGCTGGTGAACGGCTATTTCGCCCCGATTGTGGGACGCGTCAGCATGGAAAAAACGTCGATTAATGTTACCCGTATTCCCGATGTTGCGATTGGCACGGAGGTCGTGCTGATCGGCTCCCAGGGCGACGCCTCAATCACAGCGGATGATGTCGCACGCCGCCTGGATACCAATAATTATGAAGTCGTGTGCAGTGTGCTGGCGCGTGTTCCGCGCCGCTAGATGATCTTCAAAGTGAAGCTGAAAAGGGCGTACATGGGTACGCTCTTTTTGTTTTAACTGAGCTGGCCGATGATGCCTTCGACAATCACATCTGGCTCGGTGGCAAAGTCGAAGATAGTCGTCAGACGGCCTTCTGGGTCAACCATAAAGAGTGACGCGGTATGATCCACGGCGTAATTTTCGCCGTTCTGTTTTTCAAAAACCACATTATAATCCGGGACAATGGCTCTCAGTGTGGCCTCGTCGCCGGTCATGCCGATAAACTCAGGGTCGAAGTTGCTGAGAAAGCTTTTCATGCGTTCCGGCGTGTCGCGTTCGCCATCCACACTCACCATGACGAAAGCCATCTGGTCAGCCTTATCGCCTAAATCCTGCTTAATCTGCTTGAAATCACCCAGCGTGATCGGGCAGATATCCGGGCAGTTCGTATAGCCAAAATAGATCAGCACGACTTTGCCGCGCAGATCACTCAGGCTGATAGGGGTGCCTTCCTGGCTGGTCAGCGTGAAGTCCTTCAACTCGCGTGGTGGGTCGATAACGTTGCTGCCATCAAAGTAACTGTCCGAGTTGACGATGGCTGCGCCGCTGGCTATGGTTGCCTCTTCAGGGTTATTCATGAGTTGGCTAAAGACAAAAAATAACACAACCGCAATGATCACCAGCAGTACCGAAATCAGTATCATCAGCGGAGTACGATTATTGCGTACAGGGGGTTTCGTTTTACCAGTCACGAACTTTACTCCATAAACCATGTCATTACTGAGATTGTGAAAAGTTTAACATAACTGTGAGGGTCAGACAATTGTCGCCATTCATATCTTTCTGTGTCATTCCCAAACAGTGGTATAATCCTGCGCCTGGCTTTTGACCAAAGTCAGCCGCCCAAATGCACAGCTTATTCTGAAAACCTATGTCCTGAAGTTAGGTTGTAAATGACTCTTCGCCCACAAAGATCAATTTATGACACGCCTCTCTATGCGTTCATTTTATTCAGCCTGACGACGCTGCTGATTGTGGGCATTCACTCACACCATTTTTCCGACTGGACGTATCGCCAGGATGAGATCTTCACAGTAAGGTCTGCCAGCGTATTAAACGCCAGCGAAGTCGTTCAATGGATGGCACGATCTGCGTCGCACCCGCCGGGATGGCGTTTGCTCGGTTGGGCGTGGGCCAAAGCCTTCGGCCCGCAGGAAGTGGTGACGCGCTTTTTATCAACGCTGTTAACCGCACTCTCCCTGAGTCTGATTTACCGCAGCGCCGCCGACTTATTTGACCGGCGTGTGGCGATCTTCGCGGTGTTCATCTTGGGGATATTGCCGTTTTTTACGTTTTACGCCCATGAGTTTCGCCCTTACTCGCTGCTGGTGCTCTCAGTCGCCGGGATGCAGTTTGCTTATATGCGCTGGCTTAAACATCAGAATTTTCGCTACGCGCTGTTATTTGTGATTTTTGGCATTCTCGCCCTGCAAAGTCACTTTTTCACCGTCTATGTGATTGCCACTTATTTTCTGCTGACCCTGATTTTTGCCCGCTTTAATCTGGGTGTTTACGTGCGGGCGATTGGCCTGCTGGCCGCGATTGCGCTGTCCTTCAGTAGCTGGGTGCTGGTGTTTCTGTATGGCGCGTTAGTCGATAACCCCAATGTGCCCTACTTTGATAGCATCGGGAATGCACTCAGGATTTTATATGCTGAGATGCAGACCACGCCGGAAGGCATGGGTATCATCCTGCTGCTGCTGGCTGTGTTCACCCCTTCATATACCCATTACCGACCCGCAACGGTGCGTTTTCAGGCGCATTGGGCCAAGTGGTTTGTTATCGCCCAACCGGTTCTGTTGCTGACTCTGGTGCTGGTCGCCAATCTGATCGTCAAAAATGCGACATCCCGCGCCTTAATCATCATCATGCCCAGTCTGGCGATCTGGGCGGCACTGGGCTGGTCGGCTATGCCACGTCGCCTGCGCTGGATTCTGGTGATACTGCTGCTGGTTCCCGCGCTGACGAGTACGCGCCGCTATAGTCCTAATGGTCCTTATGATCAGATTGTCAGTCTGATTTCGCCCTATGATGCCAGCCACGATGTGATTGTGATGTCATCAAGGGATGAAAAAGGAGCGGATCATTATCCGACGGTGGCTTATCTCTATGATCATGTAACTAATTTGCCTGAAGATACGATCATCAATTTTGTCTCACCGGAGGCTAATTACTTTGAATTGCCGGAAACAGTGATGTCCCGGCAGCTACGTGATTTTGATGCACACTCACAGGCAGAATTTGCGGAGTGGACGAAGCAGGCTGATACAATCTGGCTGATCCAGATAAACGACGGCGTCGAATATCAGCCAGCTATCACCGACTATATTCAACAGTCATATTTACTAAAGCAGCAGACTATACCGCAGCGTATTCCCTTAGTTTATATAGTGAACGAATATCGCCGCCTGCCGGATGACCTGGAAACCAAATTTATTTTCGGCGATACAGTGCAGATGCAAAGCTGGTCACTGCTGGACAGTGTCGACGTGAAAGCCTGCCAGACAATCGATCTGGAAAGCTGGTGGACAATCAACGCGCTGCCCGACGAAAATTACAGCATGACGCTGACTCTCGCGGATCTGAATGGGGTGGGCATGGTCAGAGCGGATGGCACCCCGGCTGGAGTCCTGATGCAGCAATGGGAGCCGGATCGATTATATCTGGACGAGCGCTCACTGGCGGTTCCCTGTGAAACCCCACCCGGTGATTATGTGCTGCTGGCGGGAATCTACAATTTTGAAAATGGAGATGCCTTAGCGGCTACCAGCGCCGATGGCGCGCCGTTGGGCGATCTGGCTTATCTGACGACTGTGCATGTGTCCCCATAAAATGATGCGCGATTATGGATTTTAAGTGACATTCATAACGGCAGGCTTCACACGGATAATGTGCTATACTCTCGCTGGTGCGGTCATAAACGGAGGTATTCACCATGCGACTCTTTCAAACACTGGACAAAATGAGCATCGACCCCGACAGTGGCATTGTCCAATTGTCCATGAGTGATGCACCGGATGTGAATCCGACAATCTCTATGCGGCGCGAAGGCACCTATATTGCCATTTCTGCCAGCTATGGACCGATGGAAATTGCGCTGCGGCCACGGGTTGAAGAACTGGCGCGTCTGCTGGGACGCTTACAGCCCATTGAAGGCCTGCACACCACGCGGCAGGTCGGCACATCACAGGCCTATCTGGCGATTGGGTTACGATCTGACGGCACATTGATTATTCGCCCGACGATTGCCGCCGATGCCACCGGACATTTCAGCTTGAATCTGGCCCTGACCCCCGACATATGCCATACATTTTTCGAGTGGCTGCCGATAGAGCGTACGGGTCAGTAAGTTCACCATCGACACTTAAATTTCTTCGGATCAAACATCAATGGACTCACATACGATGACAAATGATTGGATTCCCACGCTTCAGGATGTGCTGCTGGCGAAGCGCCAGATTCGGCCTTATCTGCCTGCGACTCCGCTCCATCATTACCCCGCACTGGACACGTTAGTGGGAACAACGCTCTACGTCAAACACGAAAATTACCAGCCTGTAGGTGCTTTTAAGGTGCGCGGCGGAGTCAATCTGGTTTCACAGATGGGCGCGGACGAGCGTCATCGTGGTTTGATCGGCGCCTCAACTGGCAATCACGGCCAGTCGATTGCTTATGCGGGACAGTTATTTGGCGTAACGGCGCGGATTATCGTGCCGATTGGCGCCAATCCCGGTAAAGTCGCAGCGATGCGCGGCATGGGTGCGGAAGTGATCGAACACGGTGAACGCTATGACGAGGCGCGTTTGTATTGCGAAGCCCTGACTGCGGAACACGGTTATCGCTATGTGCATTCCGGCAATGAGCCGTTACTGATCGCCGGGGTAGGGACATATACGCTGGAAATGCTGGAAGCCCAACCCGACCTTGACGTGATTATCGTGCCGATTGGCGGCGGCAGTGGCGCGGCGGGTGCCTGTATCGCCGCCCATGCCATCAATTCGAAAATTCAGGTCATCGGTGTGCAGAGTGAAGCCTCACCTGCGGCTTATGAATCTTGGAAACAACACCAACTCGTCCCTGCGCCGAATCACACCTTTGCGGATGGTTTGGCGACCGGCACGGCCTTTGAACTGCCGCAGCGCATTCTGTGGGATCAACTGGATGATTTTGTGCTGGTACGCGATGCAGAAATCAAGCAGTCGATGGTCTGGATGATTGAACATGCGCACTCATTGACTGAAGCAGCCGGCGCAGCAGCGCTGGCAGCGGCTTATCACCTGCGCGAAACATTGGCTGGTAAAAAAGTGGCGATTGTCTGTTCCGGTGGCAACACCTCGCTCGATCATCTGCGGCAGGCCTTGGCGCTGTAGATTTCGTGCAAATGTCACCAGAATAAGTGTTTGGAGTCCATGCGCTTTCGTGCATTGCCAATCTACGGCTATCTGGTTACAATTTAGAGAATTACGGAAACTGTTTGCGAAGAGAGTTTTCACACAAAGTGAAACGCCGAAGGGGCAAGTCACTAGCTGCGCTGGGCTGGTGATGAAACTCTCAGGTATCGAGGATTTGCAGACAGGTTTACTCTGAAGGTGTTTGTGACCAACAGAGCGTACAGCAACATCGCTGTGCGCTCTTTTTATTTGCATATGTGGCACATCTTATAACAAGGAGATAATCGTATGGGCAAGTGGAACACACCGGCTGATCTCAAGTATGCCAGGACCGATGAGTGGCTGAAGATTGAAGGCGAAGAAGGCACGATTGGCATTAGCGATTATGCCCAGGATGCTTTGAACGATGTGGTCTTTGTGGAACTGCCAGAAGTCGGCGCGACCTTCAAAAAAGGCGATTCCTTCGGCGTGGTCGAGTCAGTCAAAGCAGCGTCCGACCTGAATATGCCGGTCAGTGGCACGATTACAGCAGTCAACAGCGCGGTTGAGGATACCCCGGAAACCATTAACACCGATCCCTACAGCGATGGCTGGTTGATCAAAATCAAAATTGATGATGCCAGTGGTGCCGGTGACATGATGGATGCCGCGGCCTATGATGCCTTCTGCGAAACCCGTTAATCATTAGTACGGACACGGCATGCCGTGTCCCTGCAATAAAATCTGTTTTTCGAGTAGGTTTTTAATTTGGCCAGCGGTCTGAACGGCTTATGACCACAATCCCTTTCTGGTTTGTTGAGGTAAAACACACAATATGAGCTATATACCCCATACCGATGCCGAGCGCGCCCAGATGCTGGCGGCCATTGGTGTCGACACGATCAATGATTTGTTTGAGGCGGTGCCGCAGAGTCATCGCTTCCCTGAGTTGGATTTACCCGCGCCGCTGAGCGAAATGGAAGTCACGTCAGAGTTGATGGCGCTGGCGGAAGCCAATGACCACGGCCAGGATTTTGCGATTTTCCGCGGAGCCGGAGCCTATCATCACTTTATCCCGTCTGCCGTGAATCATATCCTGCTGCGCGGCGAATTTTTCACCGCCTACACACCCTATCAGCCGGAAATGAGCCAGGGGACGCTGCAATCCGTCTTCGAGTATCAAAGTATGATGTGTGCCTTAACTGGCATGGATGCCGCCAATGCCAGTCATTATGACGGCGCGACCAGCCTCGCGGAAGCGGTCACCGTAGCGTTTGATGTGGGTCGAGGCAAACGTAAGAAGATTATCCTCAGCCCGGCGATTAACCCACAGTATCGCGAAGTGGTGCGCACGTACCATCAGGGGCGCGGGATCAGCATTGTCGGCGATAAAGGCCGCGCCGATATTTCCGATCTTGTCGATATGCTGGATGACAACACGGCCATGATGGCCGTGTCTTATCCCAACTTCTTCGGGCAGATCGACGACTACAAACAACTGGCCGAGAAAGTCCATGCAGTCGGTGCGTTGCTGGTGTTCGTCGTCAACCCGATGGCGCTGGCGATGTTCAAAAGCCCCGGCGAATTGGGCGCGGATATTGTCGTCGGTGAGGGTCAGCCGTTGGGTATCCCGCTGGGATTCGGTGGGCCATACCTGGGATTCTTCGCTGTCCGCACCGAGTATGTCCGCAAGATTGCTGGCCGCATTATCGGCGAAACCACCGATCAGGATGGCAAACGCGCTTATGTGATGACCCTGCGCCCCCGTGAGCAGGACATCCGCCGCGAGAAGGCCAGCAGCAATATCTGTACCAATCAGGGTTTGATGGCGCTGGCAGCCGGGGTCTATCTGTCACTGATGGGCAAAACGGGTCTGCGTCAGGTGGCCGAGTTATGCTATCAGAAGGCGCATTATGCCGCCAAACAGATCGACGCG
>JBBSQD010000232.1:0-10472 GCA_038258185.1 Aggregatilineales bacterium | reverse complement strand
TGAAGCAACTTTTGTTGTTCGTGGTATTAGCGAGTGTTGGGATACTCGTTATCTTTTTCCTGATTCCCAAACCGATTGCGCCCGAACCCGTTCCTGTTGTGGATGCGGCGTTGGTTGAACGCGGGGTTGAGGTGTATCTGGCGAGTTATTGCGGCGCGTGCCATGAATTGGCTGTGGCGGATACTCACGGCATGTTTGGGCCAGCGCATAATCAGATGGCTGCTATTGCTCAGGAACGTATTCAGGATGCGGGTTATAACGGCGACAGCCAGACGCCTGAAGATTACATCCGCGAGAGTATCCTGTCTCCTCAAGTCTATATGGTGCCGGAGTATATCGCCTCGTCACATGCCATGCCAGCCTTCACACACCTCAGCGAGGCTGATATTGACGCGATGGTGTATATGCTTGCTCATCAGAATTAATTCATCACCCAAGCCTGAAAATTGTAAACAGAATGAGACCGCCGAAAGGCGGTTTTTGATTGCTATGAGCCCTTTTTCTATGAATCCACTCCGCAAAGATAAGAATAAGATTAATAGGGGCGATAATTTATGATGCTTAATTATTCTGCCGCAGAATAAGGCATAGGATGAATGAGTGTAATAATCGCAATAAAAAAATTCACCCATGGATAATCCTGATTACTTCATTCAAATCCGTGGGATATCAGCGCGTAAGGGACATAGACATATGAACAATCTCAACCTGAGAACAAAGATTATCGTGTTACTGGCGATACCCATCATCGGCCTGATAATCATGGCAACCGTCATTATCGCTGAATCGAATGGGTTGAGTTCGAATTTTGATGAGTTAGCGAATGAGAGCTTACCCATTGTAACGGCGCTCGAAGAAATTAAGGTGAGTGGCGCCAGACTGATCTCATCCACCAATGAGTTCATTCTGGAGCAACAGTTAAGCCTTGAGGGTGGCGATGAAGAGGCAGGCGCTGAGGGCGAATCAGAGCAAATTGCGCAGGCAATTGAGGATTACACTAACGCCCTCGCTCTCTATCGTACTTTGGAAGACCCCGCTTTTCTGGCATCGACGCAGTTTTACGCCAATATCGAAACTTACGGACAGGACTTGATCGACATTACGACGTCCATCCTGGAATTAGATGAAAGTGGCGCGGCGATAGAGGATATCGCTGATGTCAGAGCGAATTTCGAACAGGCTGAAATCGATTTTCTTTCTGCCGTGGATGAAGCGATTGACCTGGAACGCCAGGAACTGATAGATGGTCAGGCGGAAGTTGAAAACAACATTTCTAATGCCATTAACACGATATCGCTGATTATGGTCGGGACGATTGTGCTGGTCGTGGTTCTCACATTCTACGTTTTACGCTCAATTTCTCAGCCTATCAGCAACCTGATCATTACAGCCAATAAACTGCGTGAAGGTGATTTGTCGGCACGAAGCGAGATTGTTTCACACGATGAATTTGGCCTGTTTGGCGCAGCATTTAACCAGATGGCCGGGGATATTCAGACCCGTCAGTCGCAGCTGGTCGAACTCAATCACACACTGGAAGATCGTGTTGCCGAGCGTACATCAGATCTGAAAATCGCCCGTGATGAGGCGCTTGCTGCCCAACGCATCGCCAATGAAAACTCGCGCCTCAAGTCGGAATTTCTGTCGATGATGTCGCATGAGTTGCGCACGCCAATGAATGCGATTGAGGGTTTTACCGGCATTATGCTAAAACGTATGGCGGGTGTGGAGTATAACGATAAAGCTGAGCGTTATCTCAAGAAAGTGCAATCGAACAGCCATCGATTATTAGGTCTGATTAACGACTTCCTTGATTTATCGCGGATCGAATCCGGGCGTTTGGAACTGGCTAACCTGCCGATGTCTCCGAAGGACATGGCGCAGAAATGGCAGGAAAACCTCAGCGTATTGGCTGATAACAAGAACCTGGTGTTCGATGTCAGCGTGGACCCGAACTTACCCGAAACGATTTTTGGGGACGAGGAATCGATTTCCAAGATTGCCATTAACCTTGTCGGTAACGCTATCAAATTTACCGAAACCGGGTCGGTGACTCTGTCGCTACAGCAGCAGGGGCAACAGATGGCGATTGAAGTGCATGATACTGGCGTCGGTATTCCGCCACATGCCCGCGATTTTGTGTTTGAGGAATTCCGTCAGGTAGATCAATCCTCAAAGCGTAAGCATGGCGGTACCGGACTGGGATTAGCAATCGTACAGAAACTTGCCCGTGAAATGGGCGGAACCGTAACATTACAAAGTGAAGTGGGTGTTGGCAGCACATTTACCGTATTGCTGCCCATTCAAGCAGAACGTGAATTAGCCTAAGGGGTGGCAAATGCAGCAGATACCAGATGATTTATTAGTGGGTTGGGACGTCGTTGTGCTCGACGATGAAGAGGATAGCCTGGAAGTGGCAGAAATTATTCTGCTGGAATATGGCGCTAATGTTTTTACCGCAGCCAATGGCAAGCAAGGGTTGGAAGTTGTTCGTCAGGCGATGCCCCGTTTCGTGATTTCCGATCTCTCGATGCCGGAAGTCGACGGCTGGGGATTTATCAGCGCTATGAAAGCGGACGCAATCTTGAAGCCGATTCCGGTGATTGCCTTAACTGCGCATGCCATGGTGGGCGACCGTGAACGGGCGATGAACGCGGGATTTCACAATTACCTGACCAAACCGCTGACAGTGGATACTTTTATGTCCGATCTGGTCAAACTGTTAGTCGACATTCCCGAATTGGTTGAATATCTAAATATCTAGGAGAGCAACAATGGCTGAAAAACGAGTTCTGGTGGTCGAAGATGACCCGGATGGCCAGGAAATGGTCACCACCATTCTACAGCATATGAATTTTGTGGTGGACACTGCGGATGATGGCGAACAGGCATCATCAATCTTATTTAATGCTGGTGGAAGTTATAATGCCGTCGTCATTGATCTGGCGCTTCCCGGCAAAGATGGCTGGGAATTACTGGGCGAAATTCTCAATAATCCCGACACGGAAAATCTGCCCTGTGTGGCTGTGACCGCTTTTCACAATTCAAAACTGCGCGAAGAAGCACTGCGGGCAGGTTTTATAGCTTATTTCCCCAAGCCGATTGACGGCACGCAACTGGGACGTGAGTTAGACCGGATCATCTAAGCAGGATGGCAGGGAGCATCATAAACTTTAAAACTCTCTGCCTCAATCCATCAAGAACATATTCGAAAATAGTCAGAGGTAACATGACTCAAACAGCATCATGGTTCATAGCAGAACAAGTGCTATATTTGCCGCTAGAAGGTCAACCAACACTTGAAGAGTTAGAAATGTTCAACAAAACCGTTACAGATATGCTCAATACACGTCGCACAAAAGTGAGTATTCTGATTGATGCGACCCATTTGCAGGCCAGCTATCAAACCGCGGAGTACCTGAGACACACGCAAAAATACATGAATCACCCGCAACTGGATTCAGCGTTTGTGGTGGCAGACAACAAACTCAACCGCCTCGTCACGCTGATGGCCTTTGGCGTATCGCGGACACAGTTTGTACAGTTCGATAGTATGAGCAGGGCAAAAAACTCGCTGCAACGCCGTGGCTATAACATCAATTCTTAAGCACGGACTTCAAATCTCGACCTCATTGTTATGTGCAACAACCTCAAGTATTGAGCACCTTGTGATAAGTCGACTGACCTGATTGAAAAACACTACCCTGATGCGGCTCACCGATCCCTGCATGCCTTGGATCGGTCTGCCCTGGGGTAATAGTTAACGTTGTGCATTGCCCAATTTGAAATCCACAGTTTAAGGCGGTCACATTTATTGGTCAAAATGGCGAACTGCAACCGGTTGGCCCGGTCGTGACTCAGATGAGTGTGAAGCGGGCATCTGTTTAAACCGAAGCGCAGATCACAGCACTTGCCTAATACACATCAAAACCTGACCTCGGAATGTCTGTGCTCAGACCCAACCCTTATTGGTGGTGTCGTATTGTTCACGGGCCTCGACCACATCCTCGAAATATTGTTTTGACCACTGACACATCTGGGTTAATTGTTGGATAAGCGCATCTCCCGCCGGGGTGGTGAAATATTCCACGCGCAACGGCACTTCCTGGTAATCAATCCGTTCGATAATGCCGCTGCGCTCCAGCTTGCGCAAAGTCTGGGTGAGCATCTTTTTGCTGATTTCGGGGATATGTCGCTGGAGCATTCCATAACGATTCTGCCCGGAGCGCAGGGCATGAAGGACTTCAATCACCCATTTATCGGCCACCAACTCAATCGCCTGTGCTGCTTTGGGTGAGATTTTCGCATTCAGCATGGGTACACCTCAACTTGTGGTTAGGCACCGGAAAGTGCCTACTTGTGAGCCAAATTATATATTGATAGAGTGTGTCTGACCAAGCGTAATGGACAGAATCACACATAATTCTTATCTTCAGGAGTAATCTTATGAGTGGAACCATTGATGTTTTAAGTAACAGAAAAGTGCTGATTATTGCCTCTAACCCGGCAGTATCCGAGCAAACAGGCTGGCCCATCGGCATGTGGATTGCGGAACTCACCCATCCTTACTGGGAATTTGTCGAGCATGGCTATGATGTCACTATCGCCAGCCCAAAGGACGGTAAGCTGGAACTGGATCGCTGGAGTGACCCGCATGATGAAAGCGGCTACAGCGCCAGTGACCTGATCAGCGCTGGTTTTCTGGCGATGCCCCAGACCCATGCTCTGATCGAAAACACACCCTCTGTTTTTGACCTGAAGCTGGCGGATTATGATGCGATTTTCCTGGTGGGTGGGCAGGCTCCCATGTACACGTTTTATAACGATGAAAAGCTGCACCAGCTTGTGGCCGATTTCTACGAAACGGGTAAGGTGACCGCTGTAGTCTGTCACGCGACCAGCGTTTTGCTCAAAGTGAAACTGAGTAATGGTGACTTGCTGGTAAAAGACAAAACATGGACGGGTTTTGCGAACTCCGAGGAAGTTTATGCGGATAACTTTGTCGGCCAGAAGATTCAACCGTTCTGGATTGAAACCGAAGCACGGAAGATTGACGAGTCGAACTTTATTGTTGCCGGGCAGTTTCGGGCTCACGCGGTGCGGGATGGAAACCTGATTACTGGTCAGCAGCAGTATTCGGGTGCCGCAGCGGCGAAACTGGTGATTGAAACGTTAGGGCAGTAATCTTCTGTCATGATGCTGACCATAGGATTGCTCACAGTATTGTTAATTACTTACGCTAATGGAGAATAGTATGAATCCGCGAGCAATTGTACATGTTGAGATTCCATTTGCTGATCGTGAAATTTCAAAGCAGTTCTATAAAGACCTGTGCGGTTGGAACGCTTATGATGTTGATGATTTGCCAGGTGGGATTTATACCACACTTAGCACTGCCAATATTGGAGCGGCTCTGGTTGAGATGAATGAACAGACACAAGCCGGAGATGTTCTGGTATACATTGGTAGCGAAGATGTCGCATCTGACCTCATACAGGCTGAGAAACTAGGAGGGCAGATACTCCTGGCAGAAACGCTTATTCAAGGTTTAGGAACATTGGGTATCTTCCAGGACCCATCTGGGAATCGGATTGCTTTCTGGAAGCGTGCAGACTAATCTGAAGATGTTTAACAAGGCTTGATTCCTCTAAGACTCAAGCCTTGTTAAGGGGAGTGATGAATAAGTTATGATTCTGAAAAAATATCTTGATCTCAGAAAAGCTGTTCCTTACGTCCGTTATGAGTTGGCGATGGGGGCGATTACCTCAGCAACAGTATACGGCCTCTATGAACTGGCTAATGTCCAGCAGATCGCCGTTCCCAATGTGCTGCCGGCTGTTTTGGGGACGGCGCTGGCGATATTTCTGGGTTTTCGCAATAGTGCTGCTTATGCTCGCTGGGGTGAGGCGGCTCAACTGTGGGCCTCTATCGCCAACTACAGTCGCATCTTCGCCCGCCTCATCATCACTTTCGTCGAATCACACAATCACACACCGCAGTATGAAGCGCAGCAGGCGCAAGCCTACCATCGTGAGATGATCTACCGCCATCTGGCATGGGTGAACGCACTCCGCTTACAACTTCGCGGACAATCCGACTGGGACTCCGTGGCACAATTCTTGACAGATGAAGACCGGCAAGCCCTACAGAACAAGCAGAACAAACCGGCAGCGCTCATGCTGATACAGGGGTATCGCATCTACGATGGGATGCGGAACAGTACTTTACAAGGCTTCGACAGCTTCCAGCTTGAGGGCTGTTTGGCACAGCTATCGGCGTATCAGGCGCAATGTGAGCGTATTAAAGCGATTCCGATTCCTCGTCAATATACTTTCTTCACACGATTATTTGTATGGGTCTTCATCGCCCTGATACCGTTCAGCTTTGTGCAGACATTTGCCAATATGGATATGACATGGCTCATCATTCCTGTAACTTTACTGCTAACGTTCGTGTTTGGTATTGTAGAGCGCACAGGTGCGGTCAACGAGGAACCGTTCGAGAATCGTATCACGGATGTACCGCTGTCGGCATATTGCATTGATATCGAGCGCGACCTGCGTGAGATGCTGGGCGAAACCGACTTACCTGAAAAACGCTTACCAGTAAATGGGTATCTTTTCTGAGGAACCAAAGGCATTTATATGTCACCCGACCAGGACAAAGAAACAGGAAGGATCGAAGCCTTTAGCGACGGGGTGATTGCCATTATCATCCGGTTTTAGATCGGGTACATTTTTATGGAACGGGTTATTGTTTATGAAGGAATGGAACACATGAAAATCGGGATTATAGGTGCGGGTACTGTTGGACAATCTCTGGCACGCGCGGTGCTGCCGTTAGGCCACGAGGTGATGCTGAGCTCGCGCGATCCGTACAGTGAGAAAATGCAGCAACTTGCGGCGGAAACAGGCGCACAGGTCGGCACAGTCGGTCATACAATCGCGTTTGGTGATGTGCTTGCGATTGCACTAAACTGGAGTGCCATCCCGGATGTGGTTGGTCAGGGGGATTGGTCGGGCAAGGTCGTGATGGATATGACCAACCGTTTTGACGGTGGATCTGGCTTGTCGGCAGCAGAGGATCTGGCACAAATGTTACCGGGGGCACAGGTCGTCAAGGCCCTCAATACCATTGGCGCAGAGCATTACACCAATCCGCAGTTTGATGGGCAGAGCGCAACCATGTTTATTGCTGGTGACAGCGAATCCGCTAAAAAGACCGTTGCAGAACTGATCACTCACATGGGTTTTGATGTCGTGGATACGGGTAATTTATCGACAGCCGCGCATCTGGAAGCATTGGCAGGTTTATGGGTGCATCTGGCGTTTCGGACGGGGATGGGGCGCGACGTTGCCTTCAAGCTGATAAAGCGTTAGCCGTAGTGGTATAGCCTTGTCCGCATTGCAGATACTCACGAAGTATTTCGGGCATGGCTTCAGCTCTCAATCAGTGGTAACTCAACAGTAAAGGTTGTGCCTTGTCCAAGCTCGCTCTGGACAGAAATGTGGCCGTTGTGTCGCTCCACACAGTCCTGCACAATACTCAATCCCAACCCGGTGCCGGCAATCGGCAGGGCATTATCGGCCCGGAAGAAGGCATCGAAGATATGCTCCTGATTCCCCTCTGCAATCCCTAGCCCATAATCCACGACGCGCAGAATCAGCCAGTTACCGCGCTGATCCAGTTCCAACAGGATTTCGCTGTCTGCTGGTGAGAATTTCACGGCGTTGGATAGCAGATTGAGCAGAATGCGATTCACCAGCGTTTCATCGACCATGACTGCCTGAATGTGAGTATAGTTCACGAAGCGTAAATAATGCTGGTAGCCGGTCGTCTGCTGGATTTCCTTCAGGCTGATTTCGCACAGCGCTGCAATATTGACCCGTGTGAGTTTGAAGGCTTTACTGCTGAGATTGCTCTTTACGGTCATCACCATCTCATCAACTATTTCAATCACATAGCGCAACTGTTTGCCGATGGAGTCCAGCTTTTCCTTGCGTTTTTCCGAGTCGTAGCGGTCAAAATAACGATCCAGCATCTCTGCTGAGGTGGCAATAACTGTTAATGGAATACGAATATCATGTGAAAGCGCTGACACTACTTTCTGAGTCAGCTCATTGAATTCCTTCTCTTTTTTCAGTGTTGCCGTCAGTCGCTCATGTTCCAGCCGAATCTGCTCGGCTTCCATCTGCGATGTGATGTCAAAACCGATACATTGAATTTCGTTCACTTTCTGATCACGATCCTGAATCGCGACAAACTCCCAAAGGGTAATGAACTCGGGTTCTCCTTCCGCTACGGTTTTACCTAAAACAACCTGGACAGGTTTGCCGGGTTCTGCCACACACTGTTCTACGGTTGCTAATGTTTTTTCTCGGTCTTGCGGAACAACCGTTTCCAGGAGTGGCCGCCCGATCAGATGCGTGCTCAACCACTCATATTTACGGGCAAAGGCTTCATTGGAATAGGTGTAAAGGCCCTGCATATCCGACCGCACGACAAACGCAGTCTGGGTTTCCAGCAGTGAGCGCAAACGGGCCTCACTCTGGATCAGTGCTTCTTCGACCTGTTTACGTTCAGTAATATCCAGGAATGTGCCTGTGAAGCGCAGTGGATTATGCTGATTATCAAAGCTCACGATGCCTTCCGAAATAACCCAGCGGATTTCACCATCTGGTCTGATAATCCGTTTGTCAATTTTGTAGGGTTTACCGGATTGTAAGGATTCTTCAAAGGCCTGTACCGCATGATCCCGGTCATCAGGATGAATAAGTGAAAACCGCAATTCGGTAGATGGCTCTACACTGCCCGGTTCGAATCCGAATATTCTAAAAAGCTCATCTGACCAGACTGTCACACCCGTCTGGAAATTAAGTTCCCAACTACCCAGATGGGCCGTGGCCTGGGCTTCCTTAAGTGATGCTTCACTCTGCTGAAGACTTTTCTGGGTTTGTTTGCGCTGGGTAATATTCTGATTGCTCATACAAAAACCGATAATCATACCGTCACGATCTGCGACGGGATAATAGGTGAATTCGAAGACAAAAGTGGCGCCATCGGCACTCTGAAAGTCTTTCTCAAGCGTGATAATTTCACCGGATAATGCCCGGCGTGAATTCTCATTAAACCCATCCAGGTCTTTGGGGAATACAAAGTCATAGATTGAAGCGCCGCCATGCATTTCTTTCCCAAAAATAGCCTCCGAAGCCTGCTTGCCTTTTTCATCAAAATCCACAATGTAATAATCGCGATCAATCAGGGTGAAGGATTGCGAAGTGCTGTTCAGCATAGCGCGCAGGTTTGCTTCTGACTGGCGCAGTTGCTTCTCGGCTCGCTTCTGTTCGGTAATATCACGGGCGAAAATGGTCAGACCAACCACCGCACCACTATCGGATCGGATGGGGTTGAAATGATATTCCGTTTCACTCTGGCTTGCGCTAAAGCGCGTTGTGACCTCAAGTGTAAAGGGTTCACCTTGCAGGCCTCGGTCATAATATCCCTGCCATTCATGCAGATTCGCCTTTGGCAGGCTGAGGGCTGTTAAAGTATCATCAGCGTCTATAGCATAGCCAAGCGTATCTTTAATATCCTGGAAAAATCTGGCGTTTGCGGTAATCAAGCGATAATTTGTATCGATTGACCACACGCTGCCATCAAAGTTTTCGATGAGCGCTTCCAGATTCTGGCGACTTTCACTCAGGGCACTTTCCATTTGGATGCGCTCGGTGATGTCGCGCGTGACGGCTGACAGATATTCGACTTCCCCGGTGTCATCAAGGATGGGGGTTAAACGTGATTCGTAAAAACGGTGCCCATAGGGGGTTACAAAATCAAAGGTGATAATTTTTTCGGTGCGTGTCTCGATTACGACCTGCCAGGCAGTCTGCCATTGCCTGACCTGTTTTTCCGGCATGCCTAGTTCGCGATCAGTTTTGCCGATAATATCAGCAATATCTCGCCCGCTCAGTTCTGCTAAAATCGGATTGGCATAGACATAACGAAGATCTCGATTAAATAGTGAGATGGGATCGCTGGTGTGCGCCAGTAACCGTTCCTGTATGCTGGACGGTACGTTTGCTGTCTCAACGCTGTCCAGCATGTCTCGCAGCAGATCGTCGATGGAACAGTTTGCTGCCTTTGCCCGCATTGTTAAGCGTTTTAAGGTTTCATCTGTAATATCTGGGACATTCATCATTTGTCCTGCTACAAAGCTTAAGCGTTAACATTGATTTATAGTTTAACCGTTGTGCAGATATTTTCACACAAAGAAAAAACCTTATACAAACATTATCTATATTTTTGATGATCAATTTTGGGCTGAAGCAGTGCCTCTGAGAGATCGTTTCTTATTGTTCTTTAACGTCTGATAACGGCTATACTTCAGATCAGTTCTTCAATATTAGTTATTTTAAAAGGAGTTTAAGATGCGTATTTTGATTATCGGCGGTACCGGGCTGATCAGTAGTGCG
>JBBSQD010000231.1:0-10492 GCA_038258185.1 Aggregatilineales bacterium | reverse complement strand
GTCGTCGTCGGTGAGGATATCCAGCCGGTACTGGCGAGTCAGTAATCAAACAGGGGCACGGTCATTGACCGTGCCCCTTTGGTTTACGAATTATGTATGGACCATCCGTTTTAGTCGCGGCCACCAAGCAGGCGCAGCAGGAACAGAAACAGATTGATAAAGTCCAGATACAGGCGCAGCGCCCCCATGATACTGAGTTTCATCAGGGTTTCCTGACCCTCATTTTCAATACCCGGAGCATTAGCCATCGCCTGAATCTGCTGGGTGTCATAAGCGGTCAGCGCGGTGAACAGCACCACACCCACTACGCTGATGAGGTAATCAAACGCGCTGCTTCCCAGGAACATATTCACGACCATCGCGATCACCAGCCCGATCAGCCCCATCATGAAATAGGTACTGTATTTGCTCAGGTCCACGCTGGTGGTCATGCCGATCACGGTCATTACGCCAAACAGAATCGCAGTTACACCAAAAGCGACCCCGATAGAGCCGATGCTATAGACCACAAAAATCAGCGACAATGTGAAACCATTTAACGCTGAGTAGACAAAAAACATGATGCCCGCTACGGTAGCCGACATGCGGTTGATAGCCGCGCTTAAGGCCACGACCAACGCCAGTTGACCAATAATTGCACCGAAGAACAGCAGTTGATTGGTTGCCAGTAATTCGATGAGCGAAGCGGAACTGCTGACATACAGCGCAACAGCGGTGGTCACCAGCAGACCCATCGCCATCCACATATACACATTACGCATTAAGGGATGGATTTCTATCCGCGAAAGAGAACCCGGTGTACTTTGAGAGTTGTCACCAAACATAGTATGCTTTTATATCTCCACATCAATGAACTATCCTTATCAATGATAATCGAAATCAGATAGCGGATACAACCCTTTCTGATGATAATCATACGTAACACCCCAATAAATGGTGATCTGGCGAGCTTTTAATCTTAGCAATCCACAGGAAATCTGATGTTTGAGACGCTGACCTATGATGAACAGTTAACCCGCCTGACTACCGCTGCTGAGGCGGTCATGTCACAGTTTGGGCTGGATGCCGCGCAGATCACACCGCTGCTGTACACCCATAATGCCGTGTTTGCGGTGCAGGCCGGAGAGCAGAAATATACGCTGCGCCTGTCGCGTCCCGGTTCGCGCAGTGATGCGGGTCTGCGCTCAGAATTAGCATGGCTGGAAGCGATCAGCCGCGAGACAAAGCTGTGTGTGCCTCGTCCGCTGCGGACTCAGTCCGGCGAGCATTTAGCACTGACGAAGGTCGAAGGGCTGGATGAGCCGCTGCGCTGTACGCTGCTGGGCTGGATTGAAGGCGCGTTTATCCCCCCGGAGCAGATCACGCCGCAGCAGTCGGGGCAATTAGGTCAATTTCTGGCGGAGCTGCACCGCTTCAATGAGGTCTATCAACCGGGGCCGAACTTTGAGCGCCCGCGTCTGGATTGGGAAGGCTTGTTTGGCGAACGCTCACCGTATAATCCCGGTGATGGTGCGCGCATTTTCACGCCGCAACAGATTGTGGTGTTTGATGCAGTCGCGGAAAAAGTCCGCCTGACGATGGCGCAACTCGGCGAAACCCCGGCCAGTTTCGGCCTCATTCATGCCGATTTTATCGCCAAGAACATTCTGTTTCAGGGCGATACCGTCTGTGCGATTGATTTCGATAATGGCAGTTACGGCTACTATCTCTATGATCTGGCGCCGTCGCTGCTGCAATGGAGCGATTTCGCCCATTATGCTGATCTCAAAGCGGCGTTGTGGGCGGGTTATAACGCCATCCGTCCATTGCCAGCCGCGCATCAGGCGCATGTGGAGACGTTTGTCGCGGCGCGGCATGTCGCCTCCTGTCGCTGGATCGCCAGCAATCTGAGCAACCCTAAAGTGCGGGAACGCGCTCCGCAGATTATCGCCAGCCGCGTGGAAGAACTGCGCCAGTATCTGCTGACTGGCCGGGTCGAACGCAAGTCTGAGATGTTGTAGCGAAAATAAAAGACGTGCCGCGGCACGTCTTTTGTGATGATCAGGTCTTCAGGGGCACCCGGAAAACTCCGGTGCCTTCAGGCCGGTCAGGGAAAGAACTGCCCCCGGCTGCCTCACGCGACACACCAAAGCCGTTATACTCACTGACCGGGCGAGTGATAGGCACGACGATATAGGTCGCTGTACCTTCACCGGAACCCTGGAACAGCCCGCCAGATATCACGCCATCCGGCATGGCCAGCCACAATTGGTAGGTTTCATTTTCTGACAGACGCGGCAGATTATTGACTGCAATCACCGCCTGCGAGCCATCCGGCGTTGCCACCAGCTCACCCTCTAATTGCGTCATATCCTCACCCGGCACCAGCGCCACGCGGATCACATCATTGCGGGCGGCCAGTTGGGTAAATATGACTTCACCACTGGGCGCAGTACCGGGCAGTAAATTTATCAGCAAAACCGCGCCGAAAACAACTGCCAGAGCGGCCACCAGGGGCAACCAGCGCCGCAGTGCCGATGTGGCTGGCCGTGGCACGACTTCCAGCGGTGGCGCAGGCAGAGGCGGGGCGGCCTCAACTGGACGCTGCTTCGCCAGACGCTGACGCAGATCAGCTTGCAGATGGCCTGGGGCTGATCTGGCGGGTACAGCCAGAGCCAGCAAATCGGTTATTTCCTGATATTCTGCCAGTAGCGCCTGCGCATCACTGTCATGTTCCAGCAGTTCTTGTAACAACTGCTTTTCCTTAGCATCGAGCGCGCCCAGGGCGTAGGCAGGAATCAGGTCAAGGAGTGTTTCTCTATCCATTCAATTCAACACGCTTACTCAACGACGAGTTACAAGTTAACAACTTACACATCTCTCATCAACGGTATGTAAGAAGAGCACATTCTATTTATTATACGTTCAAGTTGGCGGTTTTGGATTTTCTGTCATCCAGGCATCCCGTAATTTTTTCATACCCTGGCGGATGCGCGTTTTGACCGTGCCCAGCGGCAATTCCAGATGCTCGGCAATGTCTGAATGGGTCATCCCATAGAAGTAGGCCAGGCTGATCACTTGTTGTTGTTCGGGTGGTAGTTCTGTGATGACGGCTTTCAGGGTGTGCCGCAGATCGCCATCTGTGGTGGGTGCAATGCGTTCCCACAGACTGGGGTCTTCATCCATGAAAATCATCTCCTGGTTCGGTTCATGTCGCTGCCGTTTGCGCAGGAAGTCAATCGCCAGACGGCGGGTGATGGTGAGCAACCAGACATGAAACTCGCCTTTTTCGGAGTCGTATGTGTTAGCCTTATCCCACAGGCGCATAAATGTATCCTGGGTCACTTCTTCAGCACCCATTTGATCATTCAAAACACGATAGGCTACTGAGTAAACCAGGTTTGCGAACTGCTCATGCAACGACACCAGAGCATCTTCGTCTCCAGCTTGTATGCGTTGCAGTAAATCGAAAACAGGTATTTGGTTCATATATTTGTAGCAAATAAATCCGTAATAGAGACGCAGGTTTCAATCGCACTGTTTGTTCAGTATTGTAACTTAAAAGCTGATAATGCACCTGTTCAAAGCACATGCTGGCAGCGAAACCGTGATCCTAGCCTGAAAAACAGGATAGGTTATTGTACCCCTATCCTGCTGGAAAATACGATTACAACTTAACTTAACAGATTATACGGTCAGGTATAGCTGCCTAGGTGGCACGGCGTAACAGGTTAATGCGGCGTGGGCGACGGCGGAATTCGTAGCGGAAGGCACGGGTGAGCACAAGTTGCAGGATGATACCGAACACGGCAAAGATCAAAATCCAGACCGCGCCGAGTCCAAGCCCCAGAACCAGCATCTGCGCGCCGACAATGGCCGACACCAAAATCAGGAACTCGATGGACACCGCCAGCATAATCAAACCGCCGATAATCGCGCCGATGAGTAAGGCGATGGGCGAAACGGGTGTCAGCGATAGTGCTGCGGCCACGGTTCCGGTGAGGATGATGCCGACATACGCGCCGATCAAAAAGACCGCGACATAATAGAGAAATACACTGAGAATCGCGCCAATCACCGCGCCCACCAGCATGACCAGCACCGCGATAATCACGCTGTTTGTGGTGATCAGCGACAGCGCCACAGTCGCGCCGATAATCATCCCAGCAATCAGAATGATGTATTCATAAAAGCGCCATCCGGCCACCAGCAGCAGTACACCACCCACGATCAGCAGCAAACGGGCAATATCCGAACGTGGCGGCTGGATGAGGTTGCTGATGAGGGTGTCGACGGTGGCGACAGTGCCTTCTGCCGCACCTTCGGTAATATCCACCAAATCCTGGGCGATATCTTCCGCACCCGTCACAGGCGGCGTCGCGTCCTGAGCAAATACGAGTGTGGTCGACATTAAGAGGAGCGCGAGGGCTGCAAACAGCAGACCCGGCATAATTCTGTAAGGGCTTCGATAAAATTTCACGATGATCTTCTCCTTGAAGGTTGGACTGTTTTTATTACAGTACACATTACTGTATACCATAAATTTACTGAGAACGGCCTAACATTCAGAGGATTTTAATATTAATCCATGTTTTATGGGGGAAAGATTAAAATCTGCTGATTTTCCATGCCCGTCAGAAATAAATAGTTATGGCGCTAATCCCGGCGGAATGACACGCCAGATCAGGTACAGATCGAAAAGCGCCAGCGCGAGATACAGACCAACCGGCAGCCACTGCGCCCATGACAGCCGCGCCAGCAGCCAGCGCCGCCACGCATCCACACCGAGCGCCATCAGCAGGCCGAAGGGGATCAATGCCGGGAACAGATAACGCCCCTGAAATTGCAGAAATTCGGTGTTGTAATAGACATAGGCCAGCGCGGCCAGCAGCAACATCGCCCCCATAACCAGCCATGAGTGCTGCTGAAAACGTTTTTCTTCCGCATCGAGCGTGGGACGCAGCACAAAGGCATGGATCAATAAGCCGATAATCACCACGCCGAACAGCGCCTGAAATGCCGTGTACATCCAGCCCTGAAGCGGCAGCGCCATCCAGCCGAACTGGCCCCAGAAGCTGTTGAAGGTATCGCTCAGTGCGCGGCTGAAATACGTCTGACTGCCAGACTCGGCGATAAAATCCGCCGTGCGCGGTTGATCGGCCACAACACGATTATGCGCCCCCAGGCCGAGAAAATCCGGGAAGCCATACACGGTGAAATTGCGCCCCCACCACAGCCCGCCGATGATCAGCGCTGGGATGAGAAACAGCAGCATTGACCGAATCAACGAGCCAAAATGGCGTTCAGAGTTCACCCCAGTATTGGAATGTTGAGCTTTACTGACCTCACCCCTGTTCGCTTCGCTCACTTTCCCCTCTCCAGTTTGGCTGCGCAGCGTCCCTGTGGGAAGAGGGGAGGAATTGCCCCAGGCAAGGAGGGGTGAGGTTGCAGCGGCTGACCACCAGCGGACGAACAGCGCCAGCACCACCACCCCGGCCATGAGATAACCGGTCGATTTGGTGACAAAAATCAGGCCGATGAGCAGGCCAAGCTGCCACGGTTGAATCGACTGTCCGCGTAAATAGCGCAGGGTCGCCCACAGCGTCAGGCCGATCCACAATTCGGACAGGCCATCATTATTGACGGCGGTCAACATCGCCATGTGCTGCGGTAAAAATGCGACAAATGCCGCCGCGCCCAGCGCCACGCCGGGATAGTCTGGATAAACTACTTTAGCGCAGGCATAGGCGCACAGCACCACCCCCAGGCCGATCAAAACCGACAGCAGTCGCAGCGCGATTAAACTGCCGGACGTGAGCTTGTAGACCAGTGACGCCAGTAGATAATACACGGGCGGCTGATGGTCTTCGTACTGGACGGTATTCAGCCGGTCAAGTGTATCCGGCGCAAAGCGGGATGCGGTCAGTTCGTTCTGATAGGTTTGCTGCCAGTCGCCGGTTTCGATGACCGGACAGCAGCCATTTTCCGCGACCTGCGCGACGTAATTATAATGTGCGGGTTCATCAGGAGCTTGCCAGTCCGGTGTACGGATGGCGAACAACATGCCAACCAGCACATAAGCCAGCGCAATCAGCAATAATAAGAAGCGTTCAATCGAAGTCTGGGACATGGGGCGCGTCCATTAGAGTCACAATGAATAACAGCGCCCCATTGTAGCGGAGTTTGCAGAATTTTCGTCGGTCAGTGTCGGCGCGACTTAACGTATGCGCCGGTCTTTGTCGCCACTGCCCAGTGTTTTACGCACCCGGTCACTATCCAGCGCGGGGACAGCCCCCTGTACCGCCTGATAGAAATCCTCGTCATAATTGCGCGGTTTGATCACCACCGGCATCGGCACGGCATGCCCCATAATGATGGCCTGCTGCTTGGTATCCAGCCGCGCCAGCACCTCGCGCAGACCCGCTGCGCCACTAATGCCGTTCAGCACCGCGTTGATGTCGCGCTCGTTATCCAGTAGCGCCGTGATGCGCGTGCCGATCTGACTCATGACTTCCTCGTCAATGCCGCTCGGACGCTGATCGACCACCAGCAAGGTGACATTGTACTTACGCATCTCACGCGCGATGATGCCAAATGTGGTCTGATTGGCGATTTTGGGGTCAAGGAATTTATGCGCTTCCTCGATGGTAATCATCAGTTGCGGCGGTTCGTAGGCTGGATCACCCAGCGCTTTTTCCATGCGCTCGATATACGCTTCATGGATGCGGCGCGTCAGATAATTGGCGACCAGCATATAGGCTTCCAGTGAATTCCCATAACGGCCAAATTCCAGTACGACGCTGCGCTGTTCTTCCACCAGAATGTTGATAATCTGCTTGACACTGTCCGCCGGAGTTTCCTCCACCAGAAAATCCCAGCGTTGGAAGCGCTCGATACGGCGCTGCACCGCGATTAACGTGCCTTCGGCGGTAGGGGTATTGGCGGTAATATCCTCTAAATCTTCCAGATCGCCTTTGAGCAGACGGCGAATCCAGCTTTTGCCCCAGCGTTTATTGAGCGTGTGGATACAATCGATCATCGCGTCGGAAAAGCTCATGGTCACGCGCAGTTGTTCCAGGTCGGACGGTTCAATTTCGTCGTAACCCAGGCGCACCTCAAAGTCATACTTGGCATTGCGCCGCCGGGACGATTCCGCGTCGAGCGTGAGAATGGTCACTTTGTGGTCGAAAAGCTGCTTCAGCCCCTTGACGCTGTAGCCATTTTCGCTGGTGATCTGCCAGCCGTAATCATTGTGCATGTCAAAAATGAGGCTCACGCCAATGCCACGCGCGATACTTCCCGCCAGAATCACGCGGGTGAGAAAACTCTTGCCGGTGCCGCTCTTGCCAAACACACCAACCGAGCGCTCTACCAGCCGCTTAAGGTCGAGGTTGATCTGCGTTTCTTCCAGTTCCAGCGGCGAGCCGACATTGAAATGGGTCGCGTCTTCATGACCAAACACGTCGTTCACATCCTCAACCGTCGCGTTGTAGACCGGCATAAAATGGCTGGGGATGGATTTCACCGGCTTGGGCTTGTCATCTTCACCAATCGACAGCATTGGCACGACATGGATGGTGCCGTAGGCGGCGGTTCCGCTGTAGACCGCGTTGAGGAACGGGTCGGTCACATCCGGCGGATCACTCTCGATGCCGGGGTTGGTGCTATCGAGCACGATGTCGTTAATCATGCAGAAGAAGCGGCGCTTGCTGCCATGCACCACGATATAACGCCCCACCGCCAGATCTTCGATGCTCTGGCCGCGATCCATTTTGACGACCAGCCCTTTGCTCAACGAGCCGCCGACGACCACGCCGAGCCGTTCGGCCAAAGGTTTTTCGAACCATTCGTCAAGGACGGTTTTTCCATTTGGGGAAGTGATCATGGTTTATGCTCCGATAAATTCAGGATTTTCTGGGTGAAACATTTCAACACAAGTTGAAGGTTGTTGCGCTAAACTGCCTCATAATGGGCTTGAAATGTTTTTGATTGAGAGCCTATTCGAATATAGAATTTAGTGCACGGACACGGCAGTGCGTTAGCCTCCCTATGGGATGCCGTGTCCGTACCAGACAAATCTACATCATCTGGAAAGCAGGGATTATTGTTCATAAACGCATCTCGCGCCGTTTACGGCGCTGCTCGTGAAGCCACGCCAGACTATCTGTCCAGCCATCTGTTTTGGACTGAGTGTTCATGAGTGAAGCAAACTCATCTTCAAACGGGTCAGCGCTGTCGATGCTCACCAGAACTTCAACCTCGCCATCCTGAACATTGTGCGGCAGGTCAACCAGCAGTTCACCCTGACGAATGTAGCCCTTCACGACGATATAATTCGCTGCCATGCTCACTTCTCCGTAAACTCTGGTTCAATTATAAACTACTTTGCGATCCGGACAGATCAGGCGCGGGCGATCACACAATAATTGGAGGCGAAGGCCGGATTATCATCTGCACAGAACCGCATATCCGTGTAACCGCAGTCGCTTAAAAACTGTTGCAAACCGTCACCGGAATAGGGGATACAGTCCGCAGTTCCCTTTGAACCGTCCGCATTTGCCGGCCAGCGCTCCTTCGGCAAAATCGTTAAAACCAGTTGGCCGTTGGGCTTCAAAACTCGCCGGATTTCCTGAAGGGCGATCAACGGCTGCGGCCAGAAGTAAATGCTGTGGATGCTAAAGGCTTTGTCAAACGTGTGATCGGCAAACGGCAGACTCGTGACATCGGCCTGCTTAAGCTGTACCTGTCGGCTGTGGATAGCCTGCGCATTGGGACGACGGGCAGCGGCCACCATCGTGCCGGAAAAATCCACGCCGGAAACCTGCACCGTCGGCACGGATTGGCACAATTGCTGAATGGCAAATCCCGGTCCAAATCCTACTTCGAGGATATGCTGTCCGGGTTGCGCATCCAAACAATGCAGCGTCCACAAATTTTCTGGCTGATGCTGCTGGGCCATTTTGCCGCCGACCCAGCGCCCTACCCAGCCACTGGGCCGCCGATACTGGCCATCAAGGTATTTTTGAAGCATGAGATTGACTGAACTTTTTGTTTAAACTGATGGGATTATTATAGCACAAATGTTCAATTCTGTCGCGGGTTTACTGCTGTGAATTTTTGCCCTGGCGCTCGTTACCATGCTTGAAATTACCGGTAATTTTCGCCATGACTAACTGCGCGTCGCGCTCATCCAGGCCATCCACGCGCTTGAGGAATTTCTGCGCTTTGTCGCCTTTCAGCGTCATCACCAGCTTGCCGTGCCAGTAGATCAGCACCCGGCCATCCTTCAGTTCGTCATAGGTAAACACTTCTTCATCGAATGTGCCGTGTTTATCGACTTCAGCCATCATATTGTCCCATCAGTGCGATTCGATACGGATACAGTTCAGCACGCATCACGCGATTTTTCACAGCCGGGTCATCATGTACCAGTTTCCATGCGGCGGTTTCGCTTTCGGCATAAAAGATGATGATGCCGAAGCTGGCAAAATCAGTCGTCTGGGTGCGTCCGGCCATTAGCACAACACCCTGCTCGGTCAGGTTGTTCAGATAATTAAAATGCTGCGAGACGATCTGCGCCTCATCCGGCGTGGGGCCATCCGTCAGCATTTCCGGGCGCACAGGTTGGATTCGATACAGCCATTGCAGGCGCTCTGCCATGAGATTCCTTCCGCGTATGAGTTGAACGCAAATCTACGCGAATTATAACCGAAAAGCGTCTGCATCAGCCAACGGCACTGCCAGAACTTCCCTCACAAACCATGGTCGGACAGGTATAATCGCATCACTTATTATTTAACCTCTGCTACAAAAATTTAATATTATATCCATTGACAGTTATATAACCAATATGGTATATTTTAAACATGATAACGACATTCGATGCGGTAGCCGACCCAACAAGACGGCAAATCTTGGACTTTCTCCGAGTGCGCCCCCATACGGTCAACGAACTGGTAGAGCTTCTGGAAATCAGCCAACCAGGGGTTTCCAAACAACTCAAAGTTCTGCGCGATGTAGGGCTGGTACAAGTACGCCAGGAGGCGCAAAAGCGCTGGTATGAACTGCGCCCTGAGCCCCTGACGGAAGTCTTCAATTGGTTGGCGAACTATAGCAGCCTGATCGAAGAACGTTATGAACGCTTGGACGAGCTGTTAAAAAAAATGGAAGAAGAGGAGCAAAACAATGACTAAGCACACCCTGATTGCCGAACCTGGAAGCCAGATGATTACCTTGACCCGCGAATTCAACGCGCCCCGTGAATTAGTCTTCAAAGCGATGACTGACCCCAAACTCGTTTCCCAATGGTGGGGATTCCGCAGTACAACCACGACGATAGACAAACTGGAAGCGAAAGCTGGTGGTGTTTGGCGCTTCGTTGACCATGATGCGGATGGCAATGAATTCGCCTTTCGTGGCGTCTATCATGATGTCACCAGCCCCGAACGCCTTGTTTATACCTTTGAATTTGAAGGAATGCCGGGGCATGTTCTGCTGGAAACCATCCTTTTGG
>JBBSQD010000230.1:0-10525 GCA_038258185.1 Aggregatilineales bacterium | reverse complement strand
CGATCAGCATCAGATTCAGGTCAATGCTGTTGGGGCCACCTTCAGCCAGTTCTGCCGGGATGGTCACATTCAGCGAAAGGTCGCCATTGAATGTTTCCAGCGCATCCAGAAGTTGGGGAACCATTACACTAAGGTCGGGTTCCATTGTCATGGTTCCGCTCATGGCATGGAAGGCACCCAGCCCGCTGGCAGTACCATTACCAGTCACCGCGATGCTGATGTCTGACGGCTCTTCGGGAATATTGGTGATGTCGAAGTTCAAACTAAAATCGACAGAGCCGGATTCCAGCGCGGCCATTGATGCTTCAGCCTGGGTGATTAAAGCGCAATCCGCTTCGGAAAGGTCTCCACAGAAAGTTATTGGTTCCTGAGCTAGTGCGGCACTGCTGAACATCAGCAGCGCTAAAATAATCATTAATCTCAATGTGCGATGAAACATAGTTTCTCCTTAAAGTCTGTAACTGCTGGTCAAGTAAAATCGGGGGAATTGTCTTCACCGATCCTATTCTATTATACGGGTTAGTCCTGATCAGAGTTGCAAAAAGTCATAAATATTCCATTAGTAATTACACTGAGTTGTGGTGTATCATCAGTGAGTGATTTAGACCCCTGCCAGTCAGATACAATGGGATTTTACTGGCAGCGGTGTAGTTCACGGCAGGTAAATGGAGAACAACTGATGGAACTGACTTTCTTAGGTGGCGCGGATGAAGTGGGCGCAAGCAGCACACTTGTCTCGATGGGGGGTAAGCTGCTGCTGGTCGATGCTGGGATTCGTATTTCGCCGCGTACCAGCCGCGGTATCCAGAACGACCAGTTACCGGACTTGCATCCGATCAGTGCAGCGGGTGGGCCGGATTATATTCTGGTGACGCATGCGCATACCGATCACACGGGCGCATTGGCGCTGGTGGTCGAACAGTATCCGCATGTACCGGTGATCGCCACCCGTCCCACTGTTGACCTCACACGGATTTTGCAGGCCGATGCCCAGCGCATTATGACGTCCAAGCAGGAAGCAGAAGGCGAACTTCCCATATTTGACGATATTGCATCTGAGCGACTGATGAACGCCTTTCAGATGGTCGATTATCGTCAAGCCATTCGTCTGGGGGACGGTTTACAGGTGACCTACTACCCTTCCGGTCATATCGCGGGGGCGGCGTCATTAGTGCTGGAAGGTGAAGACGGGACACTGGTGATGTCCGGTGATGTTTCGCTAGGAGCCAATCGCGCCGTGGTCAGCGCCGAGATTCCCCGTGTCAAAGCCGATGCGCTGGTGCTGGAAAGCACCTATGGCGGCAAGCTGCATGCCAATCGGCTGGCAGAAGAAAAGCGCATGATCGAGACGCTGCGCCGGGTAGTCGAACGCGGTGGCAAAGTGCTGATTCCAGCGTTTGCTTTGGGGCGTGCCCAGGAAGTGCTGCAAATTATCCTAGCGTATCGCGATCAACTGGATGTGCCGGTGTATGCCGACGGTATGGTTCGAGCCGTGTGTGGTGCCTATTCGGGTTTTCGGGACTGGTTGCCACAGGGAACTTTAAAGGCGGCGGGTGAAGATCATCTGTTTTTCCGTAACAGGATTAAGCCCGTTACCAGCAATGCCATGCGCGATCAGATCATCCAGAGCAGCGAACCAGCGATTGTAGTCGCCAGCAGCGGTATGCTCACCGGTGGCGCATCGGTGGTGTATGCCAAGAACTGGGTCGGCAGTGAAGAAAACGCCATTTTCCTGACCGGGTATCAGGATGAAGAAGCGCCGGGTCGGTTTATGCAGCGCATGATTCGCGAGCGTGAGGCGGGACAGGATTTTGCGCTGCGGCTTGATGATACCACCGTGAGTGTGCGTTGTGAGGTCGGCACCTATTCCTTATCAGCGCATGCGGATGAGCAGGAATTGGTCAATTATGCTGATGCGCTCAAAGTCGATGAAGTGATGCTGGTGCATGGTGACCCGGGTGCGCGGCACAGTTTAGCGACTGCCCTGCGCCAGCGTGATAAGCGGGTGCTTTCGCCGCAGAGCGGCCAAACAATCCGTTTTGACTTTGCCAAACGTCCGTGGGCTTTAGGCGGAATCAAAAGCGGCCAGGAGTCCCGTCATCTGGATGCCGCTGAATTGTGGGATGCGTTAAAAAATCAGGCAGGCAGTTTCTTCAGTGCGCGTGAACTGGCGCAAATGTGGTGGGGTGATGCCGACAGGCATGCCGAAGTGATCGGCGTGCTGGCCGAGGATTTGTATTTTGCACAGGACTGGCGCAAGCGTGATACCTTTCAGGTTCGTAGTGAGGAACAGGTCACCCGTAAACAGCGCCAACGAGCGATCATGCTGGCACACCCGGATATTGTCGGCAAACTGGTTGTGCTGCGCGATAGTAATAATCGTCCGCGTGCGGGTCTGGTGGTGAATGCCAGCCAGGATGCTTTTGAGGCGAATGTCTACAGTGCCAAGGGGCGACACTATCCAGCCGATGCCTTGCTGTGGGTGATCGGCACTTATGAAAAAGGAAGCGCTGATAAAGGTCTGATGGGCAATATTGGCGAAATGGTAAAACAGGCCAGAGTTCTGCAGGATGATCTGCTGCCCTTCACGACTCGGCAAAAGCTGGTTCAGTCCGCCGAGCCCATGAATCCCGCTGATCTGCTTCCGGCTGAATTACCAGAAGATGTATCTGAGCAGCAGGCCCTGTTGACCGTGGTGCTGGCATTGGCGGCTGATGGTGCGGTGCTCGAACAGCATGGACTGCGACCTTTACGCGCGTTGCAGGATGGGCCGGTTGAGCAAAATCAGGCACGTGAGATGGCTTTCTCGATTTTTCCGCCTGAAGCCCGACTACGAAAGGTTGGGATGGAGGTACATCGTAAGCGATTAACCCTGTCGTTTGATTTTCCTGATCGCGCTGCCGATCAGTTTTCGGATGTTATCGGTGACCTGAGTGATCAGACTGGCTGGGATATTCAGATTAATCATAGTATCAACCAGCAGGCGCTGGGGTCTGCGTTTGACGAAATCCTGCCAGCCGATGCCCGCATCGTGAAGGGGCCTTCGTTCTATATGGATAAGCAGGAAGTCCAGGCAGAGGTGGATGGTGTCGAGGATTTATCCGCGCTGGAACAGGCTTATTATCAGTTGACCGGTTTCCGGTTGCAAACCGCGCGGCGTGGTGATGGATTAACTGGCGTAGTGGAATCCGCGCCGACGATTGCAGATAGCTCTATGCGGCTGGAAATTAATGAGGCCTATGTGCTGATTCGGACGACACTGGAACCAGTAGGTTTGCTGAAGGTGGGATTAAAGCAGACAGGGATTGTGCTGACGTTTGTTTCACCACAGGTGGGAGAAAGGCATCGGGATAAAATGCGCGAATTAGTCCAGCAAACGGGCTATACACTCTCAATCCATCCACACCCTAACCAGCAGCAGATATTACAGGCAGCGTCTCAGCTTGCTCGTGAAGCCGGGTGGCAGGTACGCAAAGGGCCAGGTATACATGTTGACCGCGGGGAAGTGTCGTTTAAGCTGGCACATCTGCCTGATGATCTTCAAACAGTTGAATTGCGCAGAAAATTTGAAGATCAGACAGGTTATCAATTGGTACTGGATGCTGTCTAAATTATTTAGCTTGTTCTGATTCAATAATTTTTACCGCCTCGGCTGTCAGGTCGGGGCGGTGTTGTTTCAGAAATTCCCATAGAGCCTCGTTAAATGAAATAGTTCGCCCTGTCGCGCGCTGCATTTCTCCTGCCAGCATGTTAATGACGCGCTTAGTCGCTTCATCAATACGCATGGGTGTGTTTTTACCCCTTGAACGTGTTTCACGTGGGCTCATGAGCGTGATTTACCTATCTGCGATGGTAGAATACAATAATTACTATGACTACTAAGTAGTCTGTACTATGTCTTTATTAATTATAACACATACATGTTTGCGGTGAGGAATTTTGCCTGTTAGGGGTTGAGTCGAGGGGAATCTACACTCAAAATTAAAACAGAACAAATGTTTCTGATTGTGAATAATATTACGAGTATTAATTTCGATGAAAAGTGTTGCGAGTCCGGTAAAATTAGTATACAATTCCTAATGAAGGCTTAAAGAAAAAAGAAAAGCGGATACATCAAGTGTATCCGCTAATCTTTATCGAGCCCGCGCCAACAGGGATTCGATAGAAACGTTAAACCCGGAATGTTTAACAACATTAGTATAACACACAATCAGTGTTAAACCAAAGGTTTTTAAGAAATTTCTATCAGCAGGTTGGCGGCAGGAAGAGGAGTTTAAAGACTATGACCTGACGCTTTTTCGCGTTCTGTAAAAACACAATTTAACGCCATTTGGCTATATAAAACGCAAAGCCCGAAGTTCGGGGTCGTTGGTTTCGCGGCCACATCCAGAACAAGGGGCTGATAAGTGCAAGGAAATGCTGTTGCTATTGACAATTACCGATTTGCGTAATGGTCTTTTTTGCGACTGCACATCCATCAATTTTGCGTTGTTGACCATATTATAACCCAAATAATTTTGCATGGCAACAGGCATTTACCTTGAGAAGGGTTCAATTTGCCTGTTTCCGGTGGTTTTTTCGATGATTTTCGAAGTATTTTTGCTTTTCAGCAGCTCGGTTGTTCAGTTATTCCCTTAATTGGCGGGAATGATATTGAGCTTGGAAAGCGCGCCGCCCTCCCCTGGTCGGTTTATCAGAAGCGTATCCCTTCACTCAGTGAATTACGAAACTGGTTTATGGATAAGGTGCGCTCTGCCTATGGTGTGGTATGTGGGCAGGTTTCGCGGCTTATCGTGCTTGACCTGGACGATTCGAGTCTGGCGGCGCGTTTTATGCGGCGGTTTTCACATCTGCTGGATACGCTGATTGTTCAGTCTGGTGTTCGATCGACCCCGCACATTTACTGGCGCGTCGATTTCCCGGTGTGCTCTCGTATGTTTCCCGGTGGCGATCTTAAAGGCGATGGCGGCTATGTGGTTGGCCCCGGTTCATCGATTGGCGATCATAGCTGGCGCGTTATAGCTGATGATCCCATTCGTGCTCTATCCCCCGAAGAATTCGCGACGGTGTTGACTTTTCTGCATGTTAAAGACTCAGAAAATTCTCAGGCTGAAATTATAAGCACTGACTTATCGCATAAGTCTGAAGTCGATTTTATCAATCTCTACCATTATTTTTGTGACCAGTATCAATCCCGTAATCAGGCTTTGTTTCGTGTAGGCTGTTTAATGCGGGATCATCGCTTTTCACAAGAGGCTGTTATGGGCACGTTGGCTGGCTTACATGCGATGCAGTCTGCCCGTGTGAACCAGCGACAGGAATCTTATTCGACACGTTATGCTGAGGCGCTAAGAACAATCAGTAGTGTATTTAGTCGTCCAGCACGAATAAAGTCTGTCTCAGATCAAAATGATACTGATAAAAATGTGAGTCGTTTACCCAATAGCGTCCGCGAAGCGCTGTTGGCACAACCTGATGGAATTGCTGCCGCCCGTCTGCTGGATGCGGCCAGAATTATTCGTTTGCCCGAAAACACTATTCTGACTGAGGCTCAGATTTGTTCATCCCTAAAAGGCATGATGTGTCGTGAAACTGTTCGTAAAGCTCTGGCGGTTTCTTTGGATGATGGCGAGGCGCTTTTCAGGATTTTCCCCCCTGAGAACCCCCCGGCGGAAGCTGATACTGACGTAACAAAGATAAGACAAAAAAATGCTTTTTTGTCAGGTGGACAAAAGCAGACAAGACTTTTTTATCGCATTCCAGATGTGCTGACTTTATGTGAAAAGCTGCAGGTATCCATGACTGGTGGTGATGCGTTATCGCTGGAGGACGTGAGTAATGCCCGTCGTTATCGTCAGGCGCTGCATCAGGCACTTATTCAACGCAGACCGGGCTACTATAGTCAGCGATTACTAGCTGGCCGCGTGAATGTCTCCAAGCGGACGATACGCCGTTATAATCGCCAACTGGGTGTTCAGGCGCAACCGTCGTATGAAGAAACACCCATTATGTGGTCGAATTTGATGCAGGTTCCGACTGGTGCGGATATTCATCGCCACGCTATCCGCACCGGTGGACGTTTCTTGCTGGATGATCGCGGAAAACGCTGGCCGCTCAAGCGCGAGATTGCAGAATATTTACTCAGGCAGAAGCGCCGTGTTTCGCAGATCATCCAGGGTGTGAACTATTATTGGTGTGCGGCGACAACATCTTCGGACGCAGAAGAAGCCCATATCTCAGCCAATCCATTGACCGCAACTGCACCTGTCGGCATGCCGACATTTAGCGTATCCATTCAACAGACTGAAAAGTCAGTTGTGAACTTCCAATTGGGATGCCCTGAAATCGCGCCAGAAGCGGCTTCTATACGTTCAAATAGAGATTCGCGGGTAGTAGAGCAGAAAATGACCGCAAAGCCGCGTAGCAAGCGTTATTTCCACAATGCGCTGCCGGATGCAGCAGCGGAACAATTAGCGCAGCAAGTTGTGTCCACAACCGGAAATATGAGCGTCTATAATGCGCGTCGTTTGGTGGAGACTTTTGGCTATCAGGCTGTGAAGTCAACTGTGCGAAAACTGACATGGCTCAAGCGGCAAAATCATGTGGCGAATCCAGCCGGGTTTATGGTGACCGCAGCCCGTGTGAGCTGGCTTAATCAGGTTCAATTTCAGTCTGGTGAACCCGCACCGAAGTTTGAAGCCGAGCCGCGTGGACGTGAGCGCGGTTCGACTTATGTGCCTCCACAGTCTGATCCGCTTTGGCAGTCGGATGCTTATCAGGAATGGCGTTCAGCATTCTTCGGGCTGGATAATCATTTGCCTTTAGCAGTCGAAGCTGAAATATTATACTGATCGAATGATGAAATTTGGCCGTTCTGATTAAGTGTCGGCATGCCGACACTTATGCTTGACGTATGTAAGCGGTTGACTTTTCCATTAAAAGTGGTCAAGGCTTCACAAATTGTGCTATTCTGATTCTATAAGCGATATCACCCCTTCACACCCCTTTCCGCAATCCAGACTTTTGAGAAGCAGTTATTGCAATTCAAATCAATCCGAAGTAAGATTGAATATGTAAGCATAATGTATAGATAGTGAGTCTGACTATGAAAACATTGGAACCCCAACATAAATCACCACCGATTACCGATCATGCCATGAAGCTGCTGGAAGTTTTGCAGGAACAAGATGGAAAATGGATGACCCGCAAAGCCATTGCTGAAGGTCTGGGTAAACGTCGTTTGACCCCTTACGATATTGAATTATTGCAGCGCTTGTGTGACGAGCAGCTTGCTGAAATTGGCAAGCGACCAAATCCTACACCGATTGGTTTTGAATATGCCTATCGCATTTCTGGCGATAGTGAGGAAATGTGAGCGGCCCTATGAAAATTATCACGCTATTGAATGAAAAAGGTGGTGTCGGCAAAACGACAGTCAGTGTACATCTGGCTGCTGGTCTGGCGATTAAAGGCTATCGCGTCCTGTTAGTGGATGCGGATGCTCAGGGTCACGCTACGGTGATGTTCGGTATGGCTAAAGAGCCGGGTTTATACGACCTGCTCGTCCGCAATGCGCCATTCCAGAAAACAATCCGGTCAATCTCACCAGAGATATTCGAAATCCCGAATGAGCCTGTACGGGGTAAATTGTTTTTGCTGCCCTCAAACGTAGAGTCGCGCAATATCGCTACCAGTATCAATAACCCGCTGGCGGTGCGCGATAAGTTTGCCCAGCTTGAGGGTGCGATTGATATTGTCCTGTTTGATACCTCGCCGACGCCATCCTTACTGCACGGTGCTATCGCGCTGGCGACTCACGGCATCATCATCCCGACTTTGTGCGAAATTCTGGCTTTTGATGGTGTGCGTGAAAGCCTGCTGCATCGGGACAGTTTTATCAATAGAAAGCAGTCTCTGGGTCTGGGCAGTGTCGAGTTATTGGGGATTGTCCCTACTCGCTTTAAGCAGCAAACGCTGGAGCACACTGAAATGCTCCAGGAGCTTAAGCTGGCTTTCGGTGATGTGGTGTGGAACCCCGTCCATGATCGTATTATCTGGAGCGAAGCCGCCCGTGCTTCACGTCCGACCTTCAGCTATGCACCAGGCACACAAGCCGCACGCGATGCCTGGGCGTTGGTAGAGCGTGCGGAGGAGGCGATTATCAATGTCGCGTCGTGATCGGAATCAGCTGAATAAGGCCTTTGGCGCGCAACAAACACCGACGACGCAGGATATTGACGAAGCGCTTTATGGCGATTTTATTGCTCTTGATGACAGCCGGATGGATGCGGAGCCAATCAATATTTTCACCATCCAGCCTGATCTGACTCAGCCCCGGCGAACGGTAGTGTCGGCATGCCGACACTTCTGGGATGGACAACCGGATAATATCGCGGTGCTGTTTGATGCCTGGATGAAGGCCATTACCAGTGAGCGTTTTATGCTGCTAGGGGCTGAACTGAGCGAAGACGAGCGCCAGAGCCGCAGTTTTTTCGATGTGGAAGCGCATCTGGAAGGCATCGACGACCGGATTGACCGGGATTACAACGCAGGCCCGATTGAGAGTAGTTTTCTCAAAGTGGTGGAACTGGCCGCAACCATCCGCCGTGATGGGCTGACAAACGCCATCACAGTCGCGCGTTCTGGTGTGGGACATCGGTTGGAGACGGGTGAACGGCGCTGGCTGGCATTTCATCTGCTCTATGCGTTTTACAGCGGTGATGATGGCCGTCCGGATGAACGTGACCGCTGGCAGCGCATCCCGGCGCGGGTGGTCGAGACGGCCAGCGTGTGGCGTATGGCGAATGAGAATAACGTCCGCGCTGACCTGAACGCGATTGGCAAGGCACGGCAGTTCGCTTTGCTGATGATGGATATGTACCGGCAGCGCGGGCATGAATTTGCCAGTTACAACGACCTGGTCAAAACCGGTATGAGTGACCGTCAGTTTTATGCGCAGGTGTTTGATGGCGATAAGTATCCGATCCCACGTGGTGGCACCGAGAAGCTGCTGAACGCGATGGGCTTTACCAGCCGCAGCCAGATGAGTGAGCATAGGGCATTACTGAATCTGCCGGACTCTGTGTGGCAATGGGCGGACGATCTGAACTGGGCTCAGCGCCGTGTCCGCGAGATGATTCGTCGTGCGGGTGGGGATCGTAACAACCTGATCGAAGTCGCGATGCAGGAGGCAGCCGGAGATGGTTTAAGTGTCGGCATGCCGACACCTGAGCATATCGCCGATATTCCCAACCCTTCCCCTACCCTCCCGGATGATGGCCCCCACAAGCATGGAAAAGCGCTGATTTCACGCAAATATAAGGCCGATTTGCGCGAATTAATGACGATTCGCAGTGGGGTAGGGCAGGCTGATAACCAAACCAAGCAGATGATTCTGGAAAAAATTAATAACGCAAAACTCTGGTTGGAGGCTTTGGAGAAGACTGTCGGCCCCGATAGTGAGTAATTGATAAGTAGGGTAGGAGTAATTTTTACTTCGTGATAAGTAAAAAGCATTCTCCATATCCACATAAAATCTGAAGTGGCTTATAAGCCACTTTTTGTTATTAAGTAATAATAAATTTTGTTCCTCAGATAAACTGTTTTGGAGTGATGCACAGGGAAATAGCGGTGCTGTGTCCCTGTGCAAAAGTGAGAAATTTATGGCGCGTCACCATACCAGACGCGGGTGCCTTCAGCCATCGATGGGGCAGGGAAGGTGACTAAATCAATGCGCCACGGGGTGAGTTTCAGCAGGCCGAAATTTTTATGGTCGGCACTGATGAAAGTCGATGCCGGATCATAACCCAGCGGCTCCGGTGCGGATTTGAATAGCTCCCAGATGCGTTGCTTCTCGTCGAGATCGTCCACCCATTCCGCACGACATTCAGCATAAACCGGCTGATTAATTTCCTTGGTATAAGCCAGCGACACATACGGATTTTTTGCCAGATGTTTGGCTTTATGCGAGTCGCGATGGGTGCCGATCCACCCGACCGCGCCTTCCCAAATGGGATGCAGGATGCGTGTGCGTGGCCGCCCGTGGGTATCTACCGTCGCAACGGTACACCAGACGGTGCTGTGAACACGCTGGATAAAGTCGGTTTCAATGTCGCTGAAATTCTGGATTCTCATAGGTTGATTGTCCTTTCGTCTGTATCTGAGCGATCAGGCCAGCGTGAGGCTGATCGGCTCAGGGCTGTGATTAATAAGATAGTCGCTGTAGCTGGTGTGCTCAATGATGCTGCCTGCGCTGACTTCCCAGATAGCCCCGTTGAACTGCTGGGTAAAACGCCGATCATGTGAGGCAGCGATCACCGGGCCGGGAAAGTCACGCAGAGCGGATTCTAAACTTTCAAGCACATCAAAGCTGACATAGTTGGTCGGCTCATCAAGGATCAGCAGGTTGACGCGTTCGGCAATCAGCCGGGCGATCTGCAACTTACGCTGCTGACCCGCGCTCAACTCGCCGACATATTTGTCCATTTCGTCGTAGTGAAACAAACCAGACTGGAGCAGGGTGGCT
>JBBSQD010000229.1:0-10536 GCA_038258185.1 Aggregatilineales bacterium | reverse complement strand
CAGTTGATGGGGACGATTCAGCAGGCGATGGATTTGTGGTGGAATGCGATTTCTGGCGAACGGGTCGCGGAGAAACTGCTGGACTTATTTCCAGAACCGTATGACTATCTGCTGATTTTGTCGCGCACGGTGGTGGCAGTGTGCACCTATGCCGGGGCCTATGCCGACAAGCCATTAGCCGAGCGTCTGATGCCGCATGTCTATCGCACACTGTCGCTGCAACAGTCGGAGCAGGCCGGGACCCGTGAACAGGATAACATCCTCAAGGCGCTGCGTGATTGGGTTCCGCTGGGTGTGGCCGGTGAGCCGGAAGAGCTGAAACTGGGCATGTCCGGCGCGAATGTGGTACGGATTCGCCCGCGCCTTTTCAACCCGCTCAATCCCGGTTTTCCGCTGCAATTTGTCGACTCGCTGATTGTCAAATATGGCCCGGTGGACGAGATTGCTCTGGAACGCCGAAATTATGCGCAACTGCCGCAGGCGCTGCTGGATTGTTTCGTCGCCATCCCTCAGGAAAGTTATACCGACCCGCTGGAAAATCGCGCCTATGTGATTATGGCTGACCTGGCGAATCATCAAACGCTGTATGAGCGCCTGCCGACTTTGCACACCATCCGTGATAATGTGATTCGGGAACTGCCGCCGTTTCTGATGAAAATGCACCGGGGCGGTGAGTCGCAATCCATGAGCGATCATCAATCCCTGTTGTGGGAAGTCTATCTGCTGCCGATGCAGGAATACGCCGGACGCAGTTTCCGTCTGCTGCGCGAACATGCCTTGCTGGAACGGCACCTGCAGGAAGAAGCCTATGCGTTGCAGGACCGGCTCAATACGTTAATGGGTAAGCTGGTGCAGCGTCAACTGCGCCTGGGAGAATTCCCGACCGCCTACATGCACGGTGACTTACACAGCCGCAATATCATGCTGCGGCCTATCTCCCAGTGGGAGACCAATGGCGGCGGTCATCGGCTGGACTTTAAGCTGATTGATCTGGAGAAATTTGAAAGCGCTGGTGATGCTGCGGTGGATGCCGGTCAGATTCTGATTGATCTGCAACTGGCGCAGAGTAAAATGAGCGATACCGATTTTTCGCACGGCGCTATCGGTGAGTTGATGCAAAGTCTGGCGGCGTATTATGAGGATTTCGGGAAGGCGCGTAGTGACCGGTCATTCTCAGCGCGGGTGCAACTGGCAAAGGCGCGCTCTTTGCTGCGCATCGCCAAGGGGCGCACCAAATACGCCGAGAGCAAGCTCAAGGAGAGCCGCAAAGCCCCGGCGATTGGCACCGCCCGTGAGGTCATGTCGTATGCAGCGCAGGCGGTGGGTCATTTAGAGAAAATGCTGGTGGCTATCGAAGGCGAACCGGTGTCGTTGATGGATTAAGGACGCTCTGGAACATCAGTTGCCTCGATAGCATCAATCGCCTCAAAATAGTGACTAGGCCAACCGAGATCATGACGTAGTTGTTGAGGTGTGGGTTGGAACACGACCAACACCTCAACTTCATAATTTGCAGATGCGCTGCTTACAACTCAAGCACCTTCTGGGCCCAGGAAAATGACTCTTCCGCCAGGGTGCTGATGTGGGTTTTATTCACCCCGAACACACCGCTGACAATCGTATCATGCAGCGGGTCGATCCATTTGCCGGGTAACTGATCCGCGCCGTGCATCACACCGAGGATGCTGCCGACTGTCGCACCGTTGCAGTCGGTATCCCAGCCACCCTGTACCGCCAGACAAATCGACTTTTCATAATCGTTGCCGCCATAGAGCAGCGCCAGCAGCACCAGCGCGGCGTTATTCAGCGTATGCACCCAGTTGTAATGCCCGTATTTTTCATCGACTTTCATACGGGCGTCCTCCCAGTTGGGATTTTCGCTCACCCAGCGCAGGCAATCCGCGACCATCTCGGCAAAACGCGACTCGCGTGGGATTTCGGACAATGCCACCTGAATACATTCGTGCATGTCCTGGGTGGTGAAAGCCGCTGCGATGGCCGCCGCGAAAAACATCTCACCGTAAATGCCATTTTTTGTGTGCGAAATGGCCGCATCACGAAAGCCGAACTCTGCCGCTTTTTCTGGCCATCCGGGAGCGATATAACCCCAGCCATCCGCGCGGATCTGCGCGCCAATCCATTCGCGATAGGGATTCCAGCGGGTGGCGCTTTTGGGATAGCCATAGCCCTCGATCAGGTTGCGATAGGTTTCGCGCTCTGCGGTATACACCTGATGATAGGGCAGGGTGTCCAGCCATTTTTTGCCAACATCATCCGGCGTAAAGTCCAGGCCGAATTCACGCAGAACGACCAGCGACATAATCGTGTAATCCTGATCATCGTCGCGGGTGGCGTGGTTAATCAGCTCACGGGTCGCGTGGGGATTATTCACACGCCATTCGCTGCCATCGGCCCGTGTGGACTGGGCCGCGAAATAATCATTCAGCGGGTATTCGTTACGATTCTGCAGATACACGCGGATATGGGCATACGGCCAGCCCTCAACCGGTTTGCCCAGTTGACAACCCGCGCAGCGTCCCAGCCAGCCGCCCAGAATCTTATCGCGCAACTGCGTGTCATTCAGTCGGAGGCGCTGGCGGCGTGGCCCGGAGGAACGCTCGGCATGGATACTCTCAAGGTCAGACGGTTCAACATACTGCGCTGACGGCTTTAATCCCGCCAAACGGGCGTAAGTCGCCTCAGCCGAGGCCATGTCCGGCGCGTCAGGGCTAAACTCGCTGACATCCGCGCCTTCTTCGCTGCGTTGAATAATTTCTTCTTTCAGCAGGTTTCTATAATAATTCAGATCAGGCATCATTTTTCCTTAACTACTATTGAGTCTTCTTCCACTCCTCGTATTCGCGCTGGCCGTCTTCATTAAGCGGATAATATTTCTGCAAAGCTCCGCCCTCGGCCAGTTTGATGCGGCTGAAGACTTCCCAGTCTTCATGGGCTAACGTTTCTTCGGCGATTGCCTCGGCCAGCAGTGCTGGCACCATGACCACACCGTCGTCATCGGCGATAATGATATCACCGGGCAGCACCAGCACCTGACTACAGGCGATAGGGACATTATACGCCCAGGGGTATTGTGTCGCTTGTGAGGCATAATTGGGGGTGAAGCCGCGTGTCCATAACGGCATGTCGATCTCCTGCACATGCGGCCAGTCACGGATGGAGCCATCGACCACAATGCCGATGCCGCCCTTGCCTTTGAAATAAGTCACCAGCATTTCGCCGAGGCAGCCGGTGTAAGGGTCGGCATTGGCCTGGATCGTCAGGATGTCACCGGGTAAAACCGACTCGAACACGGACCATAGTGCAGTCCGTTTTTCGCCCTGTTCCTGCGCGACACCGGACGCGATATCTTCACGCTGGGGCATAAACTGGAGCGTCACCGCTGGGCCGACCACTTTAGAACCGGGTTTGCGCGGGATTGGCCCCTGGATATAGGTCTGGCGGATGCCCATTTTGTGTAGGGTGGCACTGGCCGTGGCGCTGCTGACCCCGTAGAGGCGCTCGATTAATTCGGGTGCGGGGCGCTCAAACTCCGGGCCGCTGATGGGCAGGCTAAGATTACGTGGCATGGGAAATTGTTTCTGGATCATGAGTTATTCCTTATTAAACGCTTGGGCTGAAATCAAAAATGGCAATGACTAAACTGTAGGCACGGGTGCCTGGGGATCAATTAAACCGGCTGCGCGCAAATCCTGCCAGAAAATGGACGGAATGGATTCTGTGTAAGCCGTGATGGATTCCTGCAACTGCTGCGGAGACTCTGCGCCGATAATCAGCGCGGTGATGGCTGGATGTGCGTTGACAAACTGGACTGCCGCCGACTGCAAGGATACGCCGTGCTGCTGGCAGATCGCCTCGATGCGGCGCACTTTATCGAGGATTTCGGGCGGGGCGCTTTTGTATTGATACCATGCGCCAGCATCCGCGCCTTTCGCCAGAATGCCGGTATTGTAGATCCCCGCGCCAAAAATGCTGATGCGCTGCTGGTGAAACTGATTAAGCGCGTTTAATGCGTCCTGTTCCAGCAGAGTGTAGCGCCCCGCCAGCAGGAAACAATCACAGGCGGCATCCCGCGCCCAATCGACCAACGGTTCCCAGTAATTTTCACCGACGCCAATCGCCTTAATCACCCCTTGCTGGCGCATCTCCGCCAGCAGAGGATAGCCTTCGTCAACCGCTATCCGGTAATGATGTTCGCCTTCTGGCGCATGCAGGTGCAGGATGTCGACCCGATCCACACCCAAACGCTGCAAACTGCCTTCAATGCTGCGCTGGATGCCGTCCCGGCTGAAATCCAGATGGGGCTTGTTATCGGCATCAAAGTAGCGCCCTACTTTGGTGGCTAAAACATAGCTGTCACGGGGGACACCTTTTAAGGCCATTCCGACCCGCGTCTCGACCAGATGCGCATCATACCACGGCGCGGTATCCAGAAAAGTCACGCCATTTTGCAGCGCATACTCGACCGTTTCAATGGCCTGCTTTTCGGAGACATTGGCGAAAAACACGCCTAATGGGGCTGTTCCCAGGCCAATTGCGGTAACGCTGAGGCTAGTCTGGCCGACTGGATTGTGGAGTGAAAGAAGCATAAGTTCATCTCGAAAATTATTTTTTATAATTTGCTGATTATATAGTAAAAAAAGAAGCCTGCCATCAGCAGACCTCTCCAATATTGTAAATACTCTGGGTTAAAGCGCGGTTATTTATTCCCAGATTTTCTCGGAGTAGAGTTGCTCATTGGCTTCTGATGGTGGGATAATTTTAATCACATCAATCAGGATGCCGTTGGGGTCGGCAGTGATGAAATGCCGCTGGCCCCATTCCTCACTGCGCAGCGACAGGTGCATGGTTAGACCTGCCTGCGATAAACGGTTATATTCATGGTCGACATCCTCAACCTCAAAGTTGAGAATAACGCCCTGGGCTGAATGGTGAAAACCTGCTGGAATTGTCTGGTGCTGGTCATTGACGAATGCCAGTTGGATTTCTGGCCGACCAATCATATTGAGATGAACATACCAAACGGACTCAAAGCCGAGTTCAAAATTGAAGTGCTGGATATAGAAGTCACGGGACTCGCTGAGTTTTTGGGTGCCGATCACGGGATAATAGGCGGTGAGTTTCAAGAGGTTTCTCCTTAATCTGAGCGGCGATTTAACAAACATACAGTATGTATGTATTATACGTACAGTTTGTATGTTTGTCAAGAATATTTAATCCGAGAGTGAATAGTATGAAGCAACCTAAACAGACGAAAGCCGAACAACGCGAAGCCACTATGCAAATTCTGGTGGATGTGGCCCGGAAGATTTTTAGCGAACAGGGGTATGCTGCTGCGGCCACTGAGGAAATTGTGCATCAGGCCGGTGTAACCCGTGGGGCGCTCTATCACCACTTTGGCAGCAAAGAGGGATTATTCTACGCGGTGGTTGAAGGGGCGCAAGTGGAGATTGCGACGCGCATCGAACAGGCGACCGCCAATGTCCCTGATTTGTGGTCGCAACTGCTGGTAGGATCACGTGCCTTTCTGGAAGCCTGTATAGATCCGCATATTCAGCGCATTTTATTGATTGATGCCCCAGCTGTATTAGGCATGGAACAATGGCGCCAGTTAGATCGTGAGCATGGTGGGAGTTTGCTGCAAGAGATACTGGTTGAACTGGCGGAGGCGGGAGAAATCCGTCCAGTGTCGGTGCCAGCGCTTGTGCATCTGCTGAATGGCGCAATGAACGAGGGCGCATTATGGATCGCCAGCGCGGAAAATACGGCTCAGGCATTGGAAGAAGTCATGCAAACCCTGGAAGCACTGCTGGACGGTATACGCACCCTGTAAGGTAGTGCGTCAATATGAGAGATGGGTCGTTAGGTAACGAAACCGTAATTTTGAATTAAGCCTGAAATTGTAAAGATATTGTAAAATTTAGGTTGTCGTAATGTTTGTAAATTTAAGATAGACTTAGGTTATACTAACCTGTACATGAGCTTAGTAACTCAATCTAACATAGGAATTGTTTGTATTTGGTTATATAATTCTATCATTTATCCTGATTCTATAATAAATTAAGAGAGTCGTTTCGTCCCAGTGCCTCCACAAAATACGCAAGATCATAAAGAAGATAAGGACTCCCACAACAAGAATCACTCATCTTTCCGCCGGTTGAGGACTCTGACCGGCCATGACGGGGTGATTAACCGTATTGCCTGGTCACCTGTGAAGAATGAACTGGCTTCCACCTCTTTTGATCGCACGGTGCAAATCTGGGATGTGTCCACCCGTGAAACAGCACGCCGTGAATTAATCCGTCATCATGACTGGGTGAGTAGTGTCGCCTGGTCACCGGATGGCAGAGTGATTGCGTCCAGCTCTGGCGATAATACGATTCGCCTGACCGACACGATTAATAATCAACCGGTGGGCGTGCTGACCGGGCATACCCGTACTATTTTTGATGTCGATTGGTCAGTGAGCAGTAATGTCATTGCATCCGCTTCGGGCGATGCGAGTATCGGTCTGTGGAGTCCCGATACACGCGAGTTGCTGTATCTCCTGCGTGGGCACAGTAATTCGGTTTACTGTGTCGCCTGGGCGCCGAATGGCCGCAGTCTGGCTTCCGGCTCTGAAGATCATACCATTCGCATCTGGGATGCGGCAGCAGGCAGCACGCGGCGCATCCTTGAAGGCCACAATGGTGCGATCTATGCCGTTGCCTGGTCACCGGATGGTACGACGCTGGCTTCGGCTTCCGAAGATAATACGGTGCGCATCTGGGGGCGACGATCGGCACAACTGGAAGGGCATACCGGCGTGGTGAGTGACGTGTCCTTCTCGCCGGATGGTAATTTCCTGGCGTCCAAATCGCTGGATGGGACGATTCGTATCTGGCGCTGCGATACCTGGCAGGTAGTCGATATTATCAATGAGATGGCCTCACGTTACTGGACAGCGGGTCTGGCCTTTCATCCCAAACAGCCGGTGCTGGCGACGCTTGGCTCCGATGATACCCTCATGCGCATCTGGCGTTATGACCCGACCAAACTGCGTGACGCGACGCCGGTGGAGCAGACCGTGCGTTATACCAACGCCAAAGTGGTGCTGGTAGGCGATAGCGGCGTCGGCAAATCCAGTCTGGCGGATGTACTGCGACATAAGCCTTTCCAGCCGACTGAGTCCACGCATGCGCGGCAGGTGTATCGCTTCCATACCGAGGAACTTTTCATCAGTGAGACGGAAAGCGAAGTTCACGAAATTCTCTTATGGGATATGGCGGGCCAGCCCGGTTACCGCCTCATTCACCAGTTGCATCTGAATAAAGTGGCGCTGGGTCTGATTATGTTTGATGTGGTCAGCGAGAATGATCCTTTCGTCGGCGTGCGCCATTGGGATCGGGCATTGCGACAGGCACAGAGCCTTAACAGCAATCTGAATCAGGTCGTGCCGCTCAAGACCTTCCTCGTAGCGGGTCGCACGGATCGTGCCGGGCTGGATATGAGTCGTGAGCGCATTGACAAAATTGTGCGCGATATGAAATTTGACGCCTTCTTCCCGACCAGTTCCCGCGACAATCACAATGTGGTGGAGTTGTCCGAAGCCATTCGTAACGCCATTGACTGGGACGCGCTGCCCAAAGTCAGCTCGACGCGGTTGTTCCAGCGCATCAAAAATTTCCTGAACGATATGCGCGAGGAAGGCAAACTGCTGCATACAGTTGACCAGCTTTATGATACCTTCTGCCTGCGTAACCGTGAGGAACTGGAAGATCATGCTGACCTGCGCGTACAGTTTGAGACGTGCCTCGGCCTGGTGGATTCTCAGGGATTGGTCAAGCGCTTCAGTTTTGGCAATCTCATCCTGCTGCAACCGGAAATTGTCGATGCCTATGCTTCGGCCATTATCACCGCGGCGAAGGAAAAAACGGGCGGGATGGGTGCCATGGCGGAAGAAGATGCTCGTGCAGGGCGTTTCCGTATGTCGCAGGATGAACGTATCGCAGACAAGGCGCAGGAAGAATTGCTGCTGATTGCCACCGTCGAAGACCTGATCGGTCATGAAATTGCGGTGCGTGATGAAGACGATGGCATGGTCAATCTGGTTTTTCCGTCACAATCGACGCGGAGCTATCCGCACCGGCTGCCAGAGCCTGATGCCAACACGGCTATCTGGGAATTCCAGGGGCCTGTGCTGAATATTTATACCACTATGTTAGTGCGCCTTTGGAATACAGGCTCGTTTAAATACAAGGATATGTATGAGAACGCCGCGCATTATACCGATGATGATGGCCTCAACTTTCTGCTGTATTTGCAGCATCGCGAAGCCGGTGAAGCGGAACTGACGCTGTTCAGTGACAAGCAGTCTACAGGTACAAAGCGCCTGTATCTTGAGGAATTTATTAATGCTCACTTACAGCGGCGCGTATTGCCAGACAGCCTGAACCGGCGTTACGTAATCGCCTGCGCACGGTGTGGCACCGCGATGAGTGATGTCCATGTCGAGAAGCGCCGTGAGCTGAATTTTGATTATATGAACTGCCCGATCTGCGAAAATCGCGTATCGCTGGCGGTATCCGGCGGCTCGATGAGCGGGCGACAGTCCCTGCTGCGGCAGCGGATGGTGCGCCGGTTGGATCAACAGGCGGATGATAGCCTGCGCCGCCAAATGGCCGCATCCACTATTCAGGGCAAGCGCGCCGTCGGTGCATTTGATCTGTTCCTGTGCCACAACCATGATGACCGGCCCCAGGTCGAGAAGATCGCCGAGGAGATGGAAGCCAATGCTATATTACCGTGGCTGGATATCCGCGAACTGACCGGCGGTGAAAGCTGGACGGATGCAGTGGAGCGTCAGTTGCAGACGACCAAAAAAGTCGCCTTTTTCCTGGGGGACAGTGGGCCGGGTAAGACGCAATTGCAGGAATTGCAGTACGCCATAACCTATGAAGCGACGATTATCCCGATTTTGCTGCCGGATGCGCCGCGCAAACCCAAGTTCCCGCTGCTGCTGATGGGTAAGCATTGGGTGGATTTCCGCAAAGAGCATCCTGACCCGATTGATGAGATTATCCGCGCAATTCTGGGGGATGAGGACGAAACCCCAGAGGATCTTAAGTAGCAGTTTAGCTGGTGCTGAGAGATTGACGATTGCGGCTGTATCCTGTGGTATACCTGTGAAAAACAGAGTAATCACAGGAGTGCAGCATGAAACGTATTGAACCCAAACCCGGCCAGGAATCGGTGTGGGACTATCCCCGTCCGCCCCGTGTGGAGCCGACCAGTAAGCGCATCCGCGTGGTGTTTAACGGCGTGACCATTGCCGACACGACCCGCGCCATTCGTGTGCTGGAAACCAGCCATCCCCCCTCCTTTTACATCCCAATGGACGATGTGCAAGAGCAATATTTAACGCGCACCGCCCAACGCACCTACTGCGAGTTCAAAGGCGCGGCCAGCTACTGGACGCTGAAAGTTGAGGCGCGTGTCTCGGAGAATGCCGCCTGGGGTTATCTCGACCCGGCGCGAGGTTATGAAGCGATCACGGGCTACATCACGTTTTATCCCAGCCGCGTCGATGCCTGTTATGTCGATGATGAGCAGGTCGTCCCGCAGGAAGGCGATTTTTATGGCGGCTGGATCACGTCGGAGATTGTCGGGCCGTTCAAAGGCGCGCCGGGGACGTGGGGCTGGTAAAGATTACTTGCTGGCATACAATCGGGATCGTCCTCTAAAGCGCTCAAATCAGGAGACTTTCCAATATGCTATCAACAACTATAAGGGTGATCCATGCCATAGTTGCGACGCATAAGCGTTTGAGACTTGGTATGTGGTTGATGCTTATCTGTGTTGCGATGTTACCATTTCACGTGATTCAGTCTGCTGTAGCGCAACCAACCGTCCAGAATGGACGCATCGCATTTGCATCGAATCGGGATGGAGACTTCGAGATTTATGTCATGAATGCTGATGGTTCAGACATCCTGCAATTGACGAACAATGATATCGATGATCGTGACCCCAACTGGTCTCCCGATGGATCGCAAATTGTGTTCGTCTCATCAAGTGGAAGTACACGCGAACTCCGAATTATGAATGCTGATGGGAGCAATCAGAGAACTTTGTTCATGTCCAGTACGAATAACTTTGATCCCGAATGGTCACCAGACGGTAATGAGATCGCTTTTATCTCGTCGCAGTCACGTGCATTCAACATCTTCACCGTGCATCCTGATGGTTCCAATCTCAAGCAAATCACCTTTGGCACAGGGAAAGTGGTGGGAGGAAACTTTTACGAACCGACCTGGTCGCCGGATGGACAGCATCTCGCTTATCTGATGGGGGAGATCGGAGGTTCGGCACGAGGTTCATTCGACTCTTTTGGGTTATATACTATTGATCTAAATACCTTAACTTCAATAGCTTTACCGATTGGTCCTTCCTACAATAATGTGGATTGGTCGCCAGATGGACAAAGCATTATTTTTGAAGGTATTATGTTGATGGAGGTGGTACAGGCAGTTGATGCTG
>JBBSQD010000228.1:0-10587 GCA_038258185.1 Aggregatilineales bacterium | reverse complement strand
AGCCTTGATGATGTCTGCCCCCAGTTCCCGCGCTTGCCGTACCAGCGGGATGAGCTTCTTTTTATCGCCATCGACCTGATAACCACCGCGCGCATCATTGCTTTTCATAATCAGCGGCTCGATCATGAGTGGCATACCGTACTTCTCGCACAGGCTGCGCAAACGGCTGATATTCATGATCGTCTGCCGATGTAAATCGGGTTCATCGGGCAGGAGGAGCAGATTGGTCACCACACAGGAAGCATCCATGCGCAGGGCTTCAAGAATCGGCTCGTCGCTGTTTTGCAAGATATTAAACATGACTTTGTGCGTCTGTGGGTTGTAGGGATTGCCGACATCCACCCGCATGACAAGCGCGGGTTTGGTTTTGCCAGGGATGCGCTGCAAAACATCGCTCTGCCCATAATTCATCTGGATAGCATCCGGCCCGGCCTCGACCAATTGGCCGACGATTTTGTCGATGTCTTCCAGGCCATCTAGAAAGCCGTATTCGTTAAAGACCCCATGATCAATCGCCACATCCAGGCACCGGCCTGACACATTAAAAAGACGATTTAGTCGAACTTTGCTTGTCATATACATCTAATTGACTCTTTCGTTATTGGATATAAGAGAAACACCATGATGTGTCTGTAACAGGTTCTGCGTACGTGCGATTTCGGCTTCTGTCTCCTGTGGTGTCCAGTCCAGCACTGCGGCCACAATCTGCGCAATTTCCTGCAAAAGCGGCATTGTCAGGACACCAAGCAAGGCCAGCGTTGTGCGACGCAGCACAATATCATCCAGGTGGCAAACGTGTTCTGTTCGTACCAGATACTCTATTTCGCGCCGCGTATAACCTGACGCCTGCTGGCTTGGGTCAACGAGAGGGCTATCGGGGGCAGCACACACAAAAGCTGCCACACGTTCAGCATGTGTGCCATAACGTGCCAGGAGAATATGCAAACGTGCGCTCGATAAGGCTGTCGCCTGCTGGACACGCTTAACCCAATCCTCCGTTTCCGGTGGAGTCTTGGGAAAGTCTTGGCCGCCGCCGATGGGCAGATGCCTCGAAGAGGTGCGCCGCGGCAGTTGTAAATCAGCCAGCAGACGGTCAGTGACCTGTTCGGCAAAGGCGCGGAAGGTCGTCCATTTGCCCCCGATGAGTGAATAGATGGGAAAGGAAATTTTGTCGGAAGGAGGAATCACGCGGCAGCTATGATCGCGGCTAATCTGGCCTGTTGAGGTCGTATCTTGCCAGGGCAGAGGGCGTACGCCGCAAAAACGAAACACCACATCAGAGTGTGCAATGGAGAACGTTGGGAACACCTGATGGATGGATTCGAGAATGTATTCGATATCCTGTTCGGTGGTGACAGCTTCGTCAGGGTGTTCTACTCGGATATCGGTTGACCCGGCCAGCACCTTACCTAACAGGGGAAACATGATACAGACGCGATTGTCAATATTTTCGTAGTACAGCATCTCACCATGCAATGCTTCGAGAAGCTGGGGATGATTGATGATGAGGTGTGAGCCTTTGGTGCCACCAATGAATGATTGTTTGATGTCCAGCGATTGATTGATCAGATCAATCCATGCTCCGGCAGCATTGATGAGCACCTTTGGTTTGAGAGAGAAAACCTCGCCCGTGACTTCATCACGCAGCTCAACACTGTCGCCACCGCCACCCTGAAATGAGACGTAATTGACTGCACGCGCATGTGGATAATACCCCTCTCCATCCTGAATAAGTTCGAGGCACAGTCGTTCCGGGTAGGAAATCCAGGCATCGTAATAGGTGGCAGTACAGATAATCTTTGGGTTGAGCTGAACGCGAGCTGTGAGCGCGCGTTTGCGTGAGCTAAAGTGATGCTTTGGCATCAAGCGATGGCTCTGGGTAAAAAAATCGTATAACCAGAGACCCATCTTGATAAGCAGCGCCCCGCGATTGATCGGCTTGTGACTGAGATTCAAAAAGCGTGCCGGGGCAAGCCCAATGCCCGACAGCCAATCAAAAATCGGGATGGTCGTTGGCAGAGGCTTAACATAATGGGGCGCGTTCTCAAGCAGCAGGTTGCGCTCTTTCAGCGATTCCCGCACAAGCCGAAACTCGCCGTTCTCAAGATAACGAAGGCCACCATGAATCATACGAGAAGGGGCTGAGGTTGCGCCTGACGAAAAATCTCCTTTGTCAATCAGTAGCACATCGATTCCCTGAAGGGCCAGCTCACGGAATAATCCAGCCCCATTGATTCCGCCGCCGACTATCAATACAGTCACATCAGAATGGCGGCGCAGCGCATCCAATACATCTTTCCGACTCATAACAACCTTCTACAGTAAATAGCGCTATTTGACTGCGCCGTAGGTTAAGCCCCGGACTATATATTTCTGAAGGAAAAAGCTCAGAAATATTACAGGCACGATCATCATAAGACTGGTTGCGGCTAATGCCCCCCAATGCGATTCATTTGTGCCGATCAGGATACCGGGGATATTTTTTGTGATGGGTTCAATGTTGCGGCCTGTCAACGCCACACCGAACAATAATTCATTCCATGTAAAGACAATAGCAAACAGCGATGTTGCCACCAGTCCTGGTGTAGCCAGCGGCAGGATGATATAGCGCATCAACTGCGGCCATGTTGTGCCGTCGATCTCGGCGGCTTCTTCAATCTCCCGTGGGATTTCCTCAAAGAAGCCTTTCATAATCCATATCACAAATGGAATGATGGGCAGGCTGTTGACCAGTATGAGAAAAACATAGGTATCAAGCAACTTTGTCTGTGAACCAATGAGATAGAAGGCGACTAAAGGCACTATGGGTGGCATGAAGCGAAACGACAGAATATTGAATGAGAGAGTCTCGCCGCCCGTGTTGAAGCGGGCCAGACTGTAGGCTGCCGGTATGCCCACAGTTATTGAGAGGATAAACGTGCCAAGCACGATAATTAGACTGTCCCCAATCGAGCTACCGACCTCATAGGTGGTGAGAGCAATATTGAAGTTTTCCAGGGTGAACGTAGACGGCCAGAAGGTCGGCGGATAGGTCTGAAACTCACCGAGTGGCTTGAATGCTGTGATGAAGACCCAATAGAGCGGCAGCAGGGCAAATAACACCATGCTTATGACAATGAGGTTCGCCAGTACATCCGCGATTTTGATTGGTTTTCTTGATAAAAAGGAAGAAGGACTCATAGTTCTCTCTCTAGGGGGCTATTGAGGCCGCACGCTGGTTATTAGCCTGTGTCAAATTGTTGAGCAGCAGCTTGCCCAGAACGATGATGACAACAAGCTGGATCAGACTCATTGCTGCCGCATAGCTCAGATCAAATGAGGTGAAGGCCACTTTATGGGTGTAAAGCGCGATGCTTTCGGTGGCTGATCCCGGCCCGCCTTTGGTGATGCCCCAGATGAGATCGAACGTTTTGAAGGCATCAATCATGCGCAGGAACACTGCGAGCAGAATGAAGGGTTTGAGCAGCGGCAGAGTGATACGCGTGAAGGTTTGCCACAGCGATGCTCCATCAACATACGCCGCCTCATGAATCTCCTGCGACAGGCTTTGAATTCCGGCGAAGAGAATCAGCGTGATAAATGGTGTCCACTGCCAGATATCGGCAATCGTCACGCCCAGTAGAGCAGCCTGGGGGTTTGCCAGCCAATCCACGCCAGTGATGCCCACTTGCTCCAAAAGGTAATTGACCGCACCATAACGGGATTTGAGCAGCATCTTCCAGAGAGACCCAGCCAGGATTGGTGATAGCAGCATCGGGATCAGAATGATGGTCAGCGCGATATAGCGACTGATGTCGTTGATACGCGCAAGGGCCCATGCCGAAGCTATACCCAACAACAACTGTAAGCCGACGCTGATAAAGACAAACCATGACGTGATGAACATCCCTTTCCAGAAGCGATTATCCTGAACTGCTGCGATAAAGTGCTCCCCACCCACAAACACCAGCGGTTTATTGAAGCTAAAATCAGTGACAGAGAGAATCAGCACGTAAAATAGCGGCGCGAGTCCTACCACCACCAGGACAACCATCGCTGGCACGACCAACAACCAGGGGAAAAGGCGTTTGCGATTCACCTGTACCTTGGATTTGACTATGGATGGGGCTGGCACAACAGAAGACATTTTTGAACCTCATGATGACTATATGTTTGTGAAGGCATAAACTGCTATACCGGTTTAAGAAGGGGCACAGCCCGCCAACGGCGAAGCTGTGCTCTACACAGTGGTCTAGATAAAGATGTTATTCATCCCACAGGCCCAATGGACGCAGAACGCTGTCCACATACTGGCGGTAGGCAGCCACTTGCCCCTCACGACCAATATCATCGGTGATGGCGTTGAATTCCTCTACCAGGGCGTTGGCAGCTTCTTCGGCTGTGATCTGACCAGAGAAGGCTTCACGGGCCAGACGCTCATAGACTTCAAAGTAGCGGCCTGCGCCGGGAATCTGGATGGCAGGATAGCCATGTTCCGTTGAGGCACGCAGTACATTGACATACTCCTCAGCACGGGCTGATGGATCATCACAGGTGGACACTGCATATTCGAAGTTGGACGCCTGCATCTGCGACTCAGTCCAGGGATCAAGCAGCGTGTCCGCACTGGTGATCATCGAGAGCGAATTTTCGGGGCGGCTGATATAGGCGAGCACTTTGTAGGCGGCTTCTTTGCGTGCATCCGGCGCCGCAGCACTCAGGCCAATCACGCGACCACCGGCCATTTCGACACGCTGCACGAGTTCACCCTCAGCATTTTCAAAACCGGGCATCACAGCGACATCGACTTTGCACGATACTGATGTGGCATCCGTGTCATTGTTGGCAAGTCGCCAGCCTTCCGGCCACATGAAGTGCGTTACAGCGCGACCTTCACCCTGGAACTGAGCGCGGATATCATCGAAGTTGAAGGATTTGGCTTCTGGGGCTGATCCATTGTTGAAAATGTCGATGCCATTCTGGAACACTTTCACGCATGTATCAAGACTTGGATAGCAGGGCTGCATATTTTCATAGTCGAAAAGGTGTCCGCCCATCCCCACAAGACGATCTTTCCAAAAGAAGCCTGCCAGGAAGTCAGCGATCTCCGCCGCGCCAAAAATGTCATCACCATCTTCAGTGAAGAAGGTTGCGATATCAACATACTGTTCCCAGGTCAAATTCTGCATGTCGTAGGCATAACCATATTCGCTCTCAAATGCTGCTTTAGTGGCGGGGTCTTCCGTCAGATCGGCACGATAATGCAGCAGTTTGACATCGCCATCCATTTGCACGCCGTAAAGTTGGTCGTTGTAGTACCACACCCAACGATAAGCCGGGTGGACATCGGCGAAGTTCATATCGGCAATGGCCTGCTCTTCACCATCTGGCGCAACATCGGAGAGCGGGGTGAGGTAGGGTGCGAAGTCAGCCATATACATCGGCCAGAACACGTACAGATCATATTGATTCGCGCCGGATTGCAGATCCAGAAATTGCAGCGCATATTGTTCTTCAAATGGCAGACCAACCACCTGCAGATCAATGTTGAGTTCTTCACGGAGGCCTTCGACGAAGCTGTTCAGGGCAATTTCGTTCGAGCCTGCATTTACAGACACGGTGACGGTTGTCAGCTCCGCCATCGGTTGGATGGCCCAATCATCCTGAGCACTCGAAGGCACACCCACAGCCAGTGTGAGCAGCACAGCGGAAAAAAGCAAAGTTAATATACGTCGTGTGTATAACATGACTAATCCTTTTTTAAATTGTTTTCAGGCAAGAAATAGTGCGGATGGAATTATGCTGTGATTATGTCTATAAATACGCCTTTCTCTCAGCTTTAAGCATGAAGGGAGCATCACACCACAAAATGAAGGTGTCAAAGACACAGGAGCGCTCCGAATACCCTGTGCCGGGAGATTTAAATGGGATTTATAGCAAAGCTCTGCACCAGATCATTCATAGTGCTGACAGTATCTTCGCTCAGGCTGATCGTACCTGCATGGGCGTTTTCAATCGCCTGTTCTGCATTGCGCGCTCCACACAGCACATGTGTGACACCTGGCTGATGAAATGTCCAGGCGATGACCAGCTGCGGTATAGTGAGTGCATACTGGAAGGCAAACGGCTTGAATTGGTCTAATAGATCTGCCACACGCTGCCGATTGTCCAGGCTGAAGCGCGGATCATTACGGCGCTGGTCATCGCCTGTAAACTGTCGATCAGGGCCAATCTTGCCGGTGAGCAGCCCCAGCGCCATTGATGAATAGCTCAGCAAAGCCATGCCTCTGGATTGAAACGCGGGTAGTAACTCCATATCAAGTTCTCTATCGAGCATGCTGTATTTTTCCTGAGCTAAATCCACAGGGCCAACACGCCAATAACTCTCAAGTTCAGCCAGAGAGATATTGCTGACACCAATGGCACGAATTTTGCCTTCCTTTTTGAGATCAAGGAGCGTGCTCATTGTCTCATCAATCGGTGTTGTGGGGTCCTGCCAGTGCGTCTGGTAGAGATCAATTTTGTCAGTCTTGAGGCGTTTGAGACTCTGCTCAAGTTCATAACGAATGGCATCAGGCCGTAAATTGCGGTAGACCGCTTTCCCATGCTCTTCAAAGAAGTGTTCACCCTCGTCGGCGTGCCAGGTCAGGCCACATTTGGTGGCAAGGATCACGTGATCACGCCGCCCTTGAATCGCCCTGCCGACAAGCTCCTCGGACAGCCCTAACCCGTAGGCAGGTGCGGTATCAATGAGGGTGACACCTGCATCAATGGAGGCTTGAATAGCGCTAATGGCGGCCTTCTCATCAGTCCCACCCCACATCCAACCGCCCATACCCCAGGTCCCTAAGCCTACGATGGAGGCTTGAATTCCCGATTGCCCTAATGATCGTGTTTGCATCTTATGACCTCTATGCCGTTCTGCTGTGATGTAATTTTAAGACATCCTGAGCTGTCATCTCATCCGTGATCAGTGTATTGAAGTAGCCACCGCGCAGCGCTCCCTGCAATGGGCGGGCTTTCTCAGACGTGGCGGCCACTCCAATGGAGAGAGGAATATTTTTTAATTCGTCGGGTCCCAGTCCAACAACACGCTCATTGTACTGTGGGAGGCATAACTCCCCCTGCCCATCAAATACATAGGCAAAAATTTCCCCATGGCCATCTACTTCGTTAATCATCCGCCCCCAGGCCTGCGGATCCGGCAGGGTGGTTGCCAGCAGATCAAAATAACTTGACTCCATAGGTACAATTGACCCGATGCCAACCACAGCAATCTGCGCCTCACGGGCCATTGCCAGCACTTCACTGATGTGGCGCATCGAGAGCAGAGCCTCACGCTCTTCGGTTGTGTCCACGAAGACAGGGGCATTCAACTGGTAGGCTTCCCCACCAAGTCGTTCTGCCAATCTTGCCGCCAGATAATTGACATCGGTAAAGAGCTTACCGCGCCGCGCCCCTGTTGCAGGCACCACGCGCACGCGATAACGGCGCTTTGTTTCAATGGCTTCTACCATTGCATGCACACTTTTGCCCCCACTGATGCAAATCGTATCTCCATCCCTCAGCCGCTGTAACAGATAATCAGCGGCGGCACGTCCCAGGGTTTGCACAGCCGCAGTGGGTTCGGTTGTAACACTGGGAATGATAAATGCTTCTGGAATACCATAGGTACTCTGTAACTGTTTCTCTAAATCAAGTACCTTGCTAAACGGTGTACGAATGCTAATTTCGACCCAGCCCTGATCACGTGCCTGCTTAAGCAGTCGATTAACCTTAGAGGTGGATAGATTGAGCAGCTTAGCAATCTGCGCCTGATTTTTGTCCTCAAGGTAGTACAGCATCAGGATCTGGCTGATGATCCGCCCGTTGGACATGTCCGCTTCAAAAAAAGTCAACGCCATTTCTCCAATAAATCAGTTGTTCGATGATTGCATTTTAGCCTGTAAATCATCGACTTTACTTGAGTGAAATTTATTTCAGTTGTTGACGAATTTTTCATTTGTAAGAATACTGTATATGCGACAGAAAAAAATGTCAAGCAATTGATACAGATTAATTTGAAACCGTTATTTTGAAAGGACGATTGATGTTACGCAAAATACTGATTTGCCTGTCACTCACAGGCTCGTTAATGCTGTTCAGCACAGTGCTGGCGCAAGAAGACCCGCGAGGAGCTGTAATCACTATTCCGGGCGAACGATTCTTCCCTGAAGGGATTGCTGTAGACGCTGAAGGAGCCTTCTATATTGGCAGCATGGAAGATGGGTCGATTATGCGTGTTGCTCCTGGTGCACGCCGGGCAGAACCGTTTATCCCGTCAGGCTCAAATGGGCTTGTTTCGGTGCTTGGCGTTCTGGCCGATAATGACAATGGGTTACTATGGGCGTGTTCATCAGATGCAGGCAATGGTGTTCTGACGGGAAGTGCTCCTGTTGCCATCAAATCCTTTGACCTGAAAACAGGAGCGCCTGTTGCCAGCTATGACCTGCCTGATGGGGGCTTCTGCAACGATCTTACTGTGGATGAAAATAGCAATCTCTATGTATCTGATTCCTGGTCTCCCCGTATTTTGCGACTGCCTGTGGGTGGCGACAGTCTTGAAGTATGGGTCGAGGATGAACAGTTTGGGCCGGAGCAGTGGAGTTTGAATGGCATTGATGTGCGTGGAAATACACTTTATATTGTCAATCAGGCAAAGGGACTGTTGTTTCGCGTCATGATTGAGGACGATGGGACAGCAGGCGCGATTACGCTCATCGAGACCTCGCAGGCACTCAGACGACCCGATGGCTTGAAAGTCATTCATGACAACCTGCTGGCTGTGGCCGAGGGTGGATCGGGCGGTATGGCATTGGTCGCAGTTAACGGTGACGAAGCCGAAGTGACAATTGTCTCGGAGGGGCTTAGTGGGGTTTCAACCTTTGCTTACTGGGAGGGAAGTGCCTGGTTGCTTGAGAATCAAGGTCAGCACTTCTGGGATCCGGACAATGCCGGACGTGATACCCAGTTGCCGTTCCGCGTTGTCGAAATACCGCTGAACATTGGGTCAGATAGCGCTAGCTAATGGTATAAGAGGGTGAGAACCTATTTCAAAATTCCTGTCTGGTAAACTGGTTTGTGACCAAACGAACCAAAATACCAGACAGGAATATCAAAAGTGTCGCACAAATGCCGCGCATATACTGGTGAAGTGAGTATGAAGCAGTGGAAACGTCTGGAATGGGTGTTGCCTAAGCAAATAGGTGCTGGACGCCAGCAAAAATTGGACTTAAAGCTTGGTCATCAACGCTAATTTTTACGTGGTCGTGTGGGCTGTCAGTGGCGAGAATGTGCCCAATGACTATTCTAATCCCAACAGAGTCTATTATCACTATCGGAAATGGTGTCTGGATGGGATACAGCGACGCCAGAATAGCTTGAAGCCCAACTAGTGCCAACCGATCAGGGTATCCGGTATCACACCGATCAGAGCTTCCCGCCAGCCTCTGATCCGACTTCGCCAACAGCACGAATAGCTGTCGATCCCCCTGCGTGAGCTTCGGACGAGTCACTTGCCGTTCCAGCACGATCACCTGCTGGCGCAAGAACATGTTCTCCACCATCAATTCGCGTTTGTTTCGCTTCAAATCAGCCAGCGTCCCGATCACCTGTTGACTGGTCGCTGGCCTGGTCCACTGTTTGAACCGCGTCTCCAGCCAGGCCACACCGCGCTGTCAGACCTGCTTTATCTTTCTGCCTATAGGGTTGTTCATCAATGGTTGACTGACCTTTGAGGGGAAATGCTGCTCATTTCACCTGGATAGTACGAGGAATTTTACCCGATTTCAACGGATATTGACTTTTTAGCCCCACAGCCTAAATCAGATCTGACAGAAACGAATGCCAGGAATTAATAATCTACACATCGCAAATAACCACAAAACAACTTTAAATTATTGACTAGCGGTGATTCCACCGTCAACGTACAATGTTTGCCCGGTAATAAAATTGGCTGCTGGCGACGCAAAAAATATGGCAGCACCAACAATATCTTTTGGATCAGCAATGCGTCCCAGAGGAATACGAGACAGCAAATCTCTTCGAAACTGATCATTCTCCATTACATGTCGAATCATCTCTGTATAAACAAAGGTTGGCGCAATCCCGTTTACATTAATCTGATGTGGCGCTAACTCCATCGCATGCTGTTTGATGAGCATGACCAGCGCCCCCTTGGTGCTGCAATAAGCGGAATAACCTCGAAAGCGAAGCCCCAGCTGTGAACGCACCGATAACAAATGAATTTGCTTACCTCCGTGTCCAGCTTTAACCTGATGATGGGCAGTAGCCTGGGCCAGAAACATCGCTGCCTTTAAGTTAACTGTATAGACTTCGTCGAAAGCTTCTTCACTGACATCAAGTAGTTCTTCTTCTTGCTGAATCCCAACGCAGTTTACGAGAATATCCACTGCTCCAAATGTGTCGGCGACAAAATCTACTGAGTCGCGAATTTCATTTACGGAATGAACATCCACCGCACAGCTTTTAGCTGTAAAACCGGCTTTCTCAAGCTCTTTACTAAGCTGATTCGCTTTTTCCCTATCTCTGCCAGCAACCATCACCTTT
>JBBSQD010000227.1:0-10623 GCA_038258185.1 Aggregatilineales bacterium | reverse complement strand
AGGCGAAATTTCTAAATCAGAGTGAGGCGCTGACTGAAGCCAAAGGCGATAAATTGCGTCAAGGCTCAGACCGACCAGCGAGATATGATCGCCATGGAGGCGAATGTCTAGCACCTCAGCAAATGCCTGATTCCAACTCTCAAAGTGAATAGGTTCGGAATCCACCAGTACACCGTCAAAGTCCAGAATTAACCCGCGACGCATCAGGCTAATACTCTGGGTTCGGGCAGCGTTGCAGGCAACTGCCCCGTCTCAAACACACTCCACCACACATCAATCATGGGCTTTAAGAGTTCAGCTTTGGGGTGATTTTTATCCCAGGGCTTTTCATACTGGTAATGAATCACATGAATGCTGTTCCAGTCCCACAACTGCGGTAGATTAAACCAGACATATTGCAGGGTGTTATAAATATAGGGGAGCCCATGCCAATCCGGGAAAAAAGTTTGCAAAAACGTCTGATCCGTCCTGCTCCAGAACTGGCCGGGTTGATCGAGCGTTTTTAACATCGTTTCAAACGTCTGTGGATCAGGCTTTGCCACAAACACGCCGCTGTTCATGCGTTGAAAATCAGCCAGCGATTCGTATAAATTAGGGGCAGCAACAAATTCCGGAAACTCAAACAGCCGGTCAATATTCCGCATCACGAGCGTATCTGCATCCAGAAACACAACTTTTTCGTAACCCTCAAGCTGCCACAAACGCAGTTTTGCAAAATTATGCAGTGGGTTGTGGAAATCTGGCTTTGTGCCTTTTGTAAACGGTGCCAGCGAGTGCTGAGATTGTCGGCTATGTCGCAAAACAAATTCTTCACAAAAAGTCAGTGGCTCAATCTTCTGGATAATACAGCCAAAAGACTTCAGTTCATCCAGTTCAGCAAAGTCATCCAGCGTCAGAATGACCAGCGGCCATTCCGCTTTGCACATTTGTAGCGAGCGAGCCAGTGCACGCACACCCATTAAATAATCAGCATTTGCAACCAGAGTCACATAACAATTCACAATCGCTCCTGATGCGTAAAAATCGAAACATATTTGTATCACAGCCAGCGCTCAATGGGTGGCCTTGATTATAAATAATAGACAAGGTTATAGCTTATGAGTAGGTAAAAGTGGTATATTCCTGATGTTGATCGTGATTACTCGTAAATGTAAACAGGCGTCTTTTATGTCTTCTATATCAGAAACCGATCTATTACAGCAAGCTCATGAACAGGCGTTACAGGTCTTAAAAAAATGTGTGACGCCAAACGGATTTCGGGCATCGGGCTTAGCAGCAGGCTACCCACAAATCTGGGCACGGGATAGCGCCATTACTGCTCTGGGTGCCGCGGCCACAGGTGATCCTGAGTTACTCGAATGTTTTCGAGCCAGTCTGGAAACGCTGAGTAAATACCAATCGCCCCGCGGACTTATCCAGTTGAATGTCAACCCGGACAGCGGCTATGTCAGTACCGAAAATGCCGGGGCGGTCGATGCCAATCTTTGGTATGTGCTGGCATTTTATCTGTATTACCATCTGACAGAGGATGTGGCTTTTATACAGCAGCACTGGCCGACGATCAATCAGGCCATCATCTGGCTGGAATATCAGGATATGAATGAATGCGGCCTCCTGGAAGTGCCAGAGGCCGGCAATTGGATGGATCTTATCGCCGTCCGTTATAACACGCTTTACGATAATACCCTGTATTATGCAGCCGTCCTTGCTTTTGAAGAAATGTCCAAGTTAGTACCGGAAACGACCCCACGGCATCATCTGATCGTCGATGCAGCGGGTATTCATGAGCGTATGAATCTGCTGATGTGGGTTGATCGTTGCTGGGTAGCCGAGCATTTCGCCAGTCAGCTTGACCGTTTGAAAGAAATCCGCCTGGAATGGTTCATGCTCTATCACAATATCGGCACCATCTCCAGCCGCCCCTATTATTTGCCGTGGGTCGCTTTCCGGGAATATGGTGACTGGTGCGACAGTCTGGGCAATTGTCTGGCGATACTCGTCGGGCTGGCCGATGGGCATCGCACCGAGCATATTCTGCGCTATATGTATCAGGTGGGCATCGCGGAACCCTACCCCACCAAAGCGATCCATCCTCCCATTTATCCGGGAGAGGATGATTGGCGCGACTATTATCGCAGTCGCAATCTGAACATTCCGCATCAATATCATAACGGCGGGATATGGCCCATGGTCGGCGGCTTTCATGTCGCTGCGCTGGTGCGCCATAATTGGATGACCGAAGCGGAGCGTTTGCTGTTATCTTTAGCAAAGGCAAATCATGAAAGTGCTATTGGCGAATGGGGCTTTAATGAATGGATGCACGGTGAAAGTGGCCACCCCATGGGGTTTGACCAGCAGGCATGGTCAGCGGCGATGTATCTCTATGCAGAAAACGCCGTCCAAAATCACACATTACCTCTTTTCGATAATCTGCTAAAGGCCAAACCGGATACGGCTGTTGCCAGCGAAAACAATGATTTTGCCGTGCGCGCCGGGGGCGGCCCCGTATAATTAATCACTTAGTTTACGAATTGATTGAAAGGAGTTAATCTATCAGGCTAGGGTAAGGCACTTATATTCATCCTAATCTAATAGCCATTGAGGAGAATTCAATGCACCGTAAAAGTCAGCTATTTAAATCTATATCCCTTACTACCTTCCTCATTTTGATGCTTTCTGTTCTGGGTAGTGTGGTTATCGCTCAGGATTCACCTGTAACTGTGACCTGGGCCTTCTGGGGAAGCCCAGAAGAAAAAGCGACACACGAAGCCGTAGCAGCAGCGTTTATGGAGGAACACTCCGACATCCAGATTGAAATCTGGCATGAACCCTGGGGCGATTATTTCACCAAGCTGCAGACACTGTGGGCATCAGGCGACTCATCCGTTATTCCGGATGTAGCCTTCCTCTTCCCCGTTCCCAGCTATGCCTCAACCGGCGTATTAGAGCCGCTTGATTCTTATATTGAAGCCTCGGATTATGACCTGGAAGATTACTGGCCGGGTCTGCTTGATTCGGCGATGTATGATGACATGATTTATGGTTTCCCCCGTGATATCGGCGTTGAAGTGCTGTACTACAACAAAGATATTTTTGACGAAGTTGGTTTAGAGTATCCTAACGAAGACTGGACATGGGACGACTTCCAGTCAGCCCTGGAACAACTGACAGTGGTTGAGTCCAGCGGTCGCGTTTCCCGTTATGGTCTGGGTATGGAAGGTGGCAAATATCAACTCTGGATAGGTGAGAATTACGGCCAGATCCTTGATGATATGCGTAACCCGACCACCTGCCTGATGGATGCGCCGGAATCAATGGAAGCCATCACGTTCTTCTCCGACATGATGAATAATAACTACGCCATGCGCGATGCAAATCTCAGCCAGGCGGGTGGTGATGCGGCAGTCTTCCAAAGCGGCCAGGTCGCTATGATCATTCAGAACGCCAGCCGTATTTCCGCATTCAACGCTGCTGGTATGAATTATGATGTGGCAGTCGTGCCGATCCCCGAAGGTGGTCAGCGTTCAGCCGGTGCCGGTGGTGCTGCATGGACAATGAGCAGCGGTAGCGATAACAAAGAGGCTGCCTGGGAATTCCTGAGCTGGCTGCAAAGCACCGATGGTGGACAGGCCATTTATACCGCTTCTGGTGAAATTCTCCCGGCGCTGTCCTCAACCGCCCGTTCCGATGTTTTCCTGGGTTCGGATTTACCGCCGACCAATCGCGAAGCCTTCATCATCGAAGGTGATAACGCAAAAATCGGGCGTACAGGTTTCTTCCCGGAATGGAACGAGCTGAGCGGGTCGATCATTGACCCCAACCTGCAACGCATCTGGACTGGCGAAGCAACACCCGAAGAAGTCTTACCCGAAATCTGCACATCCGTGAACGCTTTCCTTGTTGAAAACGGCTACGGTAGCTAAGCTTTAATCTCAGCATTTGCTTCTCTGACGAGGTGGACAGTTTGCCTGCCCACCTCGTCACTTTTACTGTGACAAAACACAAGATTTACAGTAAGCATGGTCAGGGAGTCACCAATATGGCAACACGCCCTCAGGGTCAATCCGCCCCGCCTTTAACCGAACAGCCACAAAACCGACTACCCTTCTTTTTGCGCTGGTTTGGTTTTGGGGAATGGAAGCCCACTCAGCAGTCCGAAGCCTATCTTTTCCTGTTGCCCAGTCTCATCGGATTTACTCTGTTTGTGCTCATTCCGATTATCGGCTCGTTTGGACTGAGCTTCCTCGAATGGGATTTGCTGACTCAACCAGAATTTGTTGGTTTGACTAACTATGTACAATTGCTTACGCAAGACACCGTTTTCCAAAAGGTATTAGGCAACACGCTGTTTTATACCGTCACGGTTGTGCCGTTACAACTGACCATCGGTTTACTATTGGCCGTTGCACTCAATCAGGGTATTCGTGGGCTTTCGTTTTACCGCGTCATCTATTTTATGCCAGTCGTAACCAATATCGTGGCGGCGGCTATCGTTTTTCAGTGGCTCCTCAATCGGGATTTTGGCATTGTAAGCGCGGGGATATGGGACATTGCCGAAAAAACTGGCTGGGCAATTGCCCCACCAGACTGGCTTAATGACTCGATGTGGGCCAAGCCAGCCGTGGTCATCCTGACCCTATGGAAAAACGTCGGTTTTACGATGGTGATTTATCTCGCAGGCTTACAGGGTGTGCCCGAGACCTTTTACGATGCCGCGAAAGTTGACGGCGCCAATAGCTGGCAGCGCTTCCGCTACGTCACCATCCCGCTGATCAGCTCAACCACATTCTTCCTGCTGGTCATTCAGATGATCGGCGCTTTCCAGCTTTTCGCGGAGCCATTCGTCATGACGCGTGGTGGGCCAGCACAGGCAACACTGTCCATCGTCTATTATATCTACCAGAATGCGTTCGATTTCCGCCGGATGGGCAAGGCAACCGCTATCGCGTGGATACTGTTCGCGATCATTTTTGTGTTCACCTATATCCAGCTTCAATTGCAGCGGCGCTGGGTACATTATGAAGTGGAGTCATCAGCCGAATGAGTGACATCACCCAACCCAGCCCAACCCGTAAACCCATCAACTGGTCTCATATTGCGCTGCATATCGCTTTAATCCTCGGCAGTGTTATCATGCTGCTGCCCTTCCTGTGGATGTTAAGCACATCGCTGAAAGAGCCGCGTGAGATTTTCACATATCCCCCCACGTGGATTCCTAATGTTTTTGCGTGGTCAAATTATTCAGACGCGCTCACGGCCATGCCATTTGACCGCTTCTACCTCAACAGCTTATTTGTGGCCTGCTCGGTCACCATTTTGCAGCTATTGACTTCATCATTGTCGGCGTTTGCATTCGCGCGGCTGCGCTTTGTCGGTCGTAACACAATTTTTGTCATTTACATTGCGACCCTGATGATTCCCTTTCCAGTGTTACTTATCCCCAATTTCGTGATGATCCGTCTTTTAGGCTGGTATGACACCTACGCCGCGCTGATCTTACCGCCAGCTTTCTCGGCTTTAAGCACATTTTTATTACGCCAGAGTTTCCTCAATATTCCACTGGAATTAGACGACGCTGCCCGAATCGATGGTGCGTCTTCGTTCCGCATCTGGTGGCAGGTTATTATGCCCATGAGTACCACCACACTGGCAGCCGTCGCGATCTTCGTTTTTCTGGGCAACTGGAATGAATTTTTATGGCCACTCGTCGTGACCAATTCCGAAGAGATGCGTACCATCCCCGTGGGCTTGTCATCGTTTCAGGGGCAGTTCAGCGTGCGCTGGAATCTGCTGATGGCGGCAGCGGTTGTGGCGATGCTACCCGTCCTGACAGTCTACATCTTGGCGCAAAAGTGGTTTATCAAAGGGATCACTATATCAGGAATGGGTGGACGTTAATCAGGCCGTGTCTGCTTGCTAAATGAACTTTTATCGGAGCCGTAGTCAATGACACCCTTGCTAAATCTCTATCCGCGCAAAATTAACACCTTATTCGTGAGCCTGTTTTGCAGTCTGATCCTGTTAAACGCTCCCGTTTTCGTAAAAGCTGCACCAGCCCTACAGACGGATACTCCCGTAACAATCTCCACAACACCCTTTGATTCGGCAAATAAGCACTGCTCTGGCGCATTTGTAGCCCACACGCTTGATCACACAACCACGGTTCCCGGTGGCGAAACAGTGCGCATGTTTGAAGCCAATGGCGGTGGTGTGGCTATCAATGATCTCAATCATGATGGCACACTGGAGATCGTTCTGGCTAATCATGCCGGTCAGAATACGATTTTATGGAATGAAGGCAGTCTCAACTTTCGCACCGAACGGTTACTTCATGGTGATTCGCGTGCCGTCACCATCATTGATATTGACGGTGATGGCTTACAGGACATTGTCTTTTCTCGCCGTGCCAGCGCCCCTAATTTCTGGCACAATCAGGGCAACGGCCAGCTTGAATTAGAATTACTTCCGGGAGTGAGCAAGCCACTTTACAGCATCAACTGGGCAGACCTCGACGGGGATAATGATCTCGATTTGGTTGGGGCGACTTATGATGCCGGCCTGTTAACTGATTTCGGTCAGGATTTCCTCAGCAGTGGTAGCGCGGGCGTGTACTATTACGAAAACCGCGATGGCAACTTCCTGCCTACCCGGCTGGCAGGTCAGGCGCAGGCATTAGCCTTACTTCTGGTGGATGTTAATCAGGACAATCATCTCGACATTTTGGTGGGCAATGATTTCGCAGTCCCCGATATGGCCTGGAACTGGAGTCCCAATGGCTGGTTTGAAACAACCGCTTTCTCCAACACGACGCACAGCACCATGAGTCTGGATGCTGGGGATATTAACAATGACGGTCAACTGGAAATCTTTGCCACTGATATGAAACCTTATGAGCAGGACGCGGAAGCTTTAAGTGCCTGGGCGCCCATCATGGAGTCGATGATGGACGAGCCGCACGATGCCAGTGATCCGCAGGTGATGGAAAACGTGTTACAGGTCAGTGGTGGTTCAAATTATCTGAATGAGGCGCAATCACGCGGCATCGACGCCACAGGATGGAGTTGGTCAGGGAAATTTGCCGATTTTGACCAGGATGGCTATCTCGATCTCTATATCGTCAATGGCATGATGGAAAACACAACCTTTGCTCACCTCCCTAATCACGAACTTGTGGAGCAAAATCAGATTTTCCAGAATGATGGCACTGGCCATTTCGTCAATGTACCAGATTGGGGTTTGCAGGTTTCCGATAGTGGTCGCGGGATGTCAATCGCCGATCTCGATCAGGACGGTGATCTGGATATCGTCGTTAACAATCTGCGTTCACCAGCGACCCTGTTTGAAAATCAACTTTGCAGCGGCAGCAGTATAGAAGTTAATCTGGAATGGCCCGATAGTGGCAACTCCGCCGCCATCGGCGCTACGCTGATCCTCCACACTTCGACTGGCAGCTATCTGCGTCAAGTCCAGGCAGCCAGCGGTTACCTTTCCGGCGATACTACACGCATCCATTTCGGCATGCCACAAGATACAGCAATTGACCATCTCGAAATTCGCTGGCCGGATAATACAGTGTCCATCCTGGCTGATATAATATCCGACCAACACCTCGTCGTTACCCGCTAACGTATCGACCTTTTATGACAGCCCACATCCGAGCAAGGTGGTTCACAAAATCGGCATCTATCGAATATATCATCTTGTTCGGCATCCTCGTGCTGGCAGCCTATCTGAGATTGCATAACGTCGCGGATAATCCGGGTTGGTATAGTGATGAAGGCACACACTTAAGCATCGCGCAAAATTTACAGCAGGGTCGTGTCCAGTATCTGGCCATTACAGAGTCATTTCTGTTGTTCGCACGACTGCCACTCTTTGAATACATTCTGAGCGGGACCATCGCTATTTTCGGTAGTAGTATGGCTACGCTGCGTGGATTAACTGCCGCTTTCGGCATTCTCTCAGTATTGACGCTCTATTATGTGGTGAAACGTATTGAGGCAAATGTATATCTGGCGTTATTGGCGGCTTTTTTATTCGCCATCTATCCGCAGGCTGTGCTCTACAGTCGATTCGGCTTTAGCTATAATCTGCTTGTTCCGCTGGTTCTACTGCTGACTTTTGGACTAGCCGAGTATCTTCGTAATGGGCAAAAATGGGCTTTGTTATTGGCGGCTGTCTGTGTTGGCATCGGGCTGATCTCTGACCTGATTATAGGGTCACTGTTTTTGGCGCTCATCGTGGTTGTAATCTATAAAAACCCCAGAGACTTATTGTGGAGTGGCCCGATTACAGTCATGCCTTTTGGACTGTATGCCCTGTTGATGCTAATCACTGTCCCCGAAGCGTTCCTGTTTGATCTGAGTTACACGCTCTCCAGATTAGGCGGAACATCGCTGATCAGCCAAATCCAAAATGCCGTCCAAAATTACACGATACTCTTATCACAGGACTTCTGGATTCCAGCCGGAATCATTGGCTTGTTTTTACTCCCATCCCCATACCTGCGCTTCACCAGCCTGTTCATTTTTTTCAGCTTCATTTTCTTAACGGGCAGAACAGCTGCTTTGCACAGCTTAAGCGCCTACTACACCATCCCTATTCTGCCGTTGCCAGCATTGGGGGCAGCTGCTTTAATCTGTATCGCGGTTCCGAAAATGTGGGTGATGCTGAAAACGTCGCTTGAATTTATCTCATACGAGAAATTACAGCGTGGAATTGCAGGCATGGTCATCGGGCTGATTGTAGGCTTACCCTTTGCGTTTACCCTCATGCTCTTATTGCAATATACACAGGGTCAATTCCCAACAGCGATTGATCCGTTTCTGATCAAACCACAGGATGCGCGCGAAGTTGCCGAGTATATTCACGGTCACAGTGAGGATATGGATATTGTGATCGCTTCACCCGGCATTGCGTGGATGTTGAATACGCGCACAGCCGACTTCCAGACGAGTGTTGCCGCAGATGGCATTGCGACGGTTCATCTACCCGGCAACCTGCCACCGCAGAGATTTGCATTTAACCCGCAAATTCACTCTGCGCGTTATGTCATCGTCGACAACTTATGGCGGAATTGGGGCGTAATTCATATCCCTGAAGTCGCCAGCATGCTGGATCAGCTATCTGACTGGGCGCTCGTATTCCAAAGTGGAGAACTATCAGTTTACGAAACGCCCTTCTAACGATTACATTCCACAGCTAATTTTCGTCTGCGTTACTCATGCGATAAGGTAATGCCATCAATTCGAGCACAATATTCGGAGATGCGGACTGATCAAGGGATATCGCATTACCAGCACCCGACAAACAATGCGATAGCGGCGCAATTTCAAAGGGCGCATAGAGGACATTGCCATAAATACCATCACCAGAGCCACTGGCAATCCCCGATGGGCCATCCGCAGATCCCCACCAGTTCCAGCGCGCATCCACTGCTACAGCCCCGGTGTCTAAATTAACGATACCGCTGCCAATAGGCGAAACATTATTCGTCACACAACTATCATTGATGCTCATCACTGCGCCATTAGTCGATATCCCGCCACCATAAGACACAGATGTATTGCCGGACAATATCGTCTGCGTAATTATCACCTGGCCGAAGTCGCTATTAAACAGGCCACCAGCTGTCACTGCGGAGTTTGTATATACCGAGCTGTTCTGCACGGTGACACGGCCATCAGCATTGTAGATTCCGCCGCCAGTTGTGGCGTTGTTGTCATGAATATCTGTGTCGATGATCAGGGCAACAGCGCTCCCACCCACATTGACCAAAGCCCCACCACTGGCATTGGGCGCGGTATTCAGATAGAGATCGCTGTTTTGCAGGGTCACATTCCCGCCATTATTATAGATCGCACCGCCATTGCGCGCACTATTATTGTGAATGGCGCTATCCACCACGTTAAGGCGGCCATTGCTATTCAGGATCGCGCCTCCGTCTGCACTCGTCAGATTGCCACCGGCAACTGTCAAATTTCGCAGAGTTAAATTTCCTGCCGGCGAAATCTGGAAAATACGCATCTGCGGGGCGCTGCTGGCACGGCTGATGGTTGCACCGTTGCCTCTGATTTCGATCTCAGTCGTGATTGTTGGCAGCCCATTGCTTGCCGATTGAGTAGTCGTCAGGGAGTAAGTGCTCGCTGTAAGGCAAATTACGCTTCTATCGCTATTCAGGTTCGCCTGGTTAATAGCCCATACCAAACCAGTCGCTCCATACACATCACTTGCAGCGATAGCAAAATTGCATAATGGCACCGTGGGTGTTGCAGTTAGTGTAGCCGTCGGTGTGCTTGTTAGAGTTGCTGTCGGCGTTGATGTATGCGTAGGCGTCAGGGTTGGTGTGAATGTCGGTGTATAGCTTGCAGTTGGTGTCGATGTCAAAGTTGACGTCGGCGTGTTTGTCAGCGTTTGGGTGGTAGTGGGTGTAAGCGTAACCGTATTGGTCGCGGTGGGTGTATACGTCAAACTTGGCATAACGGTTGGTGTGGACGTTACCGTATAGGTCGCCGTCGGCGTTGATGTATGCGTAGGCGTCAGGGTTGGTGTGAATGTCGGTGTATAGCTTGCAGTTGGTGTCGATGTCAAAGTTGACGTCGGCGTGTTTGTCAGCGTTTGGGT
>JBBSQD010000226.1:0-10631 GCA_038258185.1 Aggregatilineales bacterium | reverse complement strand
TCACTATCGGCGTTTGCCCGCATCATCTGTATCTGACGGTAGATGATATCCCCGTGTTGGGGGCGCTCGGCCTGATGAAACAGGAACTCAAAACCCGCGCAGATCAGGCTGTCCTGTGGCAAGCGCTTCAGGCTGGGATTATCGACATTGTCGAGTCCGACCATGCGCCGCACACACTGGAGGAGAAATTCTCCGGCAAGCCCGTTTACGGTGTTCCGGGATTAGAGACGACCCTGCCGCTGCTGCTGCTGGCGGTCAAAGAGGGACGGCTGACACTGGAACAGGTGGTGGATCTGGTCGCCAACAATCCACGCAAAATCTGGGGGTTAAATGCCCCGGCAGAAACCTACACAGTGGTCGATGTGGACCGCAACTACAGCATTGAGCGTGATCAGTTGCATACCTTCTGCGGCTGGTCACCGTTTGAAGGCATGTCGGTCTACGGCAAAGTGCGCTCGGTGGTCATTCGCGGTCAGCAGGTATTTGATGGCGAACAGGTGACCGTCACGGCTGGTTATGGGCAAAATCTGTATGCTTAGGTGGCTGGTGTTGAAGGCTTATCAGTTAGCGTATGCGCTGGCGCGTCCGTTGATTTTTCGTGGATCAGCCCAACAGGCGCATGAACAGCTCATTGCCCTGCTGCGCCGTTCCGATAACTTTCGTGGTGTGCAGGCTGGATTGCGCCTGCTGCATCAGGTCGTCTTCATGCCAGAGCCGATCACAATCGGTGGGGTACACCTGCCCTATCCGCTGATGCTGGCGGCGGGGTTTGTAAAAGGCGATGGTTTTGCCAGTGAGGACGCGGCCTGTGCGGCAGTCGAACAGGGGCAGAATATCATCCCCGGCTGGCGCTCCATGCCACAAATGGTTGGCGTGGTGGAATTTGGCTCTTTTACCCGCTGGCCACGTGAAGGCAATCCCGGCACGGTCATGTGGCGCGATGCCGCAAACCGTTCGACCCAAAATCGCGTTGGGCTGAAAAACCCCGGCGCACGGGCAGCGGCGTCTTTTCTAGCACGGAAAAGAACGCAACTCCCAGTGGTCTATGGCATCAATATTGCGGTCAGCCCCGGCGTGACGGATGCGTTTGCAGAACAACGTGAAGTGGTCGAAGCGCTGGATTTTTTCCTGCGGGCAGATTTGCAGCCAGCATGGTTTACGCTAAATGTCAGTTGTCCTAACACCGAAGATGACCCCGGCGGCCACCAGACCGAGGAACGCACCCGACAGCTATGTATGACTATACGTGGACATATCCCGCCGTCTATCCCCCTCTGGATCAAAATCAGCCCTGATCTGGCGGCGGAGCAGTATCGGATTTTAATGCGTGTGTTTGCTGAAACTGGCATCAGCGCGGTCATCGCAACCAATACATTAGGTCAGCCTACCCCGCTGGACGCAACTATTATCGCCGGTGTCGGAGGGGCACGGCTGCATCAGACAGCACTAAAGGCCGCTGAATTGCTAATGCAGGAGAAACAGCGTCACGACTACGCGATAGATGTTATCGGCTGCGGTGGCGTACAGGATGGACAGACTTATCAGCATTTTCAGCAGCTTGGCATAAAGACGGTACAATACTGGTCGGCATTGGTATTTCGTGGGCCGCTGGCGGCGGCAATTATCAAAAATGAGGTGGATTATGTCTGAGTTACAGGTTGCCAAAGCGCTTTTGGAAATCGGCGCGATAGGTTTTACGCCCCGTGCGCCGATCACCTTCAAGTCAGGAATGTTATCACCTGTCTATGTGGATAACCGCCGCTTAATTTCCTTTCCCCCACAATGGCACACGATCGTCGAAAATTTCAGCAGCTTGATTGAGACTGAAACGCTCAGTTTCGATATCATTGCCGGAATCGAAACGGCTGGCATCCCGCACAGTTCGGTGCTGGCCTATATTCTGCACAAACCCTCGGTGTTCGTACGCAAGCAAGCCAAAGGGCATGGTCAGAAACGGCGCATCGAGGGGGATGACGTCAGCGGCAAACGTGTACTGCTGGTTGAAGACCTGGTGACGACCGGCGGCAGCAGTCTGTCCGGCGTGGCGGCCTTGCGCGAAAGCGGCGCCATCGTCGAGGATTGTCTGGCGATCACCAGTTATGGTTTCAATATGTCCAGAGTGGCATTTGCCGCAGCGGGAGTACGCTTGCATACGCTGACCGCGTTTACAACAATTGCGCAGGAAGCACTGGATCAGGGATATTTCGGGCCAGAAGAAATGGCTATTATTCAGGAATGGTTAGAAGATCCGCACGGTTGGGCCAATCAACAGGAGATGGAAATATGAATGCGATTGAAAAGTTTAATCAACGGGCAACAGCGGTCGATTCGCTGTTGTGTGTGGGGTTGGATAGTGATTTCAACCGTCTGCCAGAAGCTTATACTCATTACGAATATCCACTGTTTTCATTTAACCGCTGGATTATCGAACAGACTCACCCGTATGTGGCGGCTTATAAGCCCAATATTGCCTTCTATGAAGCCCGTGGTGACCGGGGCCTCAGTTCGCTGCGCATGACGCTGGAATATCTGCAACAGAATCACCCCGATATTCTGACCATCTGCGATGCTAAGCGCGGCGATATTGGCTCAACCAGTCAGGCTTATGCCCAGGCCATCTTCGATTGGTTTGGTTTCGACGCGGTAACACTCAATCCCTATCTCGGCAGAGAGGCGCTGCGGCCATTCACAGATCGAAAAGAAAAAGGCTGCATTATCCTGTCGCGCACGTCCGACCCAGCCGCTGGCGAATTGCAGGACTTAAAAGTGGGCGATCAATGTCTGTGGGAAGTGGTCGCGCAAAAAGTCAGCCAGGAATGGAATACCAACAATAATTGCATGCTGGTGGTTGGCGCGACTTATCCCGATGAATTGCGGCACGTGCGGGAGATGACCGGCGATATGACGCTGCTGGTACCGGGGCTGGGTGCGCAGGGCGGGAGCATTAAAGAGACTATTCAGGCCGGTTTAAACAGCGCCGGATTGGGGTTGATTATGAGCGCCTCGCGCAGCGTGATTTTCGCGGATGATCCGGCACAGGCCGCGCAAAAACTGCAGGAAGAAATTAACCATCACCGCAAAATTGTCGCCAGTTAAAACAAAAGCCCCTCTTGCAATTACAAGAGGGGCAAAATCTTCTTAGCACTAAAACAGACTCAACTGTGCAGGATTTTCCGGGTCATCCTTAGCGGGTTTCTTCTTTTTCATCGAGTGCGGCTTAAAAAAGCCATGTTTATTCAGCCAGTCGTCGTCCGGGCCATCCCAGCCATACGCGTTAAAGTCGATTAAATCCCTGGCGTTAAAAACCACGCCTTCCGCTTCCAGCTTGACGCGCTGCTGATTGGCCGAATTACTGCCCTCCGGCAAACTGATGCCGCCTTTACTATTGACGATGCGCTGCCAGGGGATGTGCGGTTTATCCCCTTCAGCCGGGGCATTCAAGGCGGAACTCATCGCCCGATTCATGGCATAACCGACCCAGCGCGGCGCGATTCGCTCGTAGCTGGGCAGGTCGATACTTTCTGGCGCGGGGATCATTGTGGCGATTTGCCCATAGGTGAAGACTTTCCCTGATGGCACCTGCCACACAATCAACCAGACCGTCTCATCATAAAGGTTTTCATCCGGTGGCATGAGCATGATCCGTTATCCTGTCTGTGTTAATAAACGGGCTGCCGCTTCATCCAGCAACCATATCAACTGACCTTCAACCGGGTTAATGACCTGCGAAGGCAATTCTCGTGCCTGACGCGCCCCTTCCAACACTTCATGCAATACTCCTGCTTTAGAAGCACCAGACACCAGGAACAGGATATGATGAGCGGCGTTAATCGACGTAGTCGTTAGAGTAATGCGCCAGGTATCCAGCTTAGGGACGAAATTCGCCACGACCAGCTTTTCGGTTTCGTCCAGCGCGGCGGTATGCGGGAACAGCGACGCGGTATGACCATCATCACCCATCCCTAACAGCAGCAGATCAAAGGCGACCTTGCCATCATCACGTTGATTGAAAAATTCCACCAGCCGCCGCTCATAATCGGCAGCGGCTTCTTTAGGGTCAGACTCTCCGTACATGCGATAGATATTGCCAGCAGGTACATCCACCAGATCGAACAACGCCAGTTTAGCCATTCGATAATTACTGTCGTCATCTTCTGGGGGAACAGCACGCTCATCCCCCCAGAAGAAGTAGACCTTTGACCAGTCGATATAACGCGAAAACTGCGGCTCAGCCAGCAGCGCATATAAAGCTTTGGGTGTAGACCCACCGGACAACGCGACCGTGAAGTGACCCTGTGCCACGACACTGGCTTCATAGAGGCTGGTGAATTGCTCCGCCGCAGCCTGCATCAGCAGCGTATGATCCGGGTAAATACGGATTTCCTTCATCAAAGTTCCTTATTCATGGATACAACCCAAACGCCAGATACGGGTATCATTCGCCAGCAGTTCGTCGGCTTCCTTTGGTCCCAGGCTTTGAGGTTCATAGCTGGCTAACTGTGGGCCATCAGCCGACTCCCACAATTTAATCACCGGGTCCATCAATTCCCACGACACTTCCACGCCTTCACTGCGGGTAAACAATGCTGCATCCCCCAGTAACGCATCCAGCAGTAACCGTTCATAAGCTTCCGGGATGACGTATTCGCTGAACGAGTCCGCATAGTGAAATTCCATGTTGACGGAACTTGTTTTACGGGCAGAGTCCGGCAGCTTGGCTTCAAAACTCAGATGGATACCTTCATCTGGCTGTACACAGATCGACAGGATGTTAGGCGTGAAATTAGCATTACCATTGCTGAACATGGAATGCGGCGGCTGACGAAAGACCACTGTGATCTCACTCAGCTTGCGGGTTAAGGCCTTACCGGAACGCAGGTAAAACGGCACCCCCTGCCAGCGCCAGTTATCAATGTTGAGTTTAAGCGCGGCATAGGTTGCGGTTTGCGAATCAGCCGCGACCCCTTCGGTATCCTTATAGCCGGCATACTGGGCGCAGACCGTATCGAACGGGTCAATCGGACGGACGGCCTGCAACACTTTGGTTTTCTCGTTGCGTACCGCGTCCGCATCAAATGATGCCGGTGGCTCCATCGCAATCAGCGTCATCAATTGCAGCAGATGATTCTGAAACATATCGCGCAGCACACCGGAGCTATCGTAATAGGCTCCACGATGGCCGACATCGACCTGTTCCAGCACCGAAATCTGCACACTATCGACATAGTTACGATTCCAGATCGGCTCGAAGATCGCATTGGCAAAACGCAGGAACATGATGTTCTGCGCGGTTTCCTTGCCCAGATAATGATCGATTCGATAAACCTGATTTTCGTCGAACACCTTGTGGATTTCGTCATTCAGCTTGTGTGCCGACTCAAGGTCACGGCCAAAAGGCTTTTCGACCACAATCCGCCGCCAGTAATCGGCATTATCCTTAGCAATTTTTAACTTGCCCAGGTTTTCCACAATTTGAATATACAAGTCCGGCGCAACTGAAAGATAATACAGACGATTTGCCGAGTCACCTTCAGTTTCTGCCAGAAATTCATTAATGCGCTTCATATCGTCCAGTTCATTGGCATTACCTGCCGCATACCACAAATGCTCGGCAAATTTTTCCCACTGATCCGCATCGAATGAATTTTCGGAAAACTCCTCAGCACCCTCGCGCAGTTTATCGCGCCATTCCTCATGACTGAATTTCGTCCGCGAAATTCCAACCACGTTAAAGGTCTCTGGCAGGCGCTCCTTGAGATACAGATTGTATAAAGCCGGAACCAATTTACGATTAGTCAGATCACCAGAAGCGCCAAAAATTACAACCGTAGTTGCCTCAGTCATATTTATCCTTACTCAGCGGCTTTAACCGCATGTCCGCCAAAACCTTTACGCATCGCAGCCAGCATACGGGCGGCAAAACTGTCGTCCTGACGGCTGATAAAACGCATTTGCAGCGCCAGTGTGATCACCGGTGCGGGAACATCCAGATTGATGGCCTCAAACACCGTCCAGCGACCTTCGCCACTATCCGACACATAGGGCGCAATCGCGCTCAGCTTGGGGTCTTCGGCCAACGCGTCTGCCGTCAGATCCAGCAACCAGGAACGCACCACACTACCATGCTGCCAGACCTGAGCGATTTGATGCATGTCGAGGTCGAAATCTTTACGGGCATTCATAATCTCGAAGCCTTCTGCAAAGGCCTGCATCATGCCGTATTCAATACCATTATGAACCATCTTCACAAAATGACCGGAACCGCTGGGCCCCATATGGCCCCAACCGAGATCAGGCGCGGGTGCGAGTGTTTCCAGCGCAGGCCGCAGCACCGCGACAGCCTCATCCGTGCCGCCGACCATCATGCTGTAACCTTCCGTGATGCCCCAGATACCGCCACTGGTGCCGACATCCACGAAATGCAGTTCTTTTGATTTGACCATTTCGGAACGGCGCATGGTGTCGTTAAAGTTACTGTTGCCACCGTCGACAATAATGTCACCCGGCTCCAGCAGATCCATACACTGGTGGATATGATCTTCAGTGATGTCACCCGCAGGCAGCATGAGCCAGACCACACGCGGTGCTTCTAACTGACTCACCAGATCAGCCAGCGATGTCGAGCCAATGGCACCTTCACTGACGACTTCATCAATCGGCCCCTGGCTACGATTGGATACCACAACCTCATGGCCGCCCTTCACCATCCGGCGCACCATGTTTGCTCCCATACGACCTAAACCTACCAGACCTAATTTCATGACTTTATCTCCTGTCTGTAAGGGGCAATACGCATTGCCCTGAATTAACTACGTTTAATATGTTTGATTTCCACAGGACTGGCGACAATCACATCCGTTGCCAACCCTAAAAATAAACCATGTTCGACAATGCCGGTTCGCGCTTTAATGCGCATCGCCACCGAAGTGACATCCGACATGGCGCCAAAAGCACAATCCAGAATGACATTCCCCTGGTCAGTTTTGTAAATTTTGCCATCCCGCTCACGCAGCGTCACCGTTGCGCCCATACCTTCAAGATAGGCCGCCTGGGAGCGCCAGCCAAAAGGAATCACCTCTACCGGCACGGCCCAGTTTGTGCCCAACTGTGGCGACAATTTCGATTCGTCCACGATGATAATTTCTCGCCTGGAAGCCTGCGCGACAATTTTTTCGCGCAGTAAGGCCCCTCCGCCACCTTTGATCAGATTTAACTGCGGGTCAACTTCGTCCGCGCCATCAATCGTCAGGTCAATTACAGGATGATCTTCCAGCGTGGTCAGCGGAATGCCGAGCTTGCGCGCTTCGTTTTCGATGTTAATCGAAGCCGCAATCCCCACAATATCGACCAGTTCCCCCGCCTGATAAAGTTCCCCGATGCGGCGGACGGCCCAGATCGCCGTGCTACCTTCACCCAGGCCCAACACCATGCCGGATTGAACAAATTCAACAGCACGATTAGCCGCCTGTTGTTTGAGGCGAATCACTTCGTCGCTCAAGATTTTCCCCTAAGTTTGTGATGGGGTGCCCCGTCGGAACACCCCAATAGAATTACAGCGCCTGCTGGATCGCTTTCAAACCAGCTGGCACATCTTTACCGACATGCAAGCGCAAGACCCGGCGATCATTATCATGGAGAGCTTCGGCATCACCCAGAGCCTGGGCTAACTTTAACACACCAAAGGTAATTGATGAAGCAGACTGACCGGCCTGTTCAGGAATAGCAATATCCTCCACAGCATCCGATGTGATCTGGATGAAGAGGCCATTACCGCCATCGCCCTTATGAAGCTGACCGGTTGAATGGAGGAAACGCGGGCCATAACCCAGCGTCGTCGCCAGATGGGTGCTGTCACGCAGATGTAAACGAATCGCATCCAGCGCTTCGCCAGCCGCCGCATCCGGGTTTACATACGCTTGCAGGCTGATGTAATCTCCCGCCTGTGCCTGTCCCAGAAATGCGCTCAGTGCCCCCCCCAGTGAGTCAGCGGTCACGTCCCCATAGACAGTCACGCCCTGATCACTCAGGAGGGCTGTCTGCTCTGGCAATTTACCGGTTTCGCTGTAGGCAGACACCATTTTCTTGGCCGAGATTTTGGCGCTTTCCACATTGGGTTGGTCAAAGGGTTGAATATCCAGCCTCTGACCAACCACCACGACAGCCATTTCCCACAGAAAAAACTGCCCACCCATGTCGTAAAGATCATGCAGGTTCAGGCGAATAACGGGCTGACCCGCTTTTTCCAGCGCATCAATCGCGGCATCATGGGTGGAATCGCCTTCGAGATGCAGATAGACAAATACGCGATCTGAGCCATATACACCAGGCTTGCCAACCGGTTCACCGACGACGGGCAGAATACCTTTGCCATCTTTACCGGTACTCTCAGCGATAAGTTGCTCCACCCAGTCACCAAAATGGCTCAACTGCGGTGAGGCAATCAGAGTGACTTTATCGCGGCCTGCTTTTGCGAGTTCACCCAATGCAACCCCGACCCACGCGCCGGGATTATCCGCGCCTTTGTGCTGGGGTGAGCAGCCTTTTGCCATCGCAACGGCACGCTCCAGCAACCGCTTCACGTCCACGCCAACCAAGGCCGCCGGGACAATGCCAAAATGCGACAAGGCTGAATAACGTCCGCCAATATTGGGGTCATTCAGGAAAATCGCACGGAACTGATATTCACTGGCTAATTTTTGCAGCGAACTACCGGGGTCGGTAATAGCGACAAAATGCGCGCCCGCTTTATCAGCACCGACTTTTTCCACAGTACGGTTGTAGAAATACTTGAAAAACGACAGCGTTTCAACTGTGCCGCCGGATTTGGTCGAGACAATGTACAGCGTCTTAGCCGGGTCAAGTTGTTTGTCATAGGCGAGAACCGCAGCGGGATCGGTGCTGTCCAGCACGTGCAGGTCGAGATAACCGTCTTTCACGCCAAATGTTTTGCGGAAAACTTCCGGGGCGAGGCTGCTGCCACCCATGCCAAGCAGTAAAGCCTGGGTATAGCCTGCGGCCTGCGCAGCACTGACCAATGCTTCAATCGTGTCAGCCTTCTGCCATTTGCCATCGATCATCACTTCAGCCGAGGGCTTGCCGTCCATGATTTCATCCAGAATACGGTCAGCCACATCCAGCCAACCCAGCCGATTACTGATTTCATCGGGGTCTGGCCGCCAGACCGTATAATCCTGTGCCCAGATACGGGCAATGATTTTTTCATTTTCCAGCTCGTCCAGCGCATCTTCCATGGGGTTTTCATAGCGCCCCACATCCACTGCGATATGCTGGGTTTCAGCGCGCAGTTTGTCACGCTTGGTGCTGATGGTTTCCATCAGGGAGTCAAATGGTTTGATGAATTTGTCCACGCCTTCAGTCTGTAATTCTTCAGTGGCCTTGTCCAGATCAATACCCAACTCTGGCAGACGTGCAATCTTTTCGCGAGATTCTTCAAGATTATCCTCGACCGTTATCGCTACGGTGCCATGATCCAGAAATGCGTCTAATGTCTCGGGCGGCAGGGTATTCACCGTATCCGGGCCGATCAGATTGTCGACATACAGGGTATCGGGGAATGCAGGGTCTTTCGTGCTGGTGCTGGCCCACAACGGGCGCTGCACGCGAGCGCCCTTCGCCGCAAGTTTTTCCCAGCGTTCGCCGCTGAACACTTCTTTGAAGCGCTGGTAAACCAGTTTGGTATTGGCGATAGCAATCTCGCCTTTTAATTCCGGCGCTCCGGCTTTTTCAAACTGCGGGTCGAGCATGGCATCCACACGGCTGACAAAGAATGACGCGACGGATGCGACCTTGCTCAGATCACCACCATTGGCGGCCAGTTGTTCCAGTCCAGCGATATAGGCTTCGGCAACCGCGTCATAATGATCCATCGAAAACATCAGCGTGATATTGACGTTAATGCCATCACCAATAAGCTGTTTGATGGCGGGGATTCCAGCCGGAGTGGCCGGGACTTTAATCATTAAATTGGGTCGTTCCAGATCTTTGAAATAACGTCGCGCTTCGGCCAGTGTGCCATCGGTGTCGTTTGCCAGCCCCGGACTTACCTCCAGGCTGACATAGCCATCCTCACCATCCGTCGAGTCATACAGTGGCCGGAACAGATCCGTCGCCTGCTTAATGTCTGCGACAGCCAGTTCTTCGTAAATCTGATTGACCGATTTGCCAGCAGCGACCAGTTCCTCCATCTGATCGTCATAATCATCGCTGCCGCCAATGGCCTTCTCAAAGATCGCCGGGTTGGAGGTAACCCCGCGCACACCCTGGTCAATAAGCTTTTGCAGCCCACCCGATGTGGTAAATGAACGCCGAATATAGTCGAGCCAGATTGATTGTCCTATGTCTGCCAGCTCATGTAATTTTGTCATCTTTGGCTCCCGTTTTCAGTTTGGTCAACAATAACTTCAATTATAGCGAATCTATGCTATGTTTCCCTATTTTATTAGATGGTTCTCACTACGAAAAATATTACTTGTATTCAATAATTATTTTACCCAACAGATTATGACTCACTAAGTTTAAGAAAAATCACTAAAAATCCGTTTTGGGATGAAAACAATCAGCATTAAGCAGCATACGAATGCAGAGAGGCTTTTATACGGGTATGTCACTTG
>JBBSQD010000225.1:0-10676 GCA_038258185.1 Aggregatilineales bacterium | reverse complement strand
TACTGGAAGCGGCTGAAGTTCAGATCAGCATGAGTGCCGTGGGACGCTGTTATGACAACGCCATGAAGGAGAGCTTCTGGGGTAGGCTGAAAATCGAGTGTGTGGATCGTCCTTTTCCTTCACGAGCCGCCGCGCGTAGGTCGCTCTTTGAGTACATTGAAATCTGGTACAACCGTCAGCGGCGGCACTCGGCATTGGGCTATCTCAGCCCTGCCGACTACGAGCAGCTTGCCTCCCCTGACACTTTTACCGTCCGTTGAATCGGGGTAAGGTCAGAATCCAAACATCAAAGTCGAAACTCTCAACATATGTTTGAAGTGATTGCATGGGTGGGATGTGAACAGCGGAATCGCTAAACACCAGTAGTAAATCTGAAATTAAACTTGGGTTTTGATCCTTCTTTATTTCATCGAGGGCTTGAATGAAGTTTTGTATTTCTGTTTGAGAATCGAGCTGGTTATTGTCAAGTAATTGGCGAACTGTTTTATCCATCTTATACGACTTGGTTTGGTAATTCGATACGTACAGTCGAAGCAATTATTTCCCAACTTGTATAAGCATTCATTTTGTCTGAAACAACGTCAAGAAAATGCAAATAGGATGTTTGATGTGTGGAAGGGAAATCAGTATCAATAATCTGATAGGGTTTTTTGAAACTTTGACGATTTCTATCTTTGTACTCGGAAATCACCCGTTTCGAATAGGTAACATTTTCATAGACCATTGTACATTCAGGGTACAAAGTATATCGATCAATATCAGCATATCCTCCTAGAACTGCGAAATCTCGCAAACGGACTCGTATGCTTGAATTGAGAATTTCAAGTTGTTCCAGGAATGCTTTGTTGAAATCGAAATACAAACCACTTTCATGTTCTTGCATACTGACTCCTAAAAACCGAATACCCTCGTGCTATCACGTCTATGAAGGTATGCACCTCCTTGAATGCTTATACCTCGTCATCTTCATCCGGTTGATCAAGCAGCGGGTTCACTAATTTTCCTGTGACGCGTTGATATTCATCTTCCGCCAGCCAATACGCTGCCTCCATATAGTCTGGGGTTGAGAAAATGACCTGATAATTTTTCCTCGGATCAACGATTTCATAAAGATCGGATCGTCGACATATAAGTTCTAAAATCGGAGGTGTTCTTAATCCGGTTTCAACCCAGATTTCTATGAATATCCAATCGTAGCCTTGTTCCTGTCCCTGCACTTGGGATGCCATAATAATCTCCTGTTTTGCGATCTAATCATACCGCTTGAACAATTAAAAACAGCCCCTGACGTCAGAGGCTGTTTCGCAAAGCACACGCAATAAAAATGTGCTTACTCGCTCAGCTTCTCAGCCGCGTCCGTCAGGGCGATCTCGCGACCTTCCTGTGCAGACTGGTAAATCGCCTCGATAATCTGGGCACGGCGCAGACCTTCCTGGCCGCGATGACTCTGCCAGTCGTTGCCCTGCACCGCCTCAATAAATTCGCGCACCACCGACACATGGCCCTCGCCTTTGGTCACTCTGGGGCGAGTCACCGCAGTGGTGCCGCCGATATCGTTATAAATGGTCAGTGTGTCTTCCCAGCTATACTGCACCACATCAATATCCGCGCCGCCATCCGTGCCGTGCAGCACCACGCCATAATCATCGCCGTGTCGTCCATAGACCGCCCAACTGGCTTCCAGCAGCAGCGTTACGCCGCCCTTGAGACGGATAAATGCCGTCGCCAGATCTTCGACTTCATACTGGCCGGTTGCGACCCGATCCCCACGACTGCCCAGACCACGCGGCCCCAGTTCGGCATAAGTCATGCCGCTGACCGCGGCTACTTCCGGCTCGCCCATCAGGTACAGCGCCATATCCAGCACATGCACACCCAGGTCAATCAGCGGGCCGCCACCGGCCTGCTCACGGCTGGTGAACCATCCACCCATACCGGGAATGCCGCTGCGACGCATCCAGTAGGCTTTGGCATTATAGACTTTTCCCAGGCCACCCTCATCAATGTACTTCTTTAAGACCTGTACATCCCCGCGCCGACGATGATTAAAGGCCACCTGCAGCACACGATCCGCCGCAATCGCGGCTTTCATCATGGCTTCGCCTTCTTCCACCGTGCGCGCCATCGGCTTCTCGGTCAGGACATGCTTGCCACTTTGCAGCGCGGCAATCGCTACCGGTGCATGCAGAAAATTGGGTGTTGCCACGCTGACCACGTCAATGTCGTCACGCTCAATCAGGTTCTGATAATCGGTATAAAAATGTTCCACGGTGCTATAAAGGGTTTTGAGCGTGGCCAGCCGTTCTTCGCGTGGGTCAGCCAGGGCGACCACGTCCACATTCGGCATCTGCTGATAAGCTTTCAGGTGAGTCTCGCCAGCCCAGCCCATGCCAACAATCCCGACCCGTAAATTCTGTGTTTGCATCATTCTGTTCCTGAGGGTTATATGATCAAATTAACCTGTCTAGTGTACGCCAAGCCCACATTACGATCAAACCCCAACTCACGGCCAAATCCAGCGCAAAACCAGCGAAATGGCTATACTCCACGCGATACATTCTGAGGGACAGGAGAGCAACATGGCATCAGCAACGCGACAATGGCATATCGGGGATTATGGGACATTAGGCTGGGTCGAAACCGGCCTGAAGACTCTCGCGGTGCTCATCGGACTCAGCACGGGGATAGCCGCCTTACAAACCGGCTCACTGGCCTTCCCGGAAGGTACGCAGGCCATTCAATTGATCGTGTTGGGCTTTATGGCGCTGCTGCTCACCTTAGCGATTGCCGACCGCGTCATTGACCGCGAAATCATCGCGATGGTGTTCATTATTTTTAATGTGCTCAGTCACTGGGGCATGGTACTGGGGCTGGCGACCCCCGGCCTGATCGAAGGGCGGCTGGTGCCCTTCTGCGTCTTCATGATCGCCGGGGATATTGTCAAAATCATCTTTTTCGCCACCACCGGCTTTCAGATACGCGACATCCCGCGCAATGTGATTTTTGGCTTAACCGGCGGTTCGATCCTGACGTATGTGATTGTGCTGGTGCTGCAACTGCTGTCCTGAAACCGCAAATCACAACCTCAGATAGTTCGTGTATAATTCTCCGAGCCAGTTTACATAGGAGATAAAACGCGATGCCTGGGACAAAATTGTACACGTCGCTAGCTGCTATAGGAATCGTGCTGGTCATTTTTAGTGGCTGTAGTGCGGACACGGCAGCACCGGATGATGTGATGCTCACTGAGCAGCTCGAAATCACGCCGCTGCCGTCCGCAGTCGCACAGGCCACTACCCCTACCGTAACCGCATCCCCCGCTGCGACAGAATCCGGGCCGACACGTCTGTCTGTCTGGTGGCCGGCACCGCTTGCCCCGCTGGATAACAGTGACGCAGTCGATATTCTGTCGGAACAGATCAGTGGCTTTCAGGTCGCGCAAGGCAATATGGTGGTGGAGCTGCGCTGGAAAAACGAAATGGACCCCGGCGGAATCTTATCGACGCTGCGCACCGCCAGCCCGGTGGCCCCCGGCGCCCTGCCCGACCTCACCCTGTTACGCCGTGCAGACCTGATCGCAGCCGCACAGGCGGGGTTGATCTATCCGCTGGATGGACGCATCTCCAGCGCGGTCACGGGCGATCTGTATGCGATTGCGCTGGAATTGGGCAATGTCGGCGGCCAGCTTTATGGCTTGCCTTATGCGCTGGAAACTCAGCATATCGCCTACCGTCCCGGCAATGATGAAGAGCCTGCTGCACCAGCTTCGTGGCGCTACAACGACATTCTGCAATCCGGTTTTTCGTTTGTATTCCCGGCAGCCCAGGTCACAGACATCAACAGCCTGATTTACACCGAATATCTGGCGGCGGGTGGCACACAACCAGCCAGCGGTGCGGTATCCATCAATGAGGAGGCGCTGCTATCCACGCTGCAATTTTACGAGGATGCCCTCACACAGGGGCTGATCGACCCGGATGTGCTCAATTTCACCGCATCGACTGATTACATCAATGACCTGATTGAAGGCAATATTCAGGCTGGCCTGATCGGCTCCACGCAGTATCTGGAGCTGGTGCAGGCCGGGGTACCGTTGGATTACGGCCCCATTCCGACTGAGTCCGGCGTACTCATCAGCGAAGTGGACGGCTGGATATGGGTGCTGACCACCCCCAATGCTGACCGTCAGGCACTGGCAATCCGCTTTCTGAACTGGATGCTGAACGCCAACCGGCAGGGAGAATACAATCGCACGGTCAATATGCTGCCGTCACAGCGCACGGCTTTGCAGCAGTCAGGGGATGAGGATTATATGGCCTTTTCCCGTCAGTTGCTGACCAATGGCATACTCCCCCAGTCCGATACTGAAGGTGGCGCTTTCGCCCGTGCTGTGCAGACCGCTTTGATTGCGGTGTTATCCGGCCAGAACACAGCGGCTGAGGCGACACAAATTCTGATTGACCAGATTGACGGTTAAGAAATGCCGACTTCGGCCAGTTTGGCCTTCAGCGCCGGCAGTTGAATCGGCTTGGCCAGATAGCCACTGGCACCCGCTGCGGTTGCTTCCTGAATCATGGGCGGGGCATGGGCGGAGATGATGATAATGGGCAGGGTTGCCATGTTGGGTTTGCTGCGCATCATCCGGCAGATCTCCAGCCCGTTACCATCCGGCAGCATGATATCCAGCAGTACTGCGTCGGGCTCTTCAAAGGCCAGCTTGTCCCATGTCTGACGGCCAGACAACGCACCGATAGATTCGTGTCCGATTAAGTTCAAAAAGGTACTCAGCATTTCTACAGTGAGGTGCTCATCATCAACGATCAGGATTTTAGCCATCTTCAGAACCCTTATGGTATGCGGTGAATTGCCATCACCTGCTCAGCAAACAACGCCGATTATAACAGATTGATAACCAGATTATAACTTTAACTCATAGAAACGATGGGTCTTATAAATTTCTGACCCCAGCTTTTTGGCGATGCCCACCATATCCTTATTCGACTCCAGAATCCAGCCGCCATCACAGTGATTAATCCGTGGGCTGCTGAGGCAGACTTCCAGCACATGATAATGCAGCGCGATATCAATGCCCTTGTTGCGGAATTCCTGGCGCACACCCATTAAGGGGATGCGAACCCAATCCATTACCGGGCGGATTTTCCAGTACCACAGCGCTTTGAGCAGGGTAAAAACTTCCGGTGTACCCGGTTGAGCATGCGCGTGTTGCAGAACCTGATTAAAGTCCGGGATAGCCAGCACAAAGCCAGCAGGCACGCCATTAACTTCGGCAAAAAAGGCGAAATCCGGGTCGAAGAACTGCCCCAGGCTTTCCACCAGCGTGTCCAGCTCACGCTCAGTCATGGGCACGAAGCCCCAGTTTTTATCCCAGGCATCGTTATAAATTTCTTTAAACAGCTCAAATTCTTCTTTTAAGCGGTGACGATCAATCGGGCGAATGGTGATATTGTGGCGGCGCATCACGCCACGGGTCAGCCGCCCCATGCTGTCCTCAAGGCTGACATTTTTGACCATGTCGCGGCTGAGGTGAAAGCTGTAGATGTCCATCGACTTGGTAAAACCGGCGTTCTCGACCAGTTTCTGATAATAGGGATAGTTATAAGGCATCAGCAGCACCGGACGCATAAAACCATCGACCAGCAGGCCGCAGTCTTCGTGCGTGGTAAACGTCTGCGGGCCGCGGATAGCATCGTAGCCGCGCGCCTTGACCCATTCCGCAGCGGTAGTCAGCAGCGCAGTGGCCGCTTCCTGATCGTCGTAGACATCGAAGGCGCCAAACCAGCCGATGTGCTCTTCCCAGAATTCGTTATGCCGTGGGTTGATAAAAGCGGCAATCGTCCCGACCAGCTTATCCCCACGCCACGCCCCGAAGTAATCACCTTCCATATATTCCCAGGAAGCGCTTTTTTTCTGATCGAGGATATCGCGGCGCATGGATAACAGCGGCGGCACCCAATTGGGATCATCTTTGTACAGCACCCAGGGAAATTCAGAAAATGCTTTATAATCGGCTGGGTTATCGACTTTACGAACCTCGACACTCATCGCACACCTGACTCTCTATGCTGTGTCCAAACAAGACCCAATCTTACCCCCTTCAGCAGGACGTGCAAATTACCGTTGTCCTATTCCCAATGAGCACTATTAAAGCAGGAAATTGCAAAATCAGCACAAAACTAATCTTGACATGCACCAGTGCGTTTGCTAATATACAGTCCATCTTCCACAGTAGCTCAACGGCAGAGCAATCGGCTGTTAACCGATAGGTTCCTGGTTCGAATCCAGGCTGTGGAGCACAAAAAAGCGATCAGAAAAATCTGATCGCTTTTTGTTTGCCTCGTGATTGTCATGGCGATTTAATGAGTTTCTTCGGGGTCGGGCTGTGGCGGCGTAAACCAGACAGAGATATGCTCAATCGACAGGCCATCGACATCTTCGACCTGTAAGCGCACATTATTGACGGTGGCTTCATCCCCGGCTTTAGCGGGTAAATTGATCAATGCCAGCAGCAAGCCACCGACAGTTTCGACATCGTATTCATGTTCGCCCAGGTCAACATAATCATCCAGATCATCCAGACGTAAGCCACCCTGCACCCATAAATGCCCCGGCTCGACTTCGACAATATCGGGTTCTTCGGCCATGTCGAACTCGTCACGCACATCACCCATAACCTCTTCAATCAGGTCTTCCAGGGTGACAATGCCCGCCGTACCGCCATATTCATCAATGACCACGGCCATATGCACATGGCGCTTTTTGAGGATCTCCAGCACATCTTCCGCCATCACGTTTTCCGGCACAACCGGGGCAACATGCAGCAACTGCCGCAGGTCGAAAGGCTGGCGGTCTAACTGCTGATTCACCAGGTCTTTCAGGTGCAAAATCCCCACGATATTATCCAGGCTGTTTTCGTAGATCGGAAAGCGATTGTGTGGGGAGGTCATCATACGATCCAGCAATTCCGGCTCGCTGATGGTCACAGGCACTGCCTCGACCTTGGGCCGCGGCACCATAATCTGGCTGATGCGCAGTTCGGCAAAGTCGAAGATGTTGCTCAACAACTGCTGATCTGCCGCCTCCATCATGCCACCCACCACACTATCGGAAACAATCAATTCCAGTTCGTCCGGTGTGTGCAGGCGACTGCCTTTTTCCGGCGGTGGCACACCCATCAGGCGTAAAGTCAGCAAACCTATGGCATTGAGGCCCGTGATGGCAAAGGAGAACACAGTCTGCATCAAGACCATCGGGGTGGCTAACACGAGTACGGTGCGCTCGGCATTCTGTAAAGCCAGCGATTTGGGCACCATTTCGCCGATAACCACATGCAGATACGTGATGATCCCCAGGCCAATCAGAAACGAGATGGTATGGACAATATCGCCTTCCAGCCCCAGGAAGTCATGAAGAGGCGCTTCGATCAAATGGGCAATTGCGGGTTCACCGTACATACCCAGACCCAGACTCGCCAGGGTGATGCCCAACTGGGCAGTGGCGATATAGCGATCCACCTGTGCAGGCCGGCGCATAACATTGCGCAGGCGCATGGCCGTGCGGTTGCCCTCCTCAGCCAACTGCTCAATCCGCGAATGCCGCACCCCGATAATGGCGAACTCCGCCGCCACAAACATACCATTCAGCAGAATCAGGATCAGAATGATGAAAAATGAAAATAGCGTCTCCACTACTGATCCTCCTCATCGTTCTGTTCTTCGAATGTTTCAGGCAGAGTCACGATGACTTCATCGATCGTTTTTGACGAAGCTGCCTGCACCTTGATGTTGAAGCCATCGATAGAAATTTCCTCGCCGACTTTGGGCACATGCCCCAGTTCATAGAGCACCAGCCCGCCGATTGTGTTGGCTTCATCACTATGTAGCTCAACCTGCCACTGGCTGTTTAAATGGGCGATCAGCACATCGCCGCGCACGCGATATTGGCGTGGCCCTATAGAGGCAATCGCCGGTTTTTCCTCGTCAAACTCATCCTGCAATTCGCCAAACAATTCTTCGATCAGATCTTCACGGGTGATCATGCCGGTGGTGCCGCCATATTCATCAAAGACAATTGCCAGATAACTCTGTTCTTTGTCCAGTGTTTTCCAGACCTCATTGATAATCATGGTTTCCGGCACATAGGATGGCTGGCGCAGTAAGGGTTTCACGGAGGCTGTCGGGTCCTGCATATACAAGCGGAACAACTCTTTCAGATGGACAAAGCCTACAATATGGTCAATATCCGTCGCGTAAACCGGGATACGTGTAAAGCCGGAATTGGCGGCAAAGCGCAGCAGCGACTCGACATCCATTTCCAGCGAGGCCGCGACCATCCGCGTGCGCGGGACGACAATCTCACCGGCAGTCAGTTCGCCCACCCGGAAGGCATTCACCAGCAGTTCGCGTTCTTCGGCGTCGATCAGACCGCCTTCGTGACTCTGCGAAATCAGAAATTCAATTTCTTCCGGCGAGTGGACGTGCTTATGGCCGCCATCGTTGCTGGCGCCTAAAATTCGCAGCAGTAAAGCACCGCTGCCATTCAGCAGGATAATCAATGGCCTGAGGATGATATCGGCTGACCAGCGCATAGGGATCGCGGTAGCCAGTGCGACCTTTTCGGGATAGCGCAGCGCCAGCGACTTGGGAACCAACTCGCCAAAGACGACCTGTAAAGTCGTGAGGATAATCAGAACCAGAGTGGCTGAAACACCTGCCGCCGCCACATCACTGATAAAAGAGAAGCCTGCCAGCAGCGGTGCGATCAACGGCGCAATCTGCTGCTGACCATAAATACCCAGCACAATGCTGGACAGCGTAATGCCGACCTGGCTGGCGGCGATATAACTATCCAGTCGGTGATGATCCTCCAGGACAGGCAGCAACATCTTCGCCAGACGGCTGCCCTCCTGCGCGCTTTGATAGATGCGCTGACGGCGGGCGCTCACCGCAGCAAATTCGCCCGCGACATACATCGCATTAAAGCCGATCATCGTTGCAATAAGGATGACGGCGGTAATCACAGTAGTAAACATGCCCTGTCCCGGTGGTTAACCACACACATTAATTAGCACGGAAAGAAATAAAGCTCATACAGTTTAATACAGATGCAGCGAAGTTTGAAACCGCCAATGCACCTATTCTGCATCAGCACAGCACGGATTAACAAAAATGCCTCCACAAATGGAGGCATTTGAGAGCATTATTTGTCCTGAACAGGTGTTTTATTCAACTCATAAATCACGCGCAGGCCATCTAAAGTCAGTTCCGGGGCGATCAGATCAATGATCGTGGTGTGCTGGTCAAACAGCGGAGCCAGCCCGCCGGTAGCAATCACACGGGTGTTTTCATCTGCCATCGCCGCTTTAATGCGTATGACCATCCCCTCCACCAGCGCGACATACCCCCAGAAAATACCCGACTGCATAGCGTGAATGGTATTTTTGCCAATCGGATTCGGTGGCGGCACAAGGTCTACTTTATGTAAACGCGCCGCACGGCTAACCAGTGCATCGTGCGCCAGCCCGACTCCCGGTGAGATCGCCCCGCCCTGATAAGCGCCATCAGCTGAAATCACGTCGAAGGTGGTCGCGGTGCCGAAGTCGATCACAATCGCCGGGCCGCCGTAGAGTGCTTTGACCGCCGCCGCATTGACGATGCGATCCGCCCCGGCCTGCTCAGGCTGATCAATTGCAATCTTCACGCCGGTATGGGTGCTGCTGTCGACGATGAACGGCTCCATCTGGAAATAGCGCTCGGTCAGTTCGCGGAAGGCGCTGGTCAGCGGCGGCACCACACTGCTGATAATCACGCCGCTTACGGCACGATAGCCCAGGTCGGCGCTGCTCAGGAAATTGCGCACCAACACAGCATACTCGTCCGGCATCTTATCGGCGACTGTCCGCGCCCGCCAGGAAGGCTGCCATTTTTCGCCATTCCACAAACCCAGATGGATATTGGTATTGCCTACATCAATTGCTAAAAGCACAGCTTCTACTCGCTCTCATCCACAAGGTAACGGGCGATAAGGTGCATCGAGTTCGCCAGCGCGTCTTTATGGGTACGCTCGTAGGCATGTGAGCAGTCGACACCGGGGCCGATCAGCGCCACGCGCCCTGTCCCACCCGAACGCCAATACGCTGTTCCGTCCGAGGAGTAGTTGAGGTAAATATCCGGCTTGTACTGAATGGCATGCGTCTCGGCCAGACGGCGCAGCTTGCGGGTCATCTGGAAATGATACGGCCCACCGCCATCTTTGACGCATACACTCACCGAAAATTCATCGGAATTCTGGCCTTCGCCAATCGCGCCCATGTCAATCGTCAGCAGTTCATGTAATTCATACGGCCAGCCCGCAGAGCCACCATGCCCGACTTCCTCATAATTCGCAATGAGAATCGCGGTTTCCTGCGCAGGCTTGAGGCCGGATTCCTGAAGGATTTTCAACGCGCCATAAATCGCCGCGACTCCCGCCTTATCATCCAGAAAGCGCCCACGGATAAAGCCGCTGTCGCTGACTTCCACACGCGGGTCCACAAAGATAAAATCACCCACTTCGATTCCGAGTGCGCGGGTTTCTTCGGCGCTGCTGGTCACAGCATCAATGCGGACTTCCATCGTATCAGCGTTGCGGGGGCTGGTGTGAATGTCGCGGTTGACGTG
>JBBSQD010000224.1:0-10684 GCA_038258185.1 Aggregatilineales bacterium | reverse complement strand
CCGACGATCATGCCCGGCGTCACGCCGTCCATAATGCCGGGATTGCCCGACTTGCCAATACCGACAATACGTCCATCGCGAATGCCAATATCGGCTTTGATAATGCCCCAATGATCAATAATGAGCGCATTCGTCAGCACAAGATCCAGCGCGCCCTCTTCACGGGTGATACCAGGGGCCTGTCCCATACCATCCCGCAGAGTTTTGCCGCCGCCAAACTTGGATTCATCACCATAACTGGTGAGATCCTTCTCGACCTCGATAATCAGTTCAGTATCTGCAAGGCGAACCCGGTCACCTGTGGTCGGCCCGTACAAATCCACATAAGTGCTGCGTGGAATACTCAGCGGCATACGTTACTCCTCATCCAATGCGCCATCAATTAAATTGTTTAAGCCATAAACCGTGCGTGTCCCTTTAAGCTCAGTCAGGGAAACTGTTTTAATATCCCCCGGCTCAAAACGGATTGTCACGCCTGACGGAATATTCAACCGCATCCCCCGCGCCGCAGCCCGATCAAATTCTAAAGCGCGGTTAACCTCGTAAAAATGAAAATGAGAGCCGACCTGAATAGGACGATCACCCGTATTTTTGATCTCCAGTTCGATAGTCTTGCGTCCCTCATTGAGTACAATATCGCCTTCTTCAAGCAAAAATTCCCCGGGTTTCATCATCGCTCCTAACGTATCGGCTGGTGAATAGTGACTAATTTCGTGCCGTCTGGAAAAGTGCCTTCAACCTGAATTTCATCAATCATTTCCGAGATTCCGTCCATCACATCAGCCCGGCTGAGAATGGTGGTGCCATAGTGCATCAGGTCGGCCACACTCTTTCCATCGCGGATACCTTCCAGCACTTCAGCCGTAATCAGCGCGATGGCTTCCGGATAATTGAGCTTAAGCCCGCGGGCTCTGCGGTCACGGGCAACCATCGCTGCGACGTAAATCATCAGCTTGTCTTTTTCGCGTGGAGATAAATTCATCAATTAAATCCTTTACTTGCGTAAATCCGAGTATGGACGCCCGATGGCCTGGCGAAAATGACGGCGCAAATCTTCAAAAGTATTCGTGACAGCCTCCAGACGGTGGCTGAGCATCCGGGCAGCTAATCCATTACGATACAAAGTGGACAGAGAGCCAATCGCATGCGGCGACTCTATGTCATGGTGCTGCTGGCAAAATTCAGTGGCATCAATACCATGCCCCGCTAAATCTCCCAGCATGTACCAGCTTGCCCAGCAGGGAAAACCATTCAGCAAACCCGCTTGATCAATATCATTCACCATCGGAGAAAAATCCGCGTTATCCACCATCACCAATCCCTGTGGGTCCTTCACACAGATATGATTCAAAAAGCGCCGGAATTGCAGCACTTCACCGCGTGCAATCCGCCCCCCCATCACAATATCCTGCAGCAGACATACTGCCCCACTGTGCAAAGTGATACCCACATACTGATGAAAATCGGCATCCTTGAACAGAATCAAGGCGTCTGGCAAAAACTCCAGGATCGCGCCTTCACCCACTTCGATATGAATATGCTGCGTGGCACATTCATCCGGCATCTTATAGACTTTTGTCGCGGCTATAGTAGTGATTAGCGCGTGGGTATGCGGTTCCAGCTTAATATCAATATGATACTGATCCCCCTGTACAATGCCTCCGGTTGGGCTAAGGATATAAATCCCCATGCAACCGGCTGAATCCGTGATCGGGCGCATCACCTGCAAGGGTGGTCGAAAGAAACTCTCACGCAAAGATGTTTGCTTTTCCTGCATGACAAAGGACAGGCGCAATTCGCCATGTCGTCCCACACCTGTTTTTTGTTTCACATCAGGAATAGGCGCTTTTGAAATTACGACCATGTTTCAAATCGATCACTATTCACAGCGTATGGCGCTCAGAATAATCAATTTCTGGAGCTGATTTCATGCATATCCATCACTTTATGGCATATTCAGACTGTACCGCCTGGAGCACACTCACTATAGCGAAAAGCGAAGAAGACATTTACAGCGATTAAGACAAACTTCCTGTTCAAGTTTTTGGTCATTTAAGCCAAATTACGGACAAAACCACAGAAAAAGATGGTAACTTGATCAGTTTTTTTTAGTGGTTATAAACAAAGTAGCTATTTTGATTTGTCGATTGTCCATAATCTGTTTCGCATCCAGCTTTTAAATTCCCAACTTTTTCACAAATGAGCGCCGTCGACTTTTTGCACGGTGCTATACTAAAAACAGAGTTTGATTAGTGAAGAGAAGGAATGATGAAACACACTAGAAATCTCCGTTTGGTCGGAACAGTTGCGGTCATTGTGATAGCCATCGCTGCGGCAGGTGTCTTGCTCATGATCAGCAACCTCCAAGCAACCAGCGCCCAATCCAACTGGGATTACTACGCTGTGGATAACAATCGCCCTGAAAGCCAGTTTGGCAAAATGGGACTCATCTTTGCAGATGCCAACCACGATGATTGGCCCGATATCATTGCCGGATCTTATCTCTACCTCAACCCCGAAGGCGACCTAAAACAAAGTTGGACACGCATTGAACTGCCCGAACTCATTGATGTCTTTTTCGCAGAGGCTATTGATGATGACGAATTCACCGATTTAGTCGGTATCAGCGGTGCGCGAGTCTTGTGGATAGAGGCCGACGATGCCACTGCCCAAAGCTGGACTGTCCATGAGATTGGCACAGTACCGGATGCACGCACACAGGGTCATGCCGTCGCACAGATCGTCGCAGGCGGCAAAGACGAGCTGGTATTTACCCGAGCGACCAACCTCTTTTACCTCGAAATCCCCGAGAACCCTGAAGACGGCAACTGGCCGATCACACAAATCTCAGATGCCACCGAAGAAGAAGGTGTGGCCGTAGGTGATATGGATGTGGATGGGGATCTGGATGTCGTCACACAGGACATAGATGGACATCACACGATATGGTTTGAAAACCCCGGTGATGGTAGCTCTGACTGGGCAAAACACATCATTGGCGAATCCAGCGCGCCCACGGCATGGTCAGACCGGGTCGCGTTAGTTGATGTCAACGGTGATAGCCTGATGGACATCATCACCACCGAAGAAACTCAGGATTGGGACTACAATGCCCACATCTATTGGTTTGAATCCCCAGAAGACCCGGTAAATGATACCTGGGCACGTCATACCATTGATACGCTCCGCTCGGTAAACAGCCTGGATGTGGCCGATATGGATGGTGATGGCGATATGGACATCATCACCGGTGAGCATACCGACCAGACGGGGCGCGATGCCGCATCCGACACATTAACGGCATGGTATGAAAATCGGGGCAACGGTGCGGCATGGATTCGCCATCTCATTGGCAGCAGCAGCCACAGCAATCACCTGGGCACACAGACACAGGATCTCGATAAGGATGGTGATCTGGATGTCGTATCGATTGGCTGGCAGCAGTTTAATGCGGTTGACCTGTGGGTTAATCCCGGCATAGCGGACATTGATAAATCAGTCGCGCCCTACTTCACGCAGGTCATTATCGACATGGATAATTATGGCGATTGCAAAGATTTCGCTGATATAGACGGAGACGGTTTTTTCGATGGCATCCTCACCATCAATGCCGAGAACGGGAACATTAATCAGCGTTTGGTCTGGTATCGCTATCCCGACTGGAAGCAGACTTTGATCGGTCGAACGGATGGCGAATTTACAACGGATGTCGCAGTCGGCGATATGGATAACGATGGCGATCCCGATATCATTATCCCTATTGACGAAAACGGCCAGCTTTACTGGTATGAAAATCCGCGCCCCGATGGTGATCCAGCCTCCGGCGAATGGACAGCCCATGTCATTGGTGTGAATGATGATTTCGGCAAGGATTTGTCACTTGCTGACTACGATAAAAATGGCTATCTGGATGTAGTCGTACGCACGAATGAAAGCATCTTCATCTGGTTCCATGAAGACAATGACACCTGGACACAACTCCCCATCGTGCGTGGGCTGGAAGGTGAAGGCATGGAAATTGGCGACATCGACAGTGACGGCGATATGGATATCATCGCGCATGGTAACTGGTATGAAACCCCTGATGATGCCCGTAATGGTGAGTGGGCAGCACACAAATTTTTCGAGCGCCCCGGCAATGAGCTAAAGTTTAATGTCATTGATTTCAATGGTGATGGCCATACCGATGTGTTCGTAAGCTGTACGGAGCATCCCGGTTGTAATCTTGTCTGGTATGAAGGCCCGGAAGATCCGATCAACGATCCGTGGACTGAACATATTCTTGGTCAGGTGGATTATGCCCATACGATCCATGTCAAGGATATGGATCTGGACGGTGATCTGGACGTCGTCACGGCTGAATTAAAACAATCCGATGACCCGGATGAAGTCATGATTTTCGTCAATTCAGGCGACAATCTCACATGGACGCGGGAAGTCGTATCGACACTAGGCTTACATAACGGTGTCGTAGCTGATATTGATAATGATGGCGATTACGACATCCTGGGGGCCAATTTTGGCGACCCGCCCTACTATCTGCTGCGCAACACCCTCATCGACAATACCAACCATCAATAAATAAAAGTGTCCCTTCCTGTTGTAGGAAGGGACACTTTTAACCAAATGCTTGTCAAGGAAATGGTGTTTCTACATTTTCTCAGTCTGGAAGAAACGTTTGACAAACGCCTCATCATCCGCAGGATCTTTACGCAGCATTCCGCTGACATCACGCATAAAATGGCTTGCATAAATGGCGTCGATTTTGCCCCGGATATTGTTTTTCTCGATCAGGAACATAAGCTCTGGAAAACGCATTTCATATTCGGTAATTTGTCCGCGATAGTAACGGATCCGACGCACGCCCATTGATATAATATACTTTAAAAGCGCCTGAGCTTGCCCCAGAATACGCCACACCTGAAAGCTCAGCGTACGTGGATAATCAGGATATTTGCCATAAAGAATGTCCAGCAGGATTTCCCCATAGCCATAATGGTAATACTGCCGTGCAAGTCCGTTGCGCGTCGAACGATGATGGTGATTAATGACCGCTTCCGGCGCATAGACGACTTTTTTGCCAGTTACAAGTTGAAGTCGCCAGCACGTATCGACATCATCCGAGATCGGTAAGCGCGTGTCATAATTCCCAATCTGATTCAGAAGTTCACGCCGATAGGAGCAATTTGCCCCATAAAGATGCGGCAAAAACTCATTTTTGCCACTCACATAATTGACCAGAGGATTATAATCAGCGGAAAATTGTTCGATGATGTTCCGTCCACTATAATTATACGATTGGATAATTCCCCCAACCCCACCAATTTCCGGGTCACGATAGGGTTCAACCAGATATTTCAGCCAGTCTTTTTCTGCAATGCAGTCTGCATCGGTCATCGCGATGATATCGGCTGTGCTTTGTTCAATCCCCAGGTTAAGCGCGGGTTGCTTACCTTTATAGGGACTCTGGATAAACTTAATCGGATACGCACTGGCAACCTGCGCAGTATTATCGCTGGAGCCATTCTCGACTACAATCACCTCAAATTTATCTGGTGGATAGTCCTGCTCCAGTAAGCTTTCGATACAACGGCCAATCGTATCCTCGCCATTGTAAACAGCCACAATAACACTCACATGTGGTGTAAAATCATTCATGTGACTTTCTACTTTACTCTATAAATTCGGTTTTAATTTCTTATGAAGTTTCCATAGTCTGCGGTAACCACTCAATACCTGGTTCATATATACCATGAAACTCATCCAGCGGTTCACCACTGATGGTTAAAATATCATGTGGACTGGTCGCATAGATCACAGGCATCACGCTATCAGTGATTAACGCTTCAACACTATAGACCCCCGGCACCAGGTTTAAAGGGCCAATCAGCGCCTCAAACATGCCTTCGCCCTCAATATGCTGCTGGTATGGGTCTTTGCCCTGCCAGTTATGCCAGGCACAGCAGACCAGCCCATCAGCCCGATGAATGCGCAGCATAAATACGGAAGTCTCAATCGGGTCTGGAGCCACATAGTAAGCCCGAACAAGTATCTGCTCGTCTGCACTAAACGTTTTTTCGGTTTGACCATCAGCGCTTAAAAGCTCCACATGGGTAATCACCGGCTCACGCACAAGTCCCTCTTCCGAGTCCCCCGAAGATGCGGCCAGTGCTTTCTGCGATAATTCTTTAGACAGTTTGCTCTGGCGCTGACGATAGTAATGGATAACCTCATCTGGCTTACCATCCGCTACAATACTGCCCCCTTCCAGCATAATGACACGCTTGCAGAACGTGTTAATGCTGCCCATGTTGTGCGAGACAAACACGATGGTCGCGCCGTTATCGCGCAACTCCTGCATCTTTGTGAGGCACTTCTGCTGGAAAGCACCGTCACCCACAGAAAGAACCTCGTCGATCAGCAGTAAATCCGCTTTGACGTGTGCGGCTACGGCAAACGCCAGCCGCACATACATCCCCGATGAGTAGCGCTTAACTGGCGTATCAATGAAACGCTCTAACCCGGCAAAATCGACCATGCTGTCAAACTGTTCATCAATTTCTCGGCGCTTTAACCCCAGTATTGAGCCGTTGAGATAGATGTTTTCTCTACCGGAAAGATCAGGATGAAAACCAGCGCCAAGCTCGATCAGCGCGGCCATCCGCCCCTGGGTGCGAATAGTGCCACTGGCCGGGAAAGTGACTTTTGACAACAATTTGAGTGTGGTACTCTTGCCAGCGCCATTGTGCCCAATCAGCCCAACGACTTCACCAGTTTCAATCTTGAAACTCACATCATTCAGAGCCCAGAAAAGCCCTTTGTTTTCCGCCGGGGCGCGCCGCAGTAATCGCCCTGCCATTTGTGGCAATATCTCCCGCAAACTGGTACGGCCCTGCCCCAGTTGATAACTCTTGGATACATGATCAAATTCGATAACAGCCATATTACTCTTCCCGCTCTTTTAACCCAGGCAAGATATCTTGATACGATAACGTGTCAGATCAAATCCGCAAATAAACGTTCTGCACGCTTGAAATAAGCCAGGCCACCCAGCCCCACCACACAGGAAATGATCAGGGCGAGGAGCAAATACGGCCAATCCGGCATCTGACCCAGCAGAATCAACCGGCGATAGGTGTCAATGACGACAGCCATCGGGTTCAGGAAGTAAATACCGCGTATGGATTCGGGCACAATCGAAACCGGATAAATTACCGGGGCAAGATACATCAGTAATTGTAATGCCAATGGGATAACAAAGCGCACATCACGGTAAAACACAGTCAAAGCCGCCCCGAATAGTGTCACGCCGATGGTGAAGATGATCTGAATCAACAATATAAACGGCACCAACAGCATCGTGGCATAAACCGGAACCCCATAGTAAAGCATCATCAAAGCAAAAATAGACGATGCGATCACAAAATCTATAAGGGATACGCATATTGCCGAAATAGGTAGCACTTCACGAGGGAAATAAATCTTGCTGACCAGTTGCAGATTGTTAATCAGACTGGGAATACCGAAGCTGATCGAATTGGAAAAGAACGTCCACGGTAGCAGCGCCGTATAAGCAAAAATGGGATATGGGATGCCATCAGTCGGGATATTCACGAACACGGAAAATACCACACTAAACACAATCATCAGCGAAAATGGTTGTAAAATAGCCCAGGAAACTCCCAGAAGAGACTGACTGTAACGCACCTTAAAATCGCGTTTTGTCCAACTGTAAAGCAGTTCACGAGATTCGGTTAAATCACGCAGATTTGCCAGCATAGCCCATCCCCTTCAATTGCAGATACTCAATCATATTCATGCCAGGCACAGCCTCACTTCGCCAGAATCTGCTGATAAAATTTAAGCGCGTTTTCCGCGGACTGATCCCATGTAAATTGCGTACTGGCACGTTGATATCCGGCTGCGCCCATCGCCGCGCGCCGTTGATCGTCAGCCAGCAGTTCGTTGACCGCATCTGCTAACGCATCAGCATTACTGCGCCCAACCAGCAAACCTGTAATTCCGTCCTGAATGGTTTCCTGAACACCCCCGCTACGGGTTCCCACCACGGGTATATTATTCAGCATCGCTTCAATCACCGGGATACCAAAACCTTCATGACAAACAGATGGAAAGACGAACACATCCGCCTCGCGGTAATGTTCGGCGATCTCAGCATAGGGTTGCGCCCCGGCAAATGTAGTCTGCTTGATTAAATCCGGCTCTAAGCAGCGTTTCAGATGCGCATAATACAACCCGCCATCACTATGATCTTCCGGGTCATAAAATACGTCCAATGCAGTAACGTGCTCATCATCATAGAGTGCCGCCATATATTCATAGGGCGCACTAAAAATTGGCCCGACGATTTTCAACTCAGCATCAGGAAATTTTGCTGCCACTTTGTGAAACGCCTCTACCAGAACATGCACCCCTTTTTCGGGTGATACCCGCCCCACATAGAGCAAACGCGGTGGATGGTCAGGCGTGTCTGTGTTTGATTCTTTAGCAGATTTGGTAAAACGACCCATATCCACCCCATTATAAACCGTGACAAAACGATCACGGATTTCCGGGAAACGTTGGCTACTGCGCCTGGTCAGATACTCACTTGAACTCATCACCAGATCAGCGTGGCGTAAGCGCCCAAGCAGCATTTTCTGGTCGAGTTCGTTGAGCCAGTCACAGTGGGTGCTCAATACGACTTTGATGCCAGGGTTGAACAGTCTAATAATCGAAATATACTGTGTGAAATGATGAATATGGACAATATCAGACCCCTGCGAGCGCAAATCCAGCGCAACCTGCAGGCTGTATTCCACATGATAGAAACGCGAGGCAAATGTCGGTTTCTGTGGACTGTTCATTCCCAGGCGTTTTTCCAGCTTTTGATAAAGGCGCATAAAGCGAAGGGCTAAACGCGCCAGTCGCCCTTCAGCGATAGCACCCGGCATCCCGCGATATTCGATACCGCCCTGCTGCTCAATTTTCTTTTGACCGCGCATATAGGGTTGATTGCTGTAAATCACCACCTGATGACCCATTGCCACCAATCGTTGACCGACCTGCTGTGTCCAGATTGCTATAGAGGTATCTGCCCCGCCCTCACTGGGCAAAATACGATCAAAATCCTGACTCACAAATGCGATCTTCATCAGATTGCATCTCCACTTAATCGATACTTTTTACAGTTTCGCGGATTCATTAGACCGTTATCATGGATGGATACAAGTCGCGTTCTGCCAGCATTTGCTCAATTTCTGCGCTGTAGAGCGGGTTCATAATTAACACCACATCCGGTTGGTAATCCTTCAGAAAATCTGCTGATACAATCTGCTGACCTGTACCAGCGACATACATACTCTGTTTACGGGGGTTAATATCCACTACATAGCGGATGTGGTCACGGGTTTTCAAGGCATTGAGGAAGGTCACCCCTTTAGAGCCACCACCCCACACCACGACTCGCTGCCCTGCCAATGCTGCAAGCCGACTCTGCCAGGATTCAAATTTCTGAAGATAATTCTGCGCAAACGCATTCACCAGCGTTTTAATTTCTGCTGGGGAAATGATCGCTTCCGGCAGCCTACCCTCTTGGCCGGCAGGCAGAGGCACTGCTTCAATGGTTAAGAACTGGCCGCCATAAGTCTCCGCAATACGCTGAACCGCAAATCCTGCTTCGGTAAATACAGCAGCTAAGGAAGCGGGCGTGAAATAGGAACAATGCTCATAGATGATGTCCCAGATGCCCATATCACGTAGTGTATAGAGCGCGTTCGGCACCTCAAAGAAAACAATTGTATCCAGGCGCGAACCAATCAAGCGGCGAATACCCTGCACAAACTCCAGCGGATATTCGATATGTTCCAGCACGTGACGGCAAAAGATCATATCCGCGTCATAGTTTTGATAGGCTTCGCTGTAAAAATCCTGCACAAAAGTGACGTTATCTGGCTCGGTGCCATCAAAGACATAACTTTTATCAAAGCCAGTGCCTTGATTGTCGCCCATCTGACAAATGAGCTTCAGAAAATCACCTTTGCCACAGCCCACATCAATGAGGGTCTTTCCGTGCAAGTCATAACGCTCGATCAAACCCCCGCAGAGTTCTTTGGCATAGTTTTGAAAGCGCGGCGAAAAATGCAGCGAATTTTCGTAAGCCTGATCATATTGCATACGTTTTTCGTCAAAAGCTGTATTGAAAATGTGGCCGGAATCCGCACAGAAAGCCAGTTTAATATCGCCTGTCACGGCGTTCAACGCGTCTTCGCGACTGGTGTACAACACGTTACACAGTACGGGTACCTGTGTAATCTCCCAGAAAGCAGTTGCGTCTGTAGCGTCCTGACCAGTTATACAGCGGTTATTGGATGACATCATAGAAGTCTCACCTAAACCACCGGCAGCAGTTCGGCCTGGATACCACGCTCATCCAGTAGCTTCTGGATTTCAGCACAGTAAATAGGATTCATGACGATAATCACATCAGGGCGATAATCTTTCAGGAAATCCGGGCCGACGATTTCCTGACCGGTGCCAGCCATATACATCCCATGCTTATTCGGGTTGATATCAACCGCATATTTAATCTGATCGCGAATGCCAAGTGTAGTCAGGAAAGACACACCTTTTGGGGGCGCGGGGGGGGGGGGGGGGGGGGGGGGGGGGGGGGGGGCGGGGGGGG